>JAGZKE010000004.1:0-133740 GCA_018365375.1 Collinsella sp. | reverse complement strand
CGGCGCCCCCGGGGCCCGGATGGGGCCTCGGGGGCGTTCGGCTAGCTGCGGGAACGGCCTGTCCGCCTAATGTGTTCGGCTGAGATCGGAAATCAACCTGTAAAGGCTTTGTCAAAGGGAATGGTTTTCCGAACAATGGGGTTGACACGGCAAACCCCCTCATCAAGAATACGGGCGGATTAAAAAGGGGTACGAGATACCCAAAGCGCGCTGCGCTCGGCCTTTAGGAGGTGTGCCATGGAAGGCAGTCCTAGTCGAAAAACCTGCATGTCGCCCTCGGCACGCCGTGAGGATTCCGCATACGCATAAACGCCACCGGCAGATCGCCAAAACCACCACAAAGGCGCGCTGCACCCTTTGTGGGCTCAAGAGCTTGACGTGAGCGACATCTAGGTTTTTTGAAGCAAATACGACACGTACGCTAACTCCCTTCAACAAGGAGGACCCTATGCTGATGCTCAAAACCGTCACGGTACTCGAAGCCATCTCCAAGCGCCGCCGCACGGCGCGCCCCGCCGCTCATACCGGCCTGTCCAAGAACACCATATTCGCCGCCACCCATAGCGCCGAAGACGCCCTCGTGCTGCTTGACGCCACGGCAAACGGTCTCACCGCTGAGCACGCCGCCGAGCGCCTGGATGCCACCGGCTCCAACACCATCGAGGCACCGACCAAGACGCTCGCCCGCCGCATCGCCGACGCCTTTGTCGACCCCTTCGCCGGCATCCTCGCCTCGCTCGCGCTGGTCTCGCTCTACATCGACGTGCTCGCCGTGCCCGAGCCGCAGCGCAACCCCTCCACGGTCATCGTCATCGGCATCATGCTGCTGGTATCGGGCGGTATGAAGTTTATCCAGGAAGCCCGCAGCGGCAATGCGGCAGAGGCCCTCAAGGACCTGGTCTCCAACACTTGCACCGTCCTGCGCGACGGCGAGCGCATCGAAATCCTCTTCGACGAGCTCGTCCCCGGCGATGTGATCCGCCTCTCTGCCGGCGATATGGTGCCGGCAGATGCCCGCGTCATCACCGCGCGCGACCTGTTTGTCATCGAATCCGCACTCACCGGCGAGAGCGAGGCCGTCGAGAAGACCGCTGCCATCACCGTCGTCGATGGTGCCGACGGCTCCGCGCTGCCGCTCTCTGCCTGCAAGAACATCGTCTTTACCGGCACCTCCGTGCAAAACGGCACCGCCGTGGCGCTTGTCGTTGCCACCGGCTCGGACACCTACCTGGGCGGCATCGCCAAGATGCTCAACGGGCGCGGCGAGAAGAGCGCGTTTGACCGCGGCGTCTCGAGCGTCTCCATGCTGCTCGTACGCCTCATGCTCGTTATGGCGCCGGCCGTCTTTGCCATCAACGCCGCCACCAAGGGCAACGTCATCGACGCGCTGCTGTTCGCCACGAGCGTGGCCGTGGGCATCACGCCGCAGATGCTTCCCGTCATCGTGACCACGAGCCTGTCGCAGGGCGCCAAGGACCTCGCCCGTCGCCAGGTTATCGTCAAGGAACTGCCGGCGATTCAAAACCTCGGCGCGATGGATGTCCTGTGCTGCGACAAGACCGGCACCCTCACCGAAGACTGCATCGTGCTCGAGCGCTACCTCAACGCCGACGGCAACGAGGACACGCGTGTGCTGCGCCATGCGTTTTTGAACAGCTTCTTCCAGACCGGCCTCAAAAACCTTATCGACCTGGCCGTAATCGACCGTGCCGATGTGACGCCCTCGACCGTCGTGCCCGATTCCATGCTGGGCCAGAGCCTGCGCGACCGCTATACCAAGGTCGACGAGGTGCCCTTCGATTTCTCGCGCCGTCGCCTGAGCGTAGTTGTCGCCGATGCCCAAGGCAAAACCCAGATGGTCACCAAGGGCGCTGCCGAAGAAATGCTCGAGATCTGCTCCTTTGTCGAAGTCGATGGTGTCGCCCAGCCTCTCACCGAAGATAAGCTCGCCCAGATTCGCAAGCAGGTCGCCGGGCTCAACGCCGAGGGCCTGCGCGTGATTGCCGTGGCGCAGAAAACCAATCCGCGCTGCGTGGGCGAGTTTGGCATCGCCGACGAATGCGACATGGTGTTGATGGGCTTTTTGGCCTTCCTCGATCCGCCTAAAGCAAGTGCCGCGGGCGCCGTCGCCACCCTCGAGGCCAAGGGTGTGGCGGTCAAGGTCCTGACCGGCGACAACGACCGCGTGGCCGCTACCGTCTGCGAGCAGATCGGCATCGATGCGAGCAACGTCTTGCTCGGCTCCGAGATCGATGCGCTCGACGACGCAGAGCTTGCCGAGCGTGCCGAGAAAACCCATCTCTTCGCCAAGCTCTCGCCGCTGCAGAAGGCGCGCCTGGTGCGCGTCATGCGCGAGCTGCTCGGCCACACCGTGGGCTTTATGGGCGACGGCATCAACGACGCCGCTGCCATGCGTGCGAGCGATTGCGGCATCTCAGTCGATTCGGCCGTCGACATCGCCAAGGAATCCGCCGATATCATCTTGCTTCAGAAGGACCTGGGCGTGCTCGAGCGCGGCATCATCGAAGGCCGCCGCACCTACGGCAACCTGCTCAAGTACCTCAAGACCACGGTGAGCTCCAACTTTGGCAACGTGCTGTCCGTGACCGTCGCGAGCCTGTTCTTGCCGTTTTTGCCTATGAGCGCTCTGCAGCTGGTGCTGCTATCGCTCGTCTACGAGATCGTGTGCATCGCGCTGCCGTGGGACACCGTCGATGACGCCTGGACTGCCCGTCCGCGTGCCTGGGATGCCGCGTCCATCAAGGGCTTTATGCTCGAGCTGGGCCCCGTGAGTTCGCTGTTTGACACCGTGACCTTCGCCGCGCTCTTCTTTGTGGTGTGCCCTGCCACCGTAGGCGCAAGCTGGTCCGAGCTCGCCGGGACGGGCAACGTCGCGGGTATAGCGACCTTTGCTGCGCTCTTCCAAAGCGGCTGGTTTGTCGAGTCCATGTGGTCGCAGACGCTTGTGATCCACATGCTGCGCTCCCCGCGCCTGCCGAGCCCGCGCGACCACGCCGCGCCCGCGCTGTGCGCGCTCACCGTGCTAGGCCTGGCGCTTGTCACCTGGCTGCCGGCAAGCCCCATCGCCGATGCACTCGGCCTCATGACGCTGCCCACAAGCTTTTTCGCGCTGCTCATCGGCATCGTCACCGCCTACATCGCGCTCACCCAGCTGGCAAAACGCCGCTACATCGCCCGCCACGGCGAACTGCTGTAGCAAGCAGGCGAAAAACACCCTGCCAGCCGCCATTACCGCTACCACAGCTGCCGACGCCGCTGCCGTTGCCTCTGTCGCCGCCGCAGTCTATCCCCTCAGCAGTTGCGGTGAAATAGTTCCTGTTTAAGGTCCCGTGACTTTAATTTAGGGACTATTCCACCGCAACTTATTGGAGGATTAGCTAGTCCTTGGGTGTCCAGGACCAGAAGAAGTTGATAAGGGCCACACGTGAGGTGGTGCCGGTCTTTTTGTTGATCGAGGAAATGTGAAGATAGAGCGTGGAGCGCGAAAGGAAAAGCGTTGTGGCGATGTCCTGAACGCTCTGGTCCGAAACGACCAAGGCCTCAAGAACATCGCGCTCGCGCTCTGTAAGCTCAAAGGTGGCGACGAAGGCATCGAGGCGTTCATCGGACGTGAGCTCCGCTGCCTCCACGGGCTCGGAGTCGGAGCATGTGGGCGCAAGATCCCCACCAAGATCATCAGTGGCAAGCGACAGGCCGTCCTGCATCACGACATCATCGGCCCGTTGCCCCAACTGCCCCAGCAGCGTAATCGCAATACCCACAAACATCACGAGCGCCGCGCCGACTGCCACCAGCACGTTTTGACTCGAGATGATCGCCACCGCCGGCGCCGTCACGAGCATCGAGCACACGTTGTTGACGACGCGACCCATGCACGGCCAAAAATATGACCAGCGCGCATAGAGTGAGATGGCGGCGAATTTTGTGGTAAAGAACACCACAAAGAAGCCCGAGCCCAGATAAAAGATGATCGTGGCAGCAAGCTCGTTGCCGCCATTGCCATCGATGATGAGCACAAAGAACGAAAGCGTGGACAGTATGGCGGCACATGTCATGCCGATATTCATATACGAGCGGCCGTGCAGGTCAAATAGTGCGCCAGCGACCAACGAGCTCACGACAAGCAGCAGGCGCGGCCAGTCACCCAAATCAACGGCTCCGGTAGCATACAGGGTTGTGAGGCCCGCGTTGAGAGCGGCGAATACGCCGGAAAGATACGCTGTCGCCACGGTCAGGCGAACTACGGTGCGGCGAAATGCCGCCTTTGCCTCGGGATCGTCATGCCATTTGGCGCCATATTCCAGAGCATCTACCGAAAGCCCGGCAGCACTGGGTTCGAAGTTGGGATCGGACTCGTCGCGCAGCTTGGCGCGTCGGGCACCGTGGAGCAACGCTACCTGCGCGATCGCACAGATGACCAGAACAGCCTGCTGAGGAATACCAACAGGCATCGCCATGTGGTTGAACACCTGTACCAGAACGCCCATGGCATAGGAAAGTGCTGCGGCGCGCGCCAAGCAGGGCGTCCGCGCAAAGCGTCGCGCAAAGTTTGCGTGGGCAGTCGATCCGCAGTAGCCCAGGGCGCAGCACGCCACCAGGCCGCCGGCAATTACCACCTCAAACCGCACTGCCATAATCATCAGCAGCAACGCCGATACCAAAAGCACGCCTGTAATATCGCTCGTCGCATCGATCGTCTGGGGACGGCGATAGTACAGAAATGGGCGCACGAAAAAGCCAATCACGCTCGCGCCGACAACGATGCTCTCGTAGATGACGACCTCACTCGATGGCACGAACTCGGCTATGCGCACATCAAAAAGATACTCGCACGCCAAAAACGTGAAGAAGAACAGCGCCAGGCATATAATCTCCCGAATGCCCCGACGCAGATATGCGGTTGTGTCTCCCATGCCCCTCACGGTTAACCCCCGGCCGCTTAATTGGTCTGGAATCTATTTTAATAAAGAATCAATCTCAATATCAAAACCAAGCTCGAAATGCTGCTAATTCGACCCCAGTCGTCCACATCACGCCGAGATTTTGAGCCGCATGGCCCAGAAGGGGCACGCGCGACCTCTAGCTCGGCAAGGAGTGTTTTCAACTGCGCTCATTTAAGTACGTCCCCAATGAGTAAAACCACCCCCATTTCCCGTGCTAAGGAAATAGGGGCGGTTCACGCCGGCCTTTATCTTTTTCGACAGCCTTGTTTGGCTCGCGCTACACCAGGCGCATGGCCTCCTGGACAGTACCGTAAAGGTTGGCGTCGTTGCCGAGCTCGGCCACCTTTATCTGCGGCACAGGAATGCCAGCAAGGGTCCCTTCGTAACTCGCGAGGGCCAGCGGCATCTGCGCACGCAGGGCATCGACGAGCTCGGGATGGCACGAGATGCCGCCTGCGATCACAAAGACCTCGGGGTCGAGCACGGCCTGCAGGTTGATGAGCTGTCCGTCAAATGCGCGAGCGTAGCGGTCGAGCGCGCGCTGCGCCGCTATGTCGCCATCCGCGATCCACTCAAAGACGCGGCGGCCGTCCACCGGAGAATCCGCAGGCAGGCCCTTCTCGGCAACGGCGGCATCGCGGAGCGCGCGCCAACCGCCCGAGCCCGCAAAGGAGTTTTCCATGCTCGCGGCAGTCGTGACATCGTTGCGCAAGAAGCTGAACTCGCCTGCAAAGCAGTGCGCGCCGCGCAGGACCTTGCCGTCGATGACGATACCGCCGCCGATGCCCGTGCCAATAGCGAGTACCACGCCAAAACGCGTCCCGCGCAGGGCGCCAGCCGCATACTCACCGAGTGCACAGCACTTACCGTCGTTATTGACGGCAACCGGCACCCCCAGCGCCTCGCGCATGAGCTTTCCCAGTGGGCAGCCGTCCATAAACGTGAGCGCACCGCCGCGATGGATCGTTCCCGTGACATCTCCCTCGTAAATACCGCCGGGTGCGCTCACGCCTACGGCGTTCACGCGCTCGCGGTACGGCTCGACGAGCCCGATCAACGCCGAAACGGTCTCCTCAGCCGTGGTAAAGCCCGTCGGCAGGCTCCCGCGCTCGCGGATGGAAAAATCCTCGCCCAGCACAGCCCATTTAACGGCCGTACCGCCCACATCGATTCCAAAGAACTCCTGCATATTCGCCCCTCACGTGCCATAGCCCCGAACGCGCATCGCCGCGACCACCACAGGGGCTGCCCTTATGATGGTCGTGCAGCAAATCGCGCCCGGAGCCGATTATCTCTATTATTACGCCTCTACTTTAGTCAGACGAAGCAACATATACTGCTTACTAGGGAGGTCGATGCGGAACTTGCCCTCAAAGGTTCCGGGAAGCTCTTCCTCCGTCATGTCCCATGTGTCCACGACATTCACCTTGTAACGAGCGCCCGCCTCGCCCTCAAACTCACGATACGCCGGACGGTTGAACCCAAAGTACATAAGGACATCGGCAGTCCCGTGGCCATGATCGTTGGACATACAGGTGACATCCCAGGTAAACGTACCGTCAAGGATGCCGACCTCATCGGGCACCCAGTCAAAATCGGCCGGCAGCGCCTCCATGTAGCGACGGCAAAAGCCAATGCGATCGGGCGAATCGCCGTAGAGCTTGCCGCCGTGCGCCCACCACAGCTTGGGTCCGCGGTCGACGTAGGTCTCACCGTGGGTCACATAACCGCCACGCAAACTGCCCTCCCAAAAACGACGTACGAGTTCCTGAGCGGTCAGGTTACCCCAGCCCCAGTTGATGTTGCCCTCATAGCCGACCTCGTCGATCAAAACCGGCTTGCTATACTGCGCGCGCAGCATGGTGACGTCCTCGGCTGTGTTCTTGAGGTCGCACCTCTGGTAGCTCACGTGCGTAATCCACGGATGACTGTGGTCAAAGATCTCACGGCAATTGTGGATACTGCGCAGATGACCATACGGGTCGTTCGCCATGATGATACGGGCATAGCGGTCCCAGTCCTCGGCCGGCTTCCACGGCATAAGGTCCCACTCATTGGCAAGGCTCCACCAAATGTTCTTGTATGCCGAGAAGCGACGAGCGACATACGTCAGGTAGAAAATATCCTCCTCGCGCGTCATACGAGAGAAGCCCCAGTCCTCAGGCTTGTCATACGGATGCAAAACGATGAGATCCGCCTGGATGCCCAGCTCGTCAAGCTGCTCGATGCGGTGCTCGAGGTTTTCCCAAAACGGCTCATAGAAGCGAAAATGGTCGAAATCGCCCTTCTCGCCTTCATAGGCATACATCGCTGGGTCCTCAACGTTATAGTCGTAGAACTTGGGGAAGACGCACATGCGGATCTTGTTAAAAGGTGCCTCTGCGAGCGTCTCGAGCGTCTGCTCCTGCAGCTGAACATCCTGGTTGGTCCAGGCATAGCATGTGGTGCCAAAGGGCAGGTAGCGCGTTCCATCCTCGTAGGCAAAGTTGAAATCCTCGTCAGTAATGAACGGAGCTCCGTGGGCGAGCACATCCTTTGCCAGCAGCACGCGACCATGATTGGCGCCCGTGGCGGGCACGGCCTCAAAAGAGCCGGCGGCACCATCGAGCTCGGGGTCATTGGAGCTCACCGTGTAGTTCCAGACACCGGCAATCTCGGGCATAAAGTTGATTCCGTAGCAGCCATTGCCCTTGTAGAAGCCATGGACCTCAAAGCTGTCCTGGCCATCCGCGCGGTCAAATCGCGCCGACAGCTCGACTTCGACATAGGGATTGCCGGCCGCAGTGCCCGCGAGCTCGAGCTTAAACACCTTGTACTGCTCGACGATAGTCATGATAACGCCTCCAAGTTAAGCGATTGAATAGTCGGAGTCCGTCGGGCAACACGAACGCAGCCCGACGGAATGAAAGAGAGTGGCAAATTACTTGGCGCTCTTGATGAGCATGATGGACACATAGCCCACGGCGATGAGCACGATGGAGATTGGGAACGCCATGAAATAGGAGCCAGTGGCGACAACGATTGCCGAGGTCACGATGGGACCAAGGATCTGACCGATGGTGTTGGCGATATTGAGGATGCCCAGGTCCTTGCCGGCGTTCTCCTTATCGGGCAGAACATCGACATTGAGCGCCTGGTCCACGGAAGAGTAGATACCGTAGCCAAGTCCGGCGAGCAGAGCAAATCCGTACATGCCGATAACGGACTTAAGTAGCCAGGGCAGGGCGATACCGATACACATCATAATCGTTGCGACGAGGATGATAGGCTTGCGGCGGCCGATCTTGTCGGAGATGGCGCCCGAGGTAAGCGAGGCGACAAGCGACACGACCATGATCACGACGGACATACTCGAAAGAACTGCGCCGGCTTCTGCCACGGGAAGACCGATGTACTTCTCGAGGATATAGAGCTGATAGCCGTTGATGCAGAAGTAACCGAAGATGAGGAGCAGACGGCCAAAGAGCGCCAGATAAAAGTCGCGGCAGTTCTTGGTGGGCGGAACGAACATGAGCAGCAGCGACTTGAGATTGAGCTTCTCAGACTGCTCGCCCTCGTCAAGAGCGGCAGACTTCTCGCGCGGCCAAATGATGACGGCGAGGATGCCGGTCAGCAACCAAGAGACCGTGCCGATGATAAAGCCAGGAACTGGGTTGGAGAGGAACTGCGTACCGATGATGGTGCCAATCGACTGGCCGGCCGTTGCGCCGCCGCCATAGAATGCGGAGAGCGTGCCGCGCTTGTTAAGCGGGATGCGGTCGGAAAGCACGGCAACAGCAGGGGCAAGCATGCAGTTGAGGCCAATCTGCAGCACGCACCAGGAGGCGACGATCATGGGAAGTGTGGTCGCGACCGAAGTGCTCCAGAAAGCACAGCCGCAGATAAAACCGCCGAGAACGATAAACGGCGTGCGCTTGCCAAAGCGGCTGTGGCAGTGGTCGGAAAGCGCGCCGAAAACGAGATTTGAGAACAGGGCGAAGATCGAACCGACCGAGTTCATCGCCGCGAGAATTGCCTCGGGCTGGCCAATATTAAGGCCGTTAAAACGCTCGGGGAACAAGACGTTGGAGCCGATTGTTCCCGACATCATCCACATGATTCCGAAGATGATAAAGCCGATCATAAAGCGCCATGTCTCGGTTTTGGTCATGGGCTTTCCGGTATCGGGGGCGATGGCGTTCTCGTCAATCGCCGCGGCGGTTTGATTTGCCATGGAATAGATCCTCTCTGTGATGGAATGCGCGAGGGCGCTCGTGCACCAAGGGTCAAGGGGTCAAACCCGCTGGATGCGGCGGCCGTGGAATGGGGTACGGCTGCTCGCGAGCGTCTGTTGAGTTGTTACTTACTAACTAGTAAGTAACTCCACGACCTGTATAGTACGCTTACTAAGTACTTAGTAACCTATAAGAGCGGTAAACGGTTGTTTTGAACCGCTGAACGGCTGAGGTAAGCTATGGGGGTATACAAAAGGCATTTGGCGGCAATACTCGAGCCGCCCTAAATAAGGCAGCGCGATTTATATGGACACTCAGAAAACTCCCACACCCGCGGCAAAGAAACGCAGCGCTGCGGCGCAGGAACGCCTTGACCAGATTGTTTCGGCGGCCGTGCGGCTTATCAACGCGCGCGGCTTTAACGGCATGTCGCTCCAGGCGGTAGCCGACGAGGTGGGCATCACCCAGGCGGGCGTGCTGCACTACGTGGGCAGCAAGCACGGGCTTTTGGTCGAGGTGATCAGTCGCTATTACGATCGCAGCTCAACCTTAGACGACTATCTCTCCCTCTTTCATCCTGGCGGGGCATTTGAGGGCCAGAGCCCCAAGATTCCCGAATACTGCCGTCTGCTCGTGGCGGAGAACAACAGTCAGCCCGAGCTCGTCATGCTCTTCCAGATGCTCAATACCGAGGCCATGAGCACGGAGAGCCCCCTGCACGAGTATTTCAACGACCGCTCGCGCAGAGTTATCGAGCCCGAGCCCGATGTTAACTGGAGCGTTCCCGAGGGAATCGACGCCACCGAAGCCATCTCGTGCGCGCTGGCGGCGATGTACGGATTGGAAGGCCGTTGGGTGGCGCGACCCGACGAGATCGACTATCCCGCCGAGTGGTCTAAGTTCGAGGACATCCTCTTTCCCCTTCCCCTCTGGGAGGGCTACCGTTAAGAGCGGCGGTATGCAATCGCCATTACCAACCGCAACGGCTGTGTCGATACAAAAAGGCCCGGGCTACCACCCGGGCCTTTTCTCTTGCGTTATTCCGTTTTCCTTAACGCGCCGGCGAGACCACGAGCAGCGCGTCGTGCTCAAAGGGATGCTGGGCCACGCGCACGGTGCCGTCACCGTTGTCGCGGACGGGCAGCTTGGCGATGCGCTTGTCCTCCATGTCGAGGACCGTCACCGTCCAGTCGCGCGCACCGTCGAGCTTAAACTTGAGCGCCGTGGTACGCGGCAGGTACGTGACGACGCGATCGCCAACGCGCGCCACACGAATGGCCTCGCGCGCGTCATCGAGCAGCTCCTGCGCCGGAACCACGGCAAGTGCGTCATCGCCAGCCGTAGCGCCCAGGCCGGCAAGCACATGCTCGATCGCGCCAAAGTCCCAAACGCCCGCAAACTGCAGGCACTCCTGCCAGCGGAACGGCATATCGAAGCCCTCGCCCAGCACCGAGCCCTGGCTCTTGCTGGTCTGCCAGTTCCAAACGCCGTGCGCGCCATAGGTCACACCTGCACTGGCGCCGGCGAGGATCGACGACCACACGCTCGCGCGGCAGTCCTGCGCGGTGAACCGCCAGTACACGTTGCGCGAGGCGCCCATCTGCTCGTAACAGGGCTCGGAGTTGACCATCGGCTTTTTGGGATAGTTGGCGATAAAGTCCTGCGGCAGGCGCCAGGCCTCGGGCTGGCCCTCGTAGTTGTGGCCGGGCTGGAACATGTAGAAGTCCAGGCGGTCCAGGTACTGCAACGGAATGGTGCGGTTGCCGCGGTTGATATGCATGGTGCGCAACGCTTCGGGCGCGCGCTTGACAACTTCGTCGAGGGCATCCTCGTAATAGGCGATCGCCTCGTCGCTGGTAAAGTCGGTATCGCCCGTCACCACATAGACGGGGTCGAACTCGCCCAGGTTCTCGACGACGCGGGCAACGTGGGCACGGACCTCCTCGCGCGGCATAACCTCGGCACCGCAACGCTCAGCAATCTTGGCGCCCCAGGTACCGGGCACGTAGTTGCACCACATAAGCACGAGTGCCGGACGAATGCCGTGCTCGACGGCAGCGCGGCACATGGCAGCAGCACGGTCCCAGTACGCCTGGTTGGGACGGGACCAATCAAAATGCACGCCGTCCTCGCTGGCATAGGGCCAAATGCCCAGATCGGGACAGCAGCGGTCCCACTGCGGCAGCGTGTTGATCTGCAGCACGTTCATGCCCTGCTCGGCGCGACGGGTCAGATAGTAGTCCCAATCGGCCTCGGTAATGCTCGTAAACGCGCTCCAGCACGTATCGGCAAACCAAAAGAACGGTTTGCCCTCGCACAAAAAGCCGTCCTGACGACCGTTAACGGTCAGCTTTCCCAAACTCATCTGCATGCCCTTTCGTTTGATAAAGGAGTTGCGAACCGGCAGATTCTTTCGCGGTAACCCCGCGCGAAAGCCCCTGGCGCTTAGCAAGCCCCGGCGAGTAGGCGCCGCGCGCCCCCAATCAGTCTACCTTGTAAGAAGGGCCCCGCCGGGCTTGCGCCTGACGGGGCCCTGTCGTGTAGGTAAGGTCGTATGCGTCCGAATGGTTTGGCCTTAGGCCTCCATCTCGGCGAGCTCCTCCTTGGAGAAGCCAGTGGCAAAGACGACGGCAGCGGCGATGACAAAGGAGATTGCCATACCGACGATAGCCCAGACGGTGTTCATCTGGCCACCCTGCAGGTAGTTGGTGAAGACCAGGAAGTTGGAGGCACCGCCGGCCAGGTAGTAGGTAACACCCATGAGGCCGGAGAACACAGCGCCGATAGCACCGCCGATAAACATACCGAGCATGGTGCGACGGAAGCGCATGAGGATACCGAAGAGTGCGGGCTCGGTGACGCCGCCGGCGATGGCGGAGATGACGTAACCCAGAGCAAGACCCTTCTCGTCGGGGTTCCTCATCTTGAGGAAGGCACCGAAGGCGCAGCCCCAGACAGCGGCCATAGCGCAGTTGGTGGAAACGAAGACGAAGGGATCGTAGCCGGCAGCGATGATCTGAACCTGAGCGAGCAGGATGACGGGCATGTGCATGCCGCAGACCACGAAGAGCTGCCAGAAGGCGCCGAGGATGGCCATGACGATCAGGATACCGATACCGCCAAGGTCAGCAAGACCAAAGAGGGCGTTGGCGATGAGGCTGCCGATCTCGTTGCCGATCGGGGCAAGGACGATGAAGGCGATGGGGATGGTGACGATCATGGTGCAGAACGGCGTGAAGACCGTGGACAGCACGTCGGGCATGACCTTCTTAAAGAACTTCTCGACAAAGTACAGGACCGGCACCGAGAGGATGATCGGCAGGACGGACTGCTGGTAGTTGGCAGCGGCGATCTGGATGCCGTAGACGGAGATGATTCCGCCACCCTCCTGAGTCGCGACACTCACGACGGACGGGGCCATGAGAGCACCGCCGAGGAGCATGCCCAGAACCGGAGAGGCGCCGAGCTTCTTAGCAGCGGCATAGGCCAGGTAAATGGGGATAAAGGTAAACGTGGCCTCGTACAGGGTGGTGTAGAGGAACGTGTAGGTCGGATCGGTATCGGAGAGAACGCCGAGCATAGTGGGACCGAGGACCGCGGCGATGGTGCGGAACAGACCGCCGGCCATGAGCAGCGGGATCAGCTGGGTCATGGAGCCCGACAGATAGTCGAGGATGATGTTGGGCAGGTTCTTGAGCTCGAACTTCTCCTTAGGAGCGTCGAGGTTCTCGTCGACCGCGGCACCCTGCTTGACGCCGGACATGGCGACGAACTCGGCGAGCACCTTGGGCACGTTCTGGCCGATGATGACCTGGAGCTGGCTGCCGGCGAACTGGCAACCCAGAACACCCTTGACCTTCTTGATCTTCTCCACGTCGGCCTTGCTGTTATCCCTTGCTGTTATCCTTGAGCGTCAGACATCCTTGAGCGTCAGACGCAGGCGCGTCATGCAGTTGGTGGCGACGGCAACATTCTCCGCACCGCCCACGAGCTCGAGGACATCGGTGGCAATCTGCTTGTTATCTACTGCCATGGGACCCCTCCCCATATCATCGTGTGCCTACCCGTTTGGACGTAGGCACGCCTTTGACCCGGCGACTATAACCCCTTACGGCTGCCGAGCCCTTGGATACGCTGTCGTAAACAATCTGTTTACTGAACGTTTACAGCACTTAGTTTACACGCAGCGTTGAATTTGTGGCAGTTTTGCCGTTTGCAGTCCGGTGAACGGTAGGAAATCGGGGGTGAGCGTATCTGAACGGCGGTAAATCGTCTCTTTGCCTATGTATTGATATATGGCTATTTATGTGGGATTTTACTTTGAGCGGCCTCTCAATAGCCTGTTAGCTCATCAATAAAACCCCAGATAGAAACTACTAAACATATGTTTAGTAGTTCACTGCGTGTTCGATTATGCCGTTTACCGAGTTCATCTGCTTGTTCCACAACTCTGCATTAAACTAAACATGTTTAGATTGTATTGCCGCGATTGTTTAGCACGCGCGGCGCAAGGGAGGCAGCTCATGGAACTCAGATCGTGTACCTACGCAACCGTCACCACCTTGGGCGACTTTGGCCCCTGGATCAGCAAGGTCGTTCTCGACCTGCCCTGCACCGTGCGCGCCAACGATGTCGATGCGAACACTTTCCATATATATGTAGAGCGTCACGAGCGCACGGGCGAGATCCTGATGCGCAAGGAGCACGGCGCCGACCATGCCGCGCCCTCCGTGGGTTACATCGACGTTCTCGCCGCGTATCCGTGTGACGAGAACGGCCGCAAGCTCGCCGTGGGCACCCATGTGGCACTCGAGGTCGCCGAGCAGCGCCTGACCAAAAAGATCGAAGGAGGCGTCATGGGCTCGCGCATGCTCGATGACCAGCTGCACATCACGCAGCTCGCGGCTCTTCCCGGCAACGACGGCGACGACCCCACCTGCGGCCTGGTCTTCGATACCTGTCGCGGCGACATCTGCCCCGCACTCAAGGGCTGGAGCAATGCCGTACAAAAGACCGCCATTGATGGCATCGCGCTCGAGTACGGCTTCTTTGAGCCCAGCTTTAAGGCAGAGGCCTCGGCCTGCTTCAATCCCTTCGCGCCCGAGGCCACGGTCGTGCCCCAAAAGGCCCCGCTCGTGGTGTACCTACACGGCGCCGGCGAAGGCAAGGGCGCCACACAGGGCGAAGGCGCCACGCGCGCCTATACCGGCAACCGCGTGACAGCCATTAGCCAGGCGCAAATCCAGCGCTACTTTGGCGGCTTTGCCTGGGTACTTGTGCCGCAGTCGCCGACGTTTTGGATGGACAACGGCGTCGAGCAGCTCGGCCGCTCCAACCAGAGCATCTACTCCCCCGTACTCAAGGCGCTCATTGACGAGTTTGTCGCCGAGCATGCCGGGCGTATCGACACCGACCGCATCGTGGTCGCCGGCCTTTCCAACGGCGGCTTTATGACCCTGCGCCTGTGCGCCGACTACCCCGATTTCTTTGCCGCGGGCCTTCCCTGCTGTGCCCCGTGGTACAACACCACGGACGAGGACGTAGCCGCGCTCGCCAAGACGCCGCTGTGGTTTACGCACTCCAAGGGCGACGAGCTCGTGTCTCCGCAACAGACCGTGCTGCCGCTCACGGCGCGCCTGCGTGACGCCGGAGCCAACGTGCACCTTACCTACTTTAGTCATGTCGAGGACCTGACCGGTCGCTATCGCGAGGCCGACGGCTCGCCTAAGAAGACGTTCAACCACGGCGTGTGGATCCACCAATTCAACGACCTGTGTTATCAAGACTTCGACGGGGGCAACGTACTCATCGACGGCGAGCCGGTGGGCTGCTGGGAGTGGTCGGCCAGAGTTTCGAGGTAGCCATCCCATCGGGGGGCCCTGACCTTTAGTTTTGTAAACGTCCTCGCGCATGAGCCCCGCTTTTCCTGCTCCTTCGGAGCATCGGATAAGCGGGGCCCGCGCTGCGGAATGTTTACAAAACTAAAGGTCGAGGCCCCCTAAGTTAACGTTGTTCGAAACGCTGGCCGGGCGCTACCGGCAGCACGCCGGGTCGGTGGCGATGGGGGCGTGGGTCCCGTCTTGCCTCGCGCGTAACTGGCTGAATTGATTTTGATTGGAGCTGCTCCTATGTCCCAGAATTTGACTCGGGTGATTGTTACCACTGATATGGAAGTCGACGATATGAACTCGCTCGTTCATTTGGCTCTGTATCTCAATGTGCTTGATGTTCAGGCTGTGGTGTATACGGCTTCGCAGTATCACTTTCTTGGGGATGGGGTTCATACGCTGGGCGAGGTGAATTCGCATTGGCGGACTAAAGGACGTCGCTCATATGAGTGGGCTATTGTGCCTCATGAGCCCGATCCGCTGGCTGGGGAGCTTCGTGAGTATCGGCCGTTTCCCGAGCATTGGATTGAGAGTCTCTGGAGTAATGAATATGCCCAAGCTTGGCCGCAGTTGCAGGCGAATGCGGACGCTGCCGGTGAGCCGCCGTTTCCCACGCCTGCCCAGATGATCGAGCGCACCTTTGTGGGAAATGTTGCCTTTGAGGGTGATGTGACTGAGGAAACTGAGGGGTCCCGCGTAATTGCTCAGGCGATTTTGGATGATGATCCGCGTACATTATGGCTGCTCAGCTGGGGCGGCATGAACACCATCGTTCGCGCCCTTATGAGCATTGCCGAGCGTTATCGCGCCATGCCCGAATGGCCCGCCGTGCAGAAGCGGGTCCATCAGAAGGTGCGCGTGATGGGCGTTGCCGATGGCATAGGGCAGGACAACTCATGGCTCGACCATGGACGCGAGCTCTTTCCCGAGCTCATCTTTTGGCGTGTGCCCTATATGTATGGCGGCTATGTCGACGCCAAGATGGCGCAGCCCGATTCGCTGCCACTGTTTAAGGCTCCTTGGCCCGAGCAAAACCTCACGCAGGAAAACGGCCCCCTTATGGCGCGCTATATGCTCTATGGCGATGGCAAGGTCTACGAAAACGAGCCCGAGCGCTTTCAGTTTGGCAAGCATGCCCGTCTGGATTGGGGTCTAGAAGGCATGCCCGCGATGCAGTTTGAGCGCGGCGACTTTATGGCCGAAGGCGACAGCATGACCTACATTCCACTACTGCCGTTTGGCCTGCGCGGTATCGATGACCGCAACTTCGATACACTGCTCGGCCGTATGTTTCTTGATGGGCATCCCGATTCGGACGCGCCCGCCGGTTTTGCCGCCATCGGCACGCCCATAGACGGCAACCCCAATCCCTACCTGCGCGCCTATCAGGAAGACTTTGCCGCCCGCGCGCAATGGTGCGCCCACGATCCGGCAGCTTGCTCGCATCCGGCACATGTTGTCGAGGTCACGGCCGACCGCAGCGCCACAGCCGGCGAGCGCGTCGCCCTTGCGGCGACCATCGTCGACCCCGACGACAAGGGCTTCGATGCACATTGGAATGTCGCCATGAACCCGTCGAGCTATGCAGGCGCGCAGGATCTTTCGCTGTGGCAGGAATGCACGGTGAGCACCACTTTCATCGTGCCCGCCGACGCGCAGACCGGCGACCGCTTCGTGCTCACCCTTACCGTGCAGACGCGCGCCGAACGCCCCTGCAGCCGTTACGCCCAGGTTGCCGTGACCGTGGCATAGCAAGGACGGCGCCCACATTCGGCATGGAGCGTCCCCAACTGCCACTCATTTAAGTGCGTCCCCAATGAGTGAGTACGCCCCCCAATGAGAGCCCCATCGACTAGTCGAAAATGGGCCATGTGTCCCAGTTGTGGAGACTCGTTGAGCCATCTGGGTATCGTGAAAGATCGCGCACTCCCCCATCATCAAAAGTGACACACGCTACCTGTTGATGGGAGGCAACCATGGGCTTCTTTGACAAGATGTTCGAGAAGAAAGAGTGCGCGATTTGCGGTACCGAGCTGGGACTTTTGGGAAAGACCAAGATCAGCGAAGGCTACCTGTGCAAAGAGTGCGCCGGCAAGCTCTCCCCCTACTTCCACGGCTATCGCTCCAGCACCGCGGACGATATCCGCGAGCAACTCGCCTACCGCGAGGCCAACGCCGAGCGCCTGGCCTCGTTCAACCCCACGCGCACGCTCTCTGCCGGGCGCACCAACATCATGCTCGATGAGGACGCGGGCCTGCTAATCATCACTTCGCAGAGCCGCTGGCGCGACGCCAATCCCGACATCATCGAGTTCTCACAGGTACTCGGCTGCGATATGGATATCGACGAGCATCGCACCGAGATCTATCGCGAGACCAAGGACGGCGAGCGTGAGAGCTACAACCCGCCGCGCTACGACCTGGATTACGATTTTAATCTGACCATCCACGTCAACACGCCGTACTTTACCGAGATCAACCTGCGCGTGAACGACTCCACCATCGATCAGCGCGGTTCCATCGAATACCGCGAGGCCAAGCGCCAGGCAACCGAAGTTCGCGACGCGCTGGTACAGCTGCGCCAGGAAACGCGCGACAGCGTCGTGGCCGCCAAGGCCCCCAAGACCGCGGTCACCTGTCCCTTCTGCGGCGCAACCACCATTCCCGATGCCAGTGGGCGCTGCGAATACTGCGGCGGCGCCATCGGCGCATAGCCTCCGGCAGCGAAAGGACCGATCATGGCCTTCGAGAGCGTCAACTATCAGTGCCCCGCGTGTGGCGGCCCCCTTCACTTTGCCAGTGCCGAGCAAAAGCTCGTCTGCGACTACTGCGATTCGCGTTTTGAAGTCGAAGAAGTCGAGGCCCTCTATCGCGAGCGCCAGGACAAGGCAGATGCCAAAGCCGAGGCCGTTGACGCGGCCCCCAAGCCTGCTGTCGACGATGCCGTGCAGGAGCTGGCTCAAAACGCCGGCTACATCTGCTCGTCATGCGGCGCCGAGCTGGTCTCGGACGGCACCGTCGCCGTTACCACCTGCCCATACTGCGGCAACTCCGCCGTGGCACCCGGCCAGCTCTCGGGCGACTTCTCACCCGACCTGGTGATTCCGTTTAAGCTCGGGCGCGACGATGTCATGGCCGCGCTCAAAGACCACTACAAGGGCAAGATCCTACTGCCCAAGAGCTTTGTCACCGGCAACCACATCGACGAAGTCCAAGGTGTCTACGTGCCGTTTTGGCTCTACGGTGCCCACGTGGACGGCGAAGTGCACTTCGATGCGACCAACGAGACTGTAACCGAGGAATCCGACCGCACCGTCACGACCACCGACCACTACGACGCCTACCGTAAGGGCAATATCTCGTTTGAGCGCGTGCCCGTCGACGGATCGTCCAAGATGCCCGACGGCCATATGGACGCCATCGAGCCGTTTGACTACGACGCGCTGTGCCCGTTTTCGGTCGCGTATATGCCCGGCTACATCGCCAACCGCTACGACGAAGATTGCGAGACCTGCAAGGCACGTGCCGAGCGCCGCATGGAGGAGAGCACGATCTCGGCCCTGCGCGAGACCGTCGTCGACGAATATGACGACGCCACGGTCGAAAGCAAGCAGCTCGACTACACCTGGGAAGACAGCGACTACGCCCTGTTCCCCGTGTGGATGCTTTCCACCTCGTGGAACGGCAAGAGTTATCTGTTTGCCATGAACGGCCAGACCGGTCGCATGGTCGGCGAGCTCCCCTGCTCCAAGCCCAAGCTCGCCATCGCCTCGGTGCTGTTCTTTGTGATCGGGTTTGTCCTCTCCCAGATTCTCTTTATGGGAGAGAACGCCTTCGATCCGGACTACCTCACCTTTGATGTCGAGGGCATCCTCATCAACATCGTCGCGCCACTGATCATCGTAATCATCGCGGACGTGTTGCTGGTAGGCCAGCTCAAGACGGCCAACGAGGCAACCCACGCCGACTACTACTGCGGAGAGCTCGACCTGACCGAGAAGCACGACACCTTCAGCCACACCGAGACCACCGTTGTCATGAAGGACAACAAGGACGATTAGCCATTCTGACCAATACCACCCGGCCTTTGACGAGAAAGGAAGATCACCATGGGACTCTTGAAAGCTGGATTGGGAGCTGCCGGCGGCGTCATGGCCGACCAGTGGAAGGAATTTATCTATTGCGAATCGATGCCCGCTGATGTCTTGGCCTGCAAGGGCAGCAAGCGCACCGGCGGCCGCAGCTCCAACACGCGCGGCGAGGACAACGTCATCTCCAACGGCTCCGTCATCGCCGTCAACGACGGCCAGGGCATGCTCGTGGTGCAAAACGGCAAGATCATCGAGGTCGCGCTGGAGCCCGGCGAGTTTGTCTTTGACACCGGCAGCGAGCCGAGCGTCTTTAGCGGCAACCTGGGCGACTCCATCAAGGAGACGTTCGCCAATATCGGCAGCCGCTTTACCTTTGGCGGCGACGCGGGCAAAGATCAGCGCGTCTACTTCATTAACACCAAGGAGATCATCGGCAACAAGTACGGCACCGCCTCGCCCGTGCCCTTCCGCGTGGTCGATAACAACATTGGCCTGGACGTCGACATCTCCGTGCGCTGCAACGGCGAGTATTCGTACCGCATCACCAACCCGCTGCTGTTCTACACCAACGTGTGCGGCAACGTGACCGATAGCTACACGCGCGATAAGATCGACAGCCAGCTTAAGTCCGAGCTGCTCACCGCTCTGCAGCCCGCCTTTGCCAAGATCTCGGAGATGGGCATTCGCTACAGCGCCATCCCCGGTCACACCACCGAGCTCGCCCGCGCGCTCAACGAGGTCCTCTCGGCCGACTGGCGCGACCTGCGTGGTGTCGAAATCGTGAGCTTTGGCGTCAACTCCATCGCCGCCTCGCAAGAAGACGAGCAGATGATCAAGGACCTGCAGAAGGCCGCGGTCATGCGCGATCCCACCATGGCAGCCGCCAACATCGCCAGCGCCCAGAGCGATGCGATGCGCGCGGCAGCCGCCAACCCCAACGGCGCGATGGCCGGCTTTATGGGCATGGGCATGGCGGGCGGCATGGGCGGCATGAACGCCAGCCAGCTGTTCGCCGCCGGCCAGGCACAGCAGCAGGCTGCCCCACAGCCAGCTCCGGCACCCGCCCCCGCACCGGCTCCTGCCGCTGCCCCCGCGGCCGGTGCATGGACCTGCAGCTGCGGTGCCACCAACACCGGCAAGTTCTGCTCCGAGTGCGGTAGTCCCGCACCCGCCCCGGCACCGGCCAAGTGGTTCTGCCCCAACTGCGGCAGCGAAAACGGCGGCAAGTTCTGCAGCAACTGCGGAACGCCCCGGCCCTAGCCCCTCTATCTGGTAATTGACGGGGGATCCGCCACCCCCGCATTTGCTTCTATGGGTTTCGTTCGATAAAGGAGGACACCATGAAGACAACGTTCAAAAAGTCCGTACTCGCATTTCTGACATGCGTCCTGGCGCTCGCCTTTGCCCTGACGGGCTGCAGCAGCGGCGGCAAAGACCCCAAGGCCAACTTCGTCGGCAGCTGGCAGTACTCGGGTGGAACCTTGGATGGCGAAGAGCTCACCGATGAGTACATGGATATGCTCGAAGAGTGGGGCGTCAACTGCATCCTGATCCTCGATGAGGACGGCACGGGCACCCTCGACCTGTTCCTTGAGGTTGTCGACCTTAAGTGGGAGGCCAAGGACGCCACCACCGCAACCGTCACCGCCGAAGATGAATCGCACGATCTGAAGCTCAAGGACGACAAGCTCGTCCTGGAGGTGGACGGCGACAAGTTTATCTTCACCAAGTCCGACAAGGACCTGTCCGGTACGGTGAAGAAGGATCGCGAGGCGGCCGAGAAGGAAGATGAGATCGATGAGGCCGTCGAAGACGACGATGTCCAGAGCGTCGAAATCTCCCCCGCCGTCACCGTCGCCGATGACGATCTGTGCACCATCACCATCACCGAGAAGTTCAAGGACGACTGGGGCGACATCGGCTTTGTCGTCAACATCACCAACAAGAGCGACAAGGACCTGACCTTCTACGCTCCTTCCGGCAAGACCAACGTCAACGGCACCATGAAGGAACCCTGGTTCTCGGCTCACCTGATGCCCGGCACCAACGCCACCGAGGAATTCACGTTCTCGAACGGCGAGCTTGACAGCCTTGACGACCTGGTCAATACGACCATCGGCATCGACGCCTACCTGACCGATTCCTACGAGGACGTCGCCTCTTACAGCGCAACCATCGCGTAACGGCAGACACCGATAGCCGCGGATTGGCGGACACATCCGCGCACATGTCAGGCGGGACCGCAGGAGATAATCCTGCGGCCCCGCCGCTTTATGCCGACAGCACTGCCCATACAAGCAGGCCGCCCGCCGTTTTTAGATGCGAAACGGTGGGCGGCCTATCTTTGGCGTTGGAGCACGGGCGGCGCACCGACTACGGGCGCTCCATATTGGGGACGATACTGCCTTCGGTCACCGCATGCACGGCAAGACGCATGATGTTGTCGTAGCCAGTCTTGCTCAGGATCTCCGAAATGCGGCGCTTGATGGTGCCCTCGCTCATAAACAGCTCGGCCGCGATCTCGCGACGACTTTTGCCCTCGCAGGCAAGGCGCAAAATCGATAGCTCGACATCGTCGAGGGCCGCCGTGCCCGAAAAAATGCTCTCGGGCGGCTTGGGAAACGTGCAATAGCCCGCCAGCGTGGAGCGCATCACAGCGAACAGCTCGTCGATACCGACGTTCTTGTACACAAAGCTATCGACGCCCGCCTCGCGAGCCTGATCGACAAAGGTGATCTCGGGCATGCCCGTCATGATAATGATGCGACACTCAGACAGCTGCTCCTTGATGCGCGCCGCCGCCACGATGCCGTTTGAATCGTGTTCGGTGCACACGTCCATCAGTATCATGTCCGGGCGCTCCCTGAGTGCGACGCCCAAGGCCTCGGAGGCATCGGCAATCGCGGCGACGACGGTCATATCGGGCTGGTCACCAACGGAGCGTGCCAGGCTCTCGCGCAGAATGGCCTGGTCTTCGACTATAAGGACGCGGATCATGAGCTTCTCCTTTGGGACGTGTCGTTGGCGTTAAGCGGAATGGACACCGCAAGCGTAAAGGGCGGGGCGGCGTGGACCTCTAGGCTGCCACCCAGATCTTGTGCGACATGCCTCATACCTGGGATACCCGTTCCCTCGCGATACGATACGGGGGCCGGGGACCCGTCGTTGGAAATCGTCATGCGCGCGACGGCTCCAGCATCCGCCCCCTCCTGCCACAGACGCACGTGGACCCGATGTGCCTGCGCATGCTTGGTGGCATTGGTCGAGGCCGCGGATAATCTGCAAAAATGCGGCGGCGACACGCGCGTCCTCGGGCAGCACACCCTCAACATCGATCTGCACACTCACCAGGCCAAAAGCATGGACGATATCACCCAGCTGCTCTGCAGGCTCGCTGGCACCGCCACTGCGCAAATCGGCGGCGATTGAGCGCAGCAACGGGTCAATCTGCTCGAGCGACTCATCGTCCAGACGTCCCTCCTCCAAATAGCGATGGAGAATGGACAGGCGCTGCCCGATCACGTCGTGCACGCGGGCACGCATACGTAGGTAGGCCGCATTGTCGGCAACCTTTTTAACTTCTTCGATCTGGGCCTGGAGCTCTTGGCCCGCAAGCTCAAGCAGGTGGTTGGCTTGCGCCAGGCGGTCGTAGGCGTGTGCGTATTCCGTCACGTCCAGGCCGACGACGCGCTCGAACGGACGGCCCGAGACCGTAACGGAGTCACGCACGAACAGACGAATCTCGGAAGGAGAGATCTCGACCACGGCGCGATCCCTACTAAAGCGATCAAGGTCGATATGGGCGCGATTAGTGCTGCTTTCGGGCATTTGCATGCTAAGTTTGCGCAGGTCGTTCCATGTGCCGCTCATGTCACCTAGATCGGTGGGCATATGAAGTTCCACTAGGTTTTTGCGCATGCAGCGGTTCATGAGCAGCGGACGGCCCCTCGGGTCTAGATACAGGATGCCCACGGGAATCACGTTGATGGTCTCGATCGTCGAGAACGCGGTGATGTCCTCCTGGCGGTTACGGACGTCCATCAAGAGCGCCGCGATGGAACGGAACAGGAAGAACGCTCCCTCTGCGATAAGGACAACGGTCCACGCCGAGCCCATGGCAAAAACCACCGGTGGTGTAACGGCGACAACGAGCAACAGTTCGGCCAGCATGACGGGGCGACGATAGTGCACCATAAGTAGCACGCCATAGGCAAAGATCACGGCATTGAGCCACAACGCTCCGCCCATTGCCCTGGCGCAAACGTCAAGCGGCGCCACCAGATACGAGCCAGACGACGCGAATAAGATGAGCGCCGAAATCATCAGGTGAAGCACAGGGCTCGCCTCATAGGCGCAAATCACCTTACGGTTATAGGACGAGCGACGCGATGCGATGAGCGGGACGTGAATCGTCTGCAGACACGCAGCCAGGGCAAAGACAACATCGAGCGCAACGATTTGGGGAAGGATGAGCGAAATCTGCATCGTCACTCACCCGCCCTCGGCATCAAGACGATCATGCGCAGCTGGCCGGGCTCGCCCTCAAGGCGGTATGCCACGTTGCGCCCTTGCAGAGCGCTTTCGAGCTCTTGCGCAGCGGGCGTCTGCGAAAGATCTTCATCATCGTTGGAAAAAAGCGTGGCGCGCAGCTCGACACTGCATCGGTCATGGTCGTCCAAGTGATACATAAGCGCCGGACGGTCGGTGGTGTAGGCAAAAAACGCAAAGTCATACACGCAGTCGTACAGCGCGCTTACCGTACTGGCGTGCAGCGGGCGCCGTATGGCGATAATCGAGGCGCAATCGACATCGATCGTGCGCAGGTCGCTTGCGAGCTCGTTGGCGATGAGCTGAATACGGTCGCGATCAAAACCGCTCTCCCCGTGCTGTGCCAACGTGAGCGACCCCTTGCGCTTGCAATAGGCGACGAGCATCTTGGCGCGCTGCAGCATGCGGTAACGCTCGTGCGAAGACGCTTCGTCGGTCAACGGCGGCAGCGAGCTCAGCAGGCCGTACATCCCTTCGAGCGCGCGAGCAAGCGCCTGGTCCACGTCTTGGACCAGCAAGGTCTCGGCCTCTTGATCTGCCAGGTGCGTCTTAAGGTCGTAGTCGGCGGCGAGCAGCTCGTTTTGACGCTGCAGCCCCATGCGACGATGTGCCAGTTCACGGTTAAGCTCATTGAGCTCCGACACGTCTTGGGCAAGCAGGGCCGATCCGCCCAGCAGTGGAAAGGCACGGTACATCACATCGGGATCGGACGCCACGGCAAAGGCATGGGCGCGGCCGTGCTCCTGGGTCCGCAACTCCTCGCGCACGCCTACCGGCATTGGCTTTGAAACTGGCGTGGCATAGACTTCCTGCAGGTCGCGCGTTAGAACTTTGAGGTCAAGCGGCAAGGTGTCGAAGATGCCGGCGATGTCGTGATACGACGGAATGACACCGCAATCGAGACAGATTTCCATCGCCACCACGCACAGGATGCAATAGACGAGCGAAAAGTTGAGCCTCCATGCCCAGGGCACACGCAACGCATACGAGATGGCAAAGAATGCGCCACCCAGCAGTACGAGCGCCGCCGTGCCCGAGAAACGCTGGATGCGAAAGGACGAGGACCGACCAACCAGGATAAAAAAGGCCACGAAGTCAAAGGCCGTCCACACGAGGACGGCGAAATAACCCCAGCCGTACGTGTAATCGTTGCTCCAGGTGTCGCTTGTACGGTCAAAGCGGAAGACCTGCTGGTGAAAATCGTTGGTGAGCACAAATCCGATAAGCAGGATGGCCACAATCCACAGCGCAGCGCAGTAGCGGCGACCCAGGCGGTGTTGCTCCAGGCCCGCAAGGCGCAGACCACACAACTGGTAGAGCAGCGGAATGAGCGTCATGGGCACGTAGTACAGGTACCACAGCACAGTGGCATAGAACGGCGTGAACGACTTGTACTTGAGAATGACTTCGATCATCCACAGGGCGCAGATGGTGGCGATGGCAACAAGGCGGCGGCGCAACACATAGTCCAAACAGCGCAGATAGACCGATACGCCCCAGATCGAAAATATAATTGCGGCGACAAGCAACGGGAGAGAGCTCGAGTGGACGAGCGCATCCACGACCTCTTCGGACACCTCGCTATAGGCGGGCACGGCATTGGAAAGCTTGGAATCGGAGGCGAACAACGCCGGCAAGACTGCCAAAAGTATAAGGAACAGCGCGGTGGTGACACCGGCGATAGCAAAGACGCGGTGGCGATATGCACGGTGCGTTATACCAACCAGGAATCGCGGCATGGCGAACAGCCTGCCGCCCCTGGGATCCGCAACCGGCGCGGTCCGGGCGGCCGCGTGGCCGATATGTCGCTCGCGGGTACCCATAGTCCCTTTAGTGTACCGACAGATGGGTCGAAAAAGCGGGCCGCATGTCCCAAAATCCGCAGACGGCAAGGCGCCCGGAGAGCACATACTCGCCGGGCGCCTTGATTAGGAGACTATGAGGATGAGCCCGCGAAATTCACAGCGGTCAGGCCCGTCCCCTAAGGGCCTGAGGTGCTCAAGATTGGGAGCGACAAGCCCGACGAAGCGTACTTAGGTACGCGAGGAGGGTTGGAGCCCCAAGGTTGAGCGCCTCAGTGCCCTTAGGACAGGTCCTCACCGTTCGTTTCGATGACATGCTTGTACCAGTCGAAGCTCTTCTTTTTGGAACGCTTGAGGGTGCCGTTGCCGACGTCGTCGCGATCCACATAGATAAAGCCGTAGCGCTTGGACATCTCGCCCGTGCCGGCAGACACCAGGTCGATCGGGCCCCAGGTGGTGTAACCCAGCAGGTCAACGCCGTCCTCGGTCACCGCGTCGCGCATCGCGGCGATATGCTGGCGCAGGTAGTCGATACGGTAGTCGTCGTTGATGGAGCCATCCTCCTCGACAGCATCCTTGGCGCCCAGACCGTTCTCGACCACAAACAGCGGCTTCTGATAACGGTCGTACAGGTCGTTAAGGGTGATGCGGAAGCCCAGCGGATCGATGGCCCAGCCCCACTGGCTCTCCTGCAGGTAGGGATTCTTGGCGCCGGCGAAGGCGTTGCCCTGGGTGCGCTCGACATCGGGGTTATCGGCACCGGCAGAGCAGCGGGTGCTGTAGTAGCTAAAGCTGATGAAGTCGACGGTGTTGGCGGCCAGGATCTCGCGGTCCTCGTCGGTCATGCCCACATCGATGCCTAGACGCTCGAGCTTCTTGACGGCATAGGCCGGGTAGTAGCCGCGGCTCTGGACGTCGACGAAGAAGTAGTTGTCCTGGTTATCGAGCTGCGCCTGGCGTACATCGCCCGGACGGCAGCTGTAGGGGTAGTAGCTACCTGCGGCGAGCATGCAGCCGATCTTGATCTCGGGGTCGATCTCGTGAGCAATCTTGGTTGCCCAAGCACTGGCGACGAGCTCGTTGTGGGCGGCCAGGTACTCGACGGCCTCCTTGTTCTCGCCCTCCTCAAAGACCAGGCCGGCACCCATAAACGGCAGGTGCAAGATCATATTGATCTCGTTAAAGGTGAGCCAGTACTTCACCAGGCCCTTGTAGCGGGTAAAGATCGTGGTCGCGAGATTCTTGTAGAAGTCGATGAGCTTGCGGTTGCGCCAGCCGCCGTACTCCTTGATGAGATGAATCGGGCAGTCGAAGTGCGTGATAGTCACGAGCGGCTCGATGCCGTGCGCCTGGCACTCGCGGAACACATCCTCGTAGAAGGCCAGGCCAGCCTCGTTGGGCTCGGTCTCGTCGCCGTTGGGGAAGATGCGGGTCCAAGCCAGGCTCATACGGAAGGTCTTAAAGCCCATCTCGGCAAAGAGAGCGATGTCCTCCTTGTAATGGTGGTAGAAATCGATGCCGGTCTGCGCGGGATAGTAATAGCCGTCCTCGAAGTCGAGCATTTTGCGCTGGCCAGAGACCACCGCATAGCGCTCGGGGCCGTGCGGAGCCACGTCCACGTTGGCAAGGCCGCGACCGTCCACGTTGTAGGCGCCCTCGCACTGGTTGGCAGCCGTCGCGCCGCCCCACAGGAAGTCATTACGGAAAGCCATGCATCAATCCTTTCGCACGCTGTTGTCATAGGCTCAGTATCCCTGCAAACGGGGTACCGCTCAACGGCAACGGCGCAGGCCGATACTTCTTTTCGCGCGCAGGTGCCCGGCAGCCGCCCCGTCTGACACTTTTTGATACCCGCCTGTCCAAGCCGCCACAAAGGGGACAGGCACCTTTGTGGTGGCTTGGGCCCGGTTTGTCTCAATCTGTAACAGTTAGACAGCCAAAATCGGGCCTGGTGTTACAGATCGAGATTTTTCGGGCGGCCCTCTACGGTTTGTCTCGATCTATAACAGGTAGAGGCGATTTAGCCCGCTAGGTGTTACAGATTGAGACAGAAGATTCTAGTCGCAGGCGATGTCGAGGTTCTTTCCGATGAGGCCCACGTAGCCGCCTTCGGCTGCCTTGGGGCTGTCAGCATGGCAGAGGACCCACTTGTCGGCCTTCCAGTAGCAGTAGCCGTCACCGGCGGCAGGCATGTCGGTTGCGGCCTCGGGGCGCGGACCGTTGGTACCGGCGGGCAGCGCCACCATCACCTGGAAGCCGCTTTCATCGACCATGCACGGCGTGTAGTGGAGCGTGGTGTTGAAGACCTCGACAACCTTGCCCGCCGGCACGCGGAACGCCTTGACCTGAGCGGTATCGAGCTTTCCGTCCTCGATCTCCCAGCGATGCGCCACGAGCAGGATAAAGTCGCGGGCGCCCAGGTTAAACTCACTCGCGCGGTGATACTCCAGACAGTTGAGTCGTGTGTTGTGGCCGTTGCACCAGCCGAGCTGGAAGGGGCGGCCGCCGTACATGAGCAGGCCGAGCGTGTCGGCGCCCTCAACCTGCTCGAGCTCGGGCGCGGAGGCCACGTATTTGCTGCCCTCGGGGATGGGCGTAGCCGCGAGTGCCTCGACGAGTGGAGCGGTCAGGCTGGACGGAACGTCATCCCACACGCGGCCATAGGACTTGAACTCGGGATCAGAGACAGAGTAGATATGCATGTTCACTCCTGTTCGTAAATGTGACTATACGAACATTCTAGAACAAACATGAGCGATTTTGAACGCTCGTCCTGACCACTCAACAAAAAGGCGCCCCCGCATAAGCGAAGGCGCCCAATCCGTGCGTTTTAGGCGATAAAGCCCTTACGCCTGCTGATAATGCAGGTGCTTCTCGTCGATATCGGCCAGGTCGCGGTCGAGGTAGCGGCGTGCGAGCCAGTTTGCCATGGGGAGGTTCTGGTCCAGATAGTTACCGCACTCCTCGGGAGCGGCACCGGGGACATCGCCCTCAAAGCCGGCGACAAACTCGAACAGCTCACGCACGAGCGACAGAATCTCCTCGCTCGTCACCTCACCAAACACGACGAGGTAAAAGCCCGTGCGGCAGCCCATGGGTCCAAAGTAGACAATGCGGCTCGACCACTCGGCATGGTTGCGAAGGAACGTCGCGCCCAGGTGCTCGATGGTGTGGCACTCGGCCGTGTTCATGACCGGCTCCTTGTTGGGCGTGGTCAGGCGCAGGTCAAACGTGGTGACGGCGGCGCCGGTCGCCGGATCGCGGTCGATGCGGCTCACATACACGCCGGGCTCAAGCAGCAGATGGTCAACGGAAAAGCTCGCGATGCGCTCCATGGCAGATCCTCTCGATAGTCAAATTGGGACGGGCTCTTTTAGCTGGTTCGAATGGTCGCACCAATCATACCAGTCAAAAAAGCCCCGTCCCAAATTGACTACCTGGGACGAGGACCAATGATTTTTTAATCCCCGTCCCAGAAAAACCATTCTAGGCTGTGTAGGCAATCGTTGATTTCACGGCGTGGCGCCAGCCGGCGATCTTTTTAGCGCGCTCGTCGGCGGGCATCGACGGCTCCACGATGCCGCGGGCGCCGTAGACGTCGACGACACCGCGCGTGTACATGCCCAGCGCAATGCCGCAGGCCCAGGCCGCACCCAGGCCGCTCATCTCGTCGTTGCTCGCGATGCGGATGGGCGAGCCAACCAAATCGCTCTCAAACTGCATCAGGTACGCGTCGCGCGTGGGACCGCCGTCAACGCGAAGCTCTGCCAGCGTTGCACCCGAATCCTCGACCATCGCATCGATCACGTCAAAGATCTGATAGGCGATCGACTCGTCGGCGGCCTTCACGAACTCCGCGCGACCCGTGGTGCGCGTCATGCCAAAGACGCAGCCCTCGGCGTCACTCGCCCAGTGCGGCGCGCCCAAACCGGTAAACGCCGGCACAAAGTAGACGTGGCTCGCCGGATTGGCGGCGTAGCACAGGTCGGTAACCTCCTCGGGGTTATTGATGAGCTCAAGATCGTCGCGCAGCCACGTCTTGACGGCGCCGGCGTAGCTCACGTTGCCCTCGAGCACGTACTCGGTCACGCCGTCCATACGCCATGCGAGCGAGCTCGAAAGCCTGTGCGAGCTGGCAACGAACTCGTCGCCGACGTTCATCATGACCGAGCTGCCGGTGCCATAGGTCGCCTTAGCCATACCGCGGCTGTGGCAGCCCTGCGCGAACAAGGCCGCGTGGCTGTCGCCCAGCACGCCGTGAATGGGCACGGGCGCTGGCAAAAAGCCGCCCAGATCCGTCATGCCGAACAGGCCATCGGAATCGGTCACCTGCGGCAGGCAGGCCACGTCGACGCCAAAGGCCTCGCACACCGGCTCGCTCCAGCAGCCACGGCGCAGGTCAAAGAGCTGCGTGCGGCTGGCATTGGACCAGTCGCAGCGAAACTCCGCGCCGCCCGTGAGCGTCCAGACCACCCAGGCATCGATGGTGCCCAGGCACAGCTCGCCTGCCGCCGCGGCCTCGGCAGCAGCGGGAACGTTCGCAAGGATCCAGGCCATCTTGCCCGCCGGATAGTAGGGCGAGAGCACCAGGCCCGTCGTGTCGCGCACCAGCTCGGCCACACCCTCGCGCGCGGTCAGCTCGTCGCACAGCTCGCGGGCGCGGGCGCACTGCCACACCACGGCGTCGCACAGTGGCTCGCCCGTCGTGCGGTTCCATGCAACGGTGGTCTCGCGCTGGTTGGAGATGCCGATGCCGGCGACGTCGGCCGGATCGACCCCGGTCTCCTCCACCACGGCACGCGCCACGGCCAGCACATTGGTGGCAATCTCGGCCGGATCATGGCTCACCCAGCCGGCTTCGTTGACAATCTGGCGATGCGAGCGGTCGGCACGATGAATCAGATGGCCGCCCTCGTCTACCAGCAGCGCCTTGGTGCCCTGCGTGGATTGATCGATTCCGATGATGTAGCGGCCCATGGCCACCCCTTTCAAAACGAATGTGACAAAGGGACGGTCCCTTTGTCACATTCCAATTACTCTGCGGGCAGGAATTCGGCAACGGTCTTGGCGATTCCGACACCCGTCAGGCCGTAGTGTGCAAAGACCTCGGGGCTCGTGCCGGTGATGACCGGCGCGTCGGGCAGAGAGAGGCACTTGACCGGGCGCGGGCAATGCTCACCCACCACCTGCGCGACCATAGAGCCCAGACCGCCGAAGGGGCTGTGCTCCTCGACGGTCACGACGGCGCGCGTGGCACCGGCGGCCTCAATCACGGCCTCGGCGTCGAGCGGCTTGACGCAGTACATGTCGAGTACCGTTGCCGAGATGCCCTGCTCGGCCAGCAGGTCGGCAGCGTCCACGGCATGACGGACCATCTCACCGGTGGCGACGAGCGTTACATCGGTGCCGCGGCGTACCCAGGTGGCGCGATCCATCTGGAGCGGGCACTCGTCCTCGGTGTACACGTCCTCGACCGGGTTGCGGCCCACGCGGATGTAGGCCGGTTTGTTGTCGGCGACCAGGGCCCGCACGAGCTCGGCGGTCTGGAAGCGGTCGCTCGGCAGATACACGCGCATGTTGGGAATCGCGCTCATGGCGGCGATATCCTGCGCGGAGTGATGGCTCATGCCCAAGGCGCCGTAGGACACGCCGCCCGAAATGCCGATGAGCTTGACGTTGGTGTTGGAGTACGAGACGTCGACCTTGCACTGCTCATACGAGCGCGTGGTCACAAAGGACGCCGGCGAGGCAGCCCAGGCCTTCTTGCCGCACGAAGCCATGCCGGCGGCGATGCTCACCAGGTCCTGTTCGGCAATGCCGACCTCGACGGACTGCTGGGGATACTGATCAAAGAACGGCGTGAGCGATGCGGAGCCGCGGGAATCGGAGCACAGGACGACGATATCCTTATCGGTCTTCGCGGCCTCGAGCAGCGTGTCGCAGATAACCTTGCGATTGGCGATCTTGTTAGCCATTGATGGCCTCCTTATGGGCAGCGAAATCGGCGATGATCTGGGCATATTCCTCATCGTTGGGCAGGTGATGATGCCAGGCGGCCTTGTCCTCCATAACAGGCGAGCCATAGCCCTTCACCGTGTTGAGGATGATGACCGTGGGCTTGCCGCAGGTCTCGGCCGCAAGCGTCAGCGCGGCGTCGATGGCCCGGACGTCGTTGCCCGGAATGGAGAGCACGTTCCATCCGAAGGCTGCCCAGCGCTCCTCCTGCGAGTCCTGCTTCATAACGTCCTCGGTGCTGCCGCTGATCTGCAGGCGGTTGCGGTCCACGAGCGCGCACAGGTTATCGAGCTGGTAGTTGCCGCCGCTCATGGCGCCCTCCCAGACCGAGCCCTCGGCAAGCTCGCCGTCGCCCATGATGGTGTAGACGCGATAGTCGCGGCCGTCCATCTTGCCGGCGAGCGCCATGCCCACGGCCACGGGCAGGCCGTGACCCAGCGAGCCCGAGTTCATCTCGATGCCCTTGAGCTTGTTGTTGGGGTGGCCGATGTAGGGGCTGCCGAACTTGGAGAAGCGGGCCTTGACGTCGTCGAGGTCAAGATAGCCCTCGTGGCAAAGCACCGCGTAGTAAGCCTCCATGGCGTGGCCCTTGGAGAGCACGAAGCGGTCGCGATTGGGATCGTCGACGGTCTCGGGCGAAATGTTGAGGTGGTTGGCGTAGAGGGTCATGAGGGCGTCGATCACCGACATGTCGCCGCCGATGTGGCCGCCGGCGCCAGCCATGATGATATCGACGCAATCGCGGCGAAGGTCCCAACGCAGGGACTCAAGCTCTTCGATAGTTGCCATTTCTACTCTCCTCGCAGGTAGGCTTTAACGTCTTCTTCGATGGGGTCGTACAGGTCGGGGGCAATGCCGATGTACTTGCACGCCTCGTAGAGCACCGGCACCACGTTGGCGTGAATAGCGACGCAGTGGTGGATGTAGGGGCCCTCGACGATCTTGGCCTCGAGGCGCTTGAGGTTGTCGACCTCGACCCACAGGTAGGTGCCCATGCCGGCCGGGCCGTCGATGCCGCGGGCGTTGCCCAGTAGCAGCGAGTACTCGCCGTTGTCACCGTCAAAGCGGGCAAGGGTGAGGTCGCCGTGCTTGGCCTCGGCCGTCAGCGCGCCGGGGTGATCGAAAGCCAGCGGGTAGGTGAGCTTGGGCTTGACGGCCGCGCAGCTGCAGGGCCAGGGGCCGCAGTGCTGCAGCAACTCACCGTTCTCGTTATCGGGATGGCGCACGGTCCAGTCGGCGAACATGCCACGGTGACGGCCCAGGTCGGCGGCCTCGACCATCAGCGCGGTGATGGCGCCGTGGATATCGGTCTCGCATACGATAGGAATGCCCATCTCGTTATCGGTCTCGCATACGATAGGAATGCCCATCTCGTTGAGGATGGCGTTGGCGGCGCAGGGCATAATGCCCAGCTCGTCCTGCAGAGCGTTCCAGCACTGAATGGCACCGGCGTTGCAGCCATACTTCTCGACCAAGCGCTTCATGGCGATGGCAAGACCGGCGACCGCGGGAACCTTGTCCTCGGGGATGCAGATCTCAAAGCTGTCGTTGATGTGGGCAAGCATGGCGGCCATGGCCTGCTCGTCGGCCTGGGCGTCGCGCACAGCCTGGACAAGCTCGGTCATGGGGATAGGCGAAAGCTGGATGTTGAACTTCTCGAGCAGCTCACCCTCGTTGCACATGGTCGACCAGAAGTCGAACGGACGGGTGGCCATCTGCAGGATGCGGGTGTGCTTGAAGGTCTTGACCACGTTGCACACGGCCAAGAAGTCCCAAACGCCGCGCTCGAACTCGGGATCGGTCAGGCGGCAGTTGGTCATGTAGGTGAAGGGAACCTGGAAGCGGCGCAGGACCTTGCCGGTGGCGAACAGGCCGCACTGGCTATCGCGCAGGCGTGTGCCGTCGGGCTCGGGGCGCTCGTCGCGCGGACCCCACAGCAGTACGGGTAGACCGAGCTCGCGGGCAAGGCGAGCGCAAACGTACTCGGTGCCAAAGTTGGCGTGGCACAGCATAATGCCATCGACGCCCTCGGCGCGGAACTTCTTCACGATAGGCTCGATATGGCTGTCGTCGAACAGCAGGCCCTCGTCATTGATGTCGTCGATATCCACGATGTCGACGCCGATCTCGCGCAGGCGATCAGCCGTCAGGCCGCGATACTTGATTGCGTCCGGCGCGCTAAAGATACTGCGGCGCGTGGGCACAAAGCCGAGCTTGATCTTGTCCATGTACGTCCTCCCCTAATCACATGTTCAGTAAACAGACGCATGTTTCGTTTTGTTCTGTTTACTAAATGTTTTACTCTACTGTTTAGAAGTTTAACGCGAAATACCTGTAGACGGTAGAGAAATCAGCCTAAACGGTATGTAAACAAACTGAACATACAAGGGCATCAAAAAGAGGGCCCAAAGGACCCTCTCTTAGTAGCGTTATGTATGGCTGCCTTAGCGAGCTTTGCCTCCCTACGGCCCAGCGTTGCCTTTGCCTAGATCTCACGCACGCTCTGGCGCTCGACAAAATAGGTCGACACGGCCGTCTTGCAGGTATAGCTCTTGGGATTGCGGATGTTGCCCACCAGGCGGCGCACCGCGATCTCGCCCACCTCGTGCTTGGGAACGTGCACCGTGGTGAGCGGCGGATTGGAGAAGGCGCCCAAAGACAGATCGTCAAAGCCGATGATTGAGACATCCTCGGGGACACGTATGCCGTGCTCGTTCAGCGCGCGCATGGCGCCTACGGCGAGCACGTCGTTTTCGGCAAAGAAAGCCGTCGGCAGGTCGTCGCGCGAGACGCTGTCGAGCCATGCGCCCATGTCGCGATAAGCACCTTCGAGCGTGGTGCCCAGTGTGACGCGCCATGTCGGGTTGGCCTCAAGGTCCGCATCCTCAAGCGCTTGGCGATAGCCGCGCTCGCGATCCTTAAAGTTGCGGATGCGAAGGTCGCCTGCCAGATAGCCGATTTGCTTGTGACCCTTCTCGATAAGGTAGTCCACGGCGCGCAGCACCGAGTCGGTGTTGGCAATGACTACGGCATCGAAGTACTGACGATCGCTCCAGCCATCGAGCACGATCAAGTGGGCGGCAGCGTTGGCGAACAAGGCATAGTCTTCCTCACCCAGCTCGGTACCCATCAGCACGATAGCGGCGGATGGATCGGCGATCAGGCCCTCGACCTGCGGACGCACGGCGTCCAAGTCGCTAAAGTCGAGCGAGACAAAGCTCGTGCTCATACCGTGACGGCGCGCCTGGCGCTCCACGCCCTCAATGACCGCAGGATGGAAGGTGCTCTCGTCCAGAATGGCGCCCGTCTTGCGCGCAAGCACAAACTGGATGCTCTCGAGCTGCGTCGACTGCTGATAGCCCAGCGACTGTGCGCACTCCAGGATGACCTTGGCGGTCTCCTCACTCACGCTGCGCTTGCGGTTGAGCGCGTTGGACACGGTCGCAGGCGAAAAACCGGTGATGCGGCTGATCTCGCGAACACTTGCTTTGGCCATTGTTCCCCCTAGCAACGGCCGCGGCGGAGCATCGCAACTCGATAGCTCGGCAAATAAACGACCGCAAATTCAATCTAAACAGAGTAGTAAATGTTTAATAGCTAGTTTAGCCTGTTGTCAAGCGAAGTGGCACGACTATTCCCCCAACGGGCGCATTTGTCCATCTTAACGTTATTACGCAAGGTCTTCGCCATTGCTTGCTATTACGCGTCGGTACCATTCGAAGCTTTTCTTTTTACGTCTCTCAAACGAGCCCGCACCGCTATCGTCTCGATCGACATAGATAAACCCGTAGCGCTTACGCATCTGTCCTGTGGCGACCGAAACCAAATCGATCGGGCCCCAACAGGTATATCCCATGAGTTCCACCCCGTCGAGCTCGACGGTCTCCCTCATCGCCTCGATGTGGGCCCGCAGGTATTCAACTCGATAGTCGTCTTCTATTTCACCCGAATCTTCCGGCACATCAGGAGCACCCAAACCGTTTTCGACGATGAACAGCGGCTTTTGATAGCGATCCCAGATTTCATTCATGGTGACGCGCAGCCCTTTGGGGTCGATAAACCTCCCCCAAGGCTCCTGTTTTAGATACGGATTAGGCGCCGAGCGAAGAAGGTTCGAATCGAACTGACCTTCCGCATGCGCTTTTGCGACGCGCGTCGAGTAATACGAAAACGAGACGAAATCGACCAGGTTTGCAGCCAGTATTTCGCGGTCATCATCCCGATAGGGCACCTCAAAACCATGGCGGGCGTATTCCTTGAGAACATAGCTCGGGTACGCACCGCGCACCTGGACGTCGGTAAACATGTAATGGCTGCGATTCTCAGCCTGCGCAGCCAGCACATCGTCCGGATCACATGTAGCCGGATAGAAGACACCTGCGTTGAGCATGCAACCGATCTTCGCCCCAGGGCACAGTTCATGACACGCCCCGACCGCACGGGCGCTCGCAACCAATACATGGTGCACGGCCGTGTGAACCGTTGCATAGCGATTCTCCCCTTGCTCGAAGATGATCCCCGCCGCCATAAAGCACGCCTGCGTCATGATGTTGATCTCGTTAAAGGTCAGCCAATAATTGACCAATCCCCGATAGCGCTCGAACACGGTACGCGAATATCGCTCGAACAGGTCGACCAACCTGCGATCGCGCCATCCGCCATACGCATCGACGAGATGCATGGGGACATCATAGTGGTTGAGCGTCACCAAAGGCTCAATGTCATGCGCGCGACACGTCCTAAAAACATCCTCGTAAAAGGCAAGGCCTTCTTCATTGGGCTCGGCTTCGTCTCCTTTGGGAAAAATGCGGCTCCAGGCGATTGATAAGCGCAGGCATTTAAAACCCATCTGGGCAAACAGTTCAATATCCTGCTTGTACCTATGGTAAAAATCAATGCCCTTGCGAGCGGGATAGAAGCTGTCGGGTGCCAACGCACGCGGATCAAGGTCTCCCCGCATGACGTCCATGCGTTGATCGCCAAACGGCAGCATGTCGGAATTGGCTAAACCGCGACCGCCTTCGTTCCATCCTCCCTCGCACTGGTTTGCAGCCAGAGCCCCGCCCCATAAAAAATCTTCTCTAAACATTATGGTGTCGTCCTTTCTATCAAATTCCCGGCCCACACTGTCGAACGCAACGGACTCGGCAAGTGCCGCGCAACAGCACAGTACCGTTGCGCGGCCAAGGGGTCGGACCGCGCAACGGCTGGGGAGCATATTTGTGTAGTAGCCTCTTATGCCTCGACGGATTCAACGGCCTCAGAATCGCCGCTCTTGGACTTCAACGGCATCTTCTCCTGTCCTTCAAATCCAAAAATCATCGCCAACGCAAACGTCACGGCACCGCCAGCAAGACACCCGATGGTGCCAGGGATGATATCCTGAGCAAACATGAGCACGTTCATCCATGGGAAACCAACGCCAGTGAAGATATAGACGTTGGCATGAAGAAGGCTTACCAGCAGACCACCGACAGCACCACCAATCATGTTCCAGGCAAGAGCCTTCTTGTCGCGAAACAGGATGCCGTAGATGATGGGCTCACTCACGCGACCGAAGGCATAGGTGATGAACAAGTTCCAGCCCGTGGCTCGACTCTCCTTGCCCTTAGCGCGCAGGCCATAGGCGAGCGCGATGGCAAGCGTGGTGTAGGCTACAACCGCGGTGCCGGGGTATAAGATGGCGTCGTAACCGTTCTGGAGCGCGGCGGGCAATATGGCGGTATAGATCGGCACGTGCATGCCGGTGGCGATGATCAGATTCCAGAATGCGCCGATAACCGCGGTCGCAGCGGGACCGGCAACAGAGGCGAGCCAAATGATGAAATCGGCCACAAGGCCCATGACAAATTGGACGGCAGGGCCGCAGAGGCACAGCGCGACCGGCAACATCACGAGCACCGTACCCACGGGTACGATCAGAATGCGCAACATATCAGGCGAGATCTTCTTAAAGAAGCGCTCAACATAGGACTGGGCCCAGGTGATCAAGATGACCGGAAGAACAGCCTGGGTGTAGTTGACGAGCTGCATGGGGATGCCGAAGACGCTGAAAGGCTTTCCGTCCTCAACAATAGCGAGCATGTCGGGATAAATCATCACAACAGCGATGAGCAGTGCCAGCACAGGACTCGTTTTGAACTTCTTAGCCGAGCTATAGGCGGCAAACACCGGGAAGTAGTAATACGCCGCATCGCCCACCAGGGAAAGGATCCGATACAGGTCGCTCGTTTCGGACATAAAACCGGCGCCTTCGGGCCCAAACAGAATAACGAGCATCTTGAAGATACCGGCGACACAAAAGATCGGAAGGATCGGGGTGATAGCGCCGCTCACGGCATCGAGCAGCTGATTGAAGAGGTGCTTGGGCGCCAAGCGCTCCTTCCAGCTAAGCTGAGGGCCATCGAGTTCCTCGTCAATCGATACCGTGACCTCGAATCCGCCCTGCTTACAAACCTCGTCGTAGACCTTGTCGACCGTGGGCCCGACCACCAGCTGCACCTGCCCTCCGGCGTGCACGACGCTGATGATAGACGAGATGTCCTCAAGCTTCTCATCATTCGAGAGGCTTTCATCCTTGAGGTTGAAGCGCAGGCGCGTCATGCAATGCGTAACCGAAGCCACGTTTTCCGCCCCGCCCACAGTGGAGAGAATCTGCTCTGCCACCTTTTTGTAATTTGCCATCATTGGCTCCTTTGCACAATCTTGGCTTACTGTTCGAATCGGCAAAGGTCATGCCCCGAATGGCTACGGGTTACAATCCTTTTTTGGAGATGATCCGGTTGAGATGGATCATCAGATAGAGTTCCTCCTCCTCGGAGAGCGTGGCGTCCCACGTTTCACGACAATAGGAACCGATATGCTTCACGCACTCTGCCAACTGCGGAAACTCCTCACGAAAGTTCTTGTACATCTGCATGTTGGCGCTGTTCAGCGACTCGCCGGCTTGAATGCGCTTGAACAGGTACCGCAGATGCGTGGCGAAGCGGGTGAAATCAAAGGAATCGCGGTCGACAATAATGCGGAAATCGCTTTCGAGAATCTCGATAACGTCCTCGAGCATATCGTCGAACTGCTTTGCGGGCTCGGCCGTGGCTTTGACGGCTTCAACAACCCGTGCGTTCACGAGATTCATCGCAATACTGGCAATCTCATCCTTGGGAAGCCGCTCTCCGAGCTCCTTCTCGAGTCGCATGACGATAAACTGGGCAGCCTTGTATTCCTTCGGATACGTCTCCCGCACTTCATAGGCAAGAGGCATCGCGATGCGGACCCCCTTTTGGGCTCGCGCAACGGCAAACGACAGGTGATCAGCCATGAACAGCGTCGCATTGGTCGAGAGGTCGTAGGGCAGTTCGTTGGCAACGATGTCCATAACTTTCGCCGCAAACATCACGATATCCGAGGGAAGATCCCTCATGACATCTTGTCCTTTAGGATCAATGTCGTAAAACGTATGCTCGATTTTAGAAAGAGGGAGCTCTCGAGGAAAATCTCCGCCGAAACCGACGCCCCTGCCCATGGCGATGACATCTCGCCCCTGTCCGTCACGGCAAAGAACCGCGTTGTTGTTAAGCTTTTTAATTGCAAGCATGGTGAACCTCCTTTCAAGAACACTCACAGAAAAAGGCATGATAGCCAATAGCAGTGCTATTGCGGTCATGCCTTACGTAACAATCCGTGTTGTATTGCTCTTGGGCATGCCTCCACACAGGAGTAACAATCCAAGATGCAGAATGCATTATAGCGCTCTCCCCGCCCCGGGGACCATCGGGCTGGCGAACGGTAGATGTCGGCCCGCCAGCGGCCACATCGAGCAGATGGGCGTGCTTCGATCCCGAGCCTAGCCTAGGATGCGGGCCATGCGCGCCTTGAACTCGGACAGAAAGCGCGGGGCGTCCACGGTGAGTGCCACAAGCGCGCTCTTGTCGGGGTCGGACAGGCGATGCTCGTCGCAGATAGTGCGGCCGCGATACTCGCCGAGCAGGTCGACGCGCAAGTTGCAACCAAGTGCGCCCACGAGCGTGGGATCAATCGCCACGGCAACGGCAAGCGGATCGTGCAGCGCGCAGCCGCCCAGGTAAGGGGCGTTCATCTCGTACGAGCCAATGTAGTGCTCGACCATACTCGCAAATGCGCAGCCCGCCATGGTGCCCGAGCCCGTCCAACCGGCAATGTCGCGGCGCGTGAGCACCACGCGATGCGTCACGTCCAGGCCCACCATGGTGAGCTTGCGGCCCGAGCGCAGCACGGCATCGGCCGCCTCGGGATCGCTTGCCATGTTGGCCTCGGCACCCGCACTCACGTTACCGGGCACGGTCAGGGCACCGCCCATTACCACCACGCGGCCGATAGACGTCACCGCCGCCGCATCGCGCTCCAGGGCAAGCGCCAGGTTGGAGAGCGGGCCGGTCGCTACGTAGACCAGATCGGGACCATAGGTGCGCGCGGCATCGATCAGATAATCGACCGCAGCGTTGCCATCAGCCGATGTCGCCCCCACCGGCTCGTAGGGCGACGCGGGCACGCTCGCGCCGCCGATGCCGTTCTTACCGTGAATGAGCGCGGTGGACGCCGGCGGCGTATAAGGCTCAGTCGCCTGCAGAGGACGGTCGGCACCCAGGTACACCGGCACCTCGGGACGGCCCAACAGGTCGAGCACCGCCAGGCAGTTATGCGCCGACTGGTCGACGCGCACGTTGCCAAAGCACGTGGTGATGCCGACGAGCTCCACCTCGGGGCTCGCGATGGCATAGGCAAGCGCCATCGCATCATCCACACCCATATCCAGATCAAGGATCAGCTTCTTGATTGCCATTGTTCTACTCCGCTTCTCCGTCTTGTACCAAATCGTCTAAATCAAACACGCGATCAACTTCGGCGCGCGTGGGAATCGACTGCTGTGCGCCCAGGCGCGACACCGTCACCGCCGAGGCGCGTGCACCCGCCGCCATGCACTCAAAGAGCGGCAGGCCCTCCAGACGAGCCGCGGCAAGCGCACCGATAAATGTATCGCCCGCGGCCGTCGTATCGACCAACGTGCTCGAGAGCGCCGGCATGCGCAGCGGCTCGCCGTCATCGCCGAGCGTAACCGACCCGGCGCCGCCCAACGTGATGACCGCAGCTCCGGCACCCTTGGCGAGCAGGGCATTGAGCGCCGCGACGCAGCTCGCATCATCCGCGGGCAAGATGCCCGTCAGCACCTGGCACTCAGTCTCGTTGGGACAGACCAGGTCGACCGCAGGCCAGGCCTCCGCAGGCAACTCGCAGGCAGGAGCTGGATTAAAGACCGTATAGAACCCCAGCTCGTGAGCGCAAACGAGCGCCTCGGCCGTCGCTGCAAGGTCACATTCGCCCTGGGCGATAAAGACGCTTCCGACAGCCGGGGCAATATCGCTGGCGTCTCCGTCGAGCTTATCGGCTACCAGACGCCTCAGCGCGCGGGCAACATCCTCGCCCGCGAGCGCATGGTTGGCGCCCGGCGACAGCACGATGCGGTTGTCGCCCTCGCAGCGAATGATGGTCGCCGTTCCCGTCTCCACGTCATCGCGACGCGCTACAAAGACACAGTCCACGCCGGCGTCTTGGAGCCCCGCCACGAGCGACGTGCCAAATGCGTCGCAGCCGACCGCGCCGATCATATGCGTGTGCGCGCCCATGCGCGCAGCAGCTACGGCCTGGTTGGCGCCTTTGCCGCCGGCGTTGGTGATAAACCCGCTGCCGCCAACGGTCTCGCCCGCACGCGGCATGCGCTCGCACGCCACCGAAAGGTCCATGTTCATGCTGCCGAACACCGCAACGATGCCGCTATCTGCCATGGAAACCTCCTCGTCCGCGGGCTCTGCACCCGCCTTTGGCCGTCAATCGTGCGCTCTCGCGCCTCTATAACTTTAGTTCACTTTGATGTGGACGCGCGCTTGAGCTTGCGCCGGCAGCAAGCATTCACAGGAGCAGGCGGTTACAATGAAGACGTGCTGATTATTCTCGTCATTGGATGATGTTTTATGGAACAATTCCCGCGATCGAGTTCGCGCAGCTCACGCCACGCGAGCGATCAACAAGCGCCGCACGAACGTTCGCGCGCTAACCGACAAGCCACCGAGCCGCGCCACGCCGCAGGCTCTCATCGTGCGCCCGCCAACAAGGGTGCCCACACCAACAGCGCCGCAAAAGAACAGGCGCCCACGCGCCCCAAATCTCGATATATCCCCGCCCTCGACGGCCTGCGCACGCTCGCCGTCGTCGCGGTAGTGCTCTATCACCTCAACCTCACATGGGCACAGGGCGGCCTGCTTGGCGTCACGATTTTCTTTGTGCTCTCGGGCTATCTGATCACGCGCCTGCTCATCAACGAAGCGTCAAAGACCGGCCGCATCGACCTCAAGAGCTTCTGGATTCGCCGCATCCGTCGCCTGTTCCCCGCCGTGGTAACCGTTGTGGTGGTGACCTGCGCGCTGTGCACTATCTTTAACCATGTGATGCTCACCAAGATGCGCCCCGACATCCTGCCGTCGCTGCTGTTTTTTAATAACTGGTGGCAGATTGCCCAAAACATCTCGTACTTCAATGCTCTGGGCGACCCCTCGCCGCTCACGCACTTTTGGTCGCTCGCCATCGAGGAACAGTTCTACCTGATTTGGCCGCCATTGCTGTTTGCCATGGTATCCATGCATGTGAGCAAGCCCAACACGCGCCGCGTGGTTCTGGGCCTTGCCGCGGTATCTGCCCTCGCCATGATGGTACTCTACAATCCCGCCGCCGACCCCAGCCGCGTGTACTACGGCACCGACACCCGCGTGTTCTCGCTGCTACTGGGTGCCTGGATGGCCTTTATCCCCGATCGCGACCTGGCGCCGGTGCGTCTCGCTCATCGTTTGGGGCTCAATCGCCTGGCTGGCGCCGCCAAGCACGGCAAGAAAGCCGAGGACAAGCCTGACAAGAAGGTCGACGAATCAGCCGATACCGCCCCGGCACAGCCGAGCGCCCTCGTGCGCTTTTGGTCCTCGCCCGCATCTATCGATGTCTTGGGCGTCGTGGGTCTGGTTGGCCTTGCCGCCATGGTCGCGCTCACCAACGGCTACACCGCGTTTCAGTATCGCGGCGGCACGCTGTTATGCTCCATCCTCACGCTCATGGTCATCGCGGCCTGCGTGCAGCCCCAGGGAATGGTTGCCCGCGCGCTGTCCGCCGAGCCGCTCGTATGGATCGGCAAGCGCTCCTACAGCATCTAGCTGTGGCACTATCCGCTGCTGCTGCTTATGAACCCGGTCGCCAACATCAGCGATACGCCCTGGTGGCAGTACATCTTGCAGGTACTTGTGGTGGTCGCCGTAGCCGAATGCTCCTATCGCTTTATCGAAACGCCGTTTAGGAAGGGCGCCTTTGGACGCACCGTTTCCGAGCTCCGCGAAGGCACCACCACGCCCGCCGGCTGGGTGCGCGCGCATATTCCCGTGTGCGCCGTTTGCGGCGTCGTGCTTGTCGTGGCGCTGGGTGGTCTGGTCTTTGTGCCCGACACATCCGCGCTGAGCGGCGAGGGCGCCGAAATCCTAAACAAGGAAGCCAAAAATGCAAAACCCCAGGACCAGCAGGCGGCCGATGACACCGACAAGGACAACGACGGCTTCCCCGACGGATCCTACGACCTGCTCATGATTGGCGACTCCGTGTCGCTGCGCGCCGTCGATTCCTTTGACGGCGTGTTCCCCCACAGTCACATCGATGCCGAAAAGGGCCGCCAGTTCGATGCGGGCCGCACAACATTTGAGGGTTATATCCAGCAGAACCTCGCCGGCAAGATCGTAGTCTTTGCGCTGGGCACCAACGGCCTAGTGACCGATGCCCAGATTGACGCCATCATGGCCGATGCCGGCAATCAGCGCACCGTCGTATTTGTAAACACGCGCAGCCCGCAGCCATGGGTCGGCGCCACCAATCAGGCCATCGCCAACGCCGCCACGCGCTATAAAAACGTGCGCGTTATCGACTGGTACGGATATAGTGCCAACCGCAACGATCTGTTCGACGGCGACGGCACGCACCTTTCGAACGCGGGCGTGGCCGAGTACCTTAAGCTCATCCACGATGCCGTCAAGAAGGACCTGCCCGTGCATCCCGAGGACCACGTTAACGATCCGCAGCCGGCGGCCGTCAAGTCCGCCGCCGACGCACTCGTCAACGCGCTCGCCTACAAACCGCACAAGCTAGGCACCGACAAGTAACACACTGTCAAATCCGCTTGCACCCGGAGGGGGCGTCGGCCACAACCGACGCCCCCTCCGGCAGTTAGGGACGTTCCTTATGTGCCGATACTTAGGGACACTCCTGACGCGGTCGATGAATGCCCTCCCGCGGCCGAATTCTGAGTTCCTCGCCACCCCAAGTGTCGTCTGCAAGCCCCGCACCCGCAGCAAACACCCCCAGATTGCTCTTTTCGAGCCGGCCCCAAGGGGCCGTGGGCAAAAAAACAGGCCGCAGCCCATGGCGGCGGCCTGTTTAGAGCCCAAAAGAGGTGCTACGCGCTGTAGCCCATCGCTTGCAGCACAAACATGACGACCGTCAGCACCGTAATCACGCCGATTGTCGCCCAAGTGAGCACGTTCCATACGCGGCCGTTGCGGTTAGCGCCCATAATGTGTCGATCGGCGGCGATAAGCACCTGGAACACCAGAACCACAGGCAAAAGCACACCGTTGATGACCTGCGAGGTCATCATAATCTGGAACAGATCGACGCCGGGCATGAGCACCAACACGGCAGAGATGCCAATGATGGCCGTAATGATGCCGCGGTAGACCGGGGCCTCGTCCCAGCTGCGATCAGCACCGCGTTCCCAGCCAAATGCCTCGCAGATAGCGCTGGACGTAACGCCCGGCAGCACACAGGCAGCCAAGAAGCTCGCCGCGACCAGGCCCGAGGCAAACAGCACCGTGGACCACTGGCCCGCGATGGGCTCCAACGCGCGGGCGGCGTCGGCAGCATCGCTGATCTGAATACCCGCGGGGAACAGTACCGTACCGGTCGTGATGATAATAAAGCCAGCAATGACATCGGCGGCGATCGAGCCGCTCACGGTGTCGATACGCTGCAGCACGATATCGTCCTCGCCCGCATTCTTATCGACCACGTTGTTCTGCGCCAAGAAGATCATCCACGGCGCGATGGTGGTACCGATCGTTGCGACCACAAGCGACACGTAGCTGGGGTCATTTTGGATGTTGGGCACAACCAGGTCGACCGCCACCTCGCCCCAGCTGGGACCAGCCATAAATGCAGCGACAATGTAGGTCACAAACACGCAGCTCACCAGCAGCAGAATCTTCTCGATGCGCTGGAAGCTGCCCGACATGGTAAGCATCCAAACCAGCAGCGCCACCAGCGGCACCGAGATGCTCGCCGGAACACCAAAGAGAGCAAGGCCGCTCGCGATACCCGCAAACTCCGAAATAGTCACGGCCGTATTGGCGATCAGCAGCGCCGCCATGGCCAGCACGCTCCTGCGCACGCCAAAGCGTTCGCGGATGAGCGACGCCAGGCCCTTGCCTGTGACGCAGCCGCAACGCGCCGCAGTCTCCTGCGTCACGATAAGCAGCACGGTCATGACAGGAAGCATCCACAGCATCTTGTAGCCATAGCTGGCACCGGCGCTGGAATACGTGGCGATGCCGCCGGCGTCATTACCCGAAAGCGCCGCCAGAAGGCCAGGGCCCATGGCGCCAAAGATGGCCGCGATGGTCAGCTTTTGCTTGGTGCTCGCCTTTTGCTTCGTGTTTTGCACGCGACCACCTACCCCATGACCGACATGGTGAGCAGCACTGCGGCGATGCAGTACGCCACGCATGAAATCATGACGGCAATGACGTTCATGGCGGTACCCGACGTATTGAGGTCGTGCTCGTCACGCCAGAACAGTACCATCAGGTAAATCACGGCGCTCATGTTGCCAATCAGGCAGACGATGGCCGCGATGTTAAAGCAGCCGGTAAAGAGCTGTTCTTCAAACATGGGCGCGTCGAGGAACGCAGCGGTGCGCACCAGCTGGGCGCACAGGTAGGTCACGAGCGACAGAATCAGGCCCATGCCCGTGCTCTGGAAGAAGAACCCCAGATACGGCTTGGGCTCATCGTCATGGCCGTCGTACTCCAGGAAGTAATTCTTGACGAACGACACCATGCGCGAGGCAGCCAGCAACACGAGCGGCATGGCGCACATGGGGAACACCACCAGATGCGCGGAGCCCAGCGCCGTCCCCAGCACTGTTGCCATGATGCACGAGGCAATGCCCCACACGACAACCCAGTACTGGCGATGCACAAACCAGCTGAGCACATTCGTCGAGTCGTCGGACGCGCTATCGCCCGAACCGACGCCTGCGATCTGCAAGTCTTCCTGGTGCTCCTCGGCGATAACGTCCATGGCGTCGTCAAAGGTCACGATACCCAAGATGTGACGGTTCTCGTCGCAAACAGGAATGGCAACCAGGTCGTACTTGGTCATCTCGTCCGTTACGTCTTCCTGGTCGTCGTCGGGCGACACATAAACCAGGTCGCGATAGGCCAGCTGGCCCAGCGTGGCGTCGCGGTCGGCCACGATAAGCGTGCGTAGCGAAAGCACGCCGGTGAGCATGCCGCTCGGGTCCTCGGTATAGACGTAATAGACGCTCTCGAAGTCCTCGTCGAGCTTGCGGATCGCCTCGATGGCGTCAGCGACCGTCGCCGTGGCAGGCAGGGAGACAAACTCCGAGGTCATGATGCGACCGGCGGTGTTGTCCTCATAGCCCAGCAGGTTACGAATCGCCTTCTCCTCCTGAACGCCCATCAGGCGCAAAAGCTTCTCGGCCTTCTCGTAATCGAGCTCGTCGATCAGGTCGGCGGCGTCGTCCGGGTCCATCATGGCCAGCATCGACGATGCGTCCGTATCGGACAGGCCCTCGAGCATCTCGGTCATAAGCTCGTCGTCGTCGAACTCCGAGATAGCCTCGGCGGCCTGGGCGGTGTCGAGCTGCGCGAACACCTGCGCACGCAGGCGCGGGTCGAGCTGCTCGATAATGTCGGCAATGTCGGCAGGGTGCAGCTCGCCGAGCGTCTTGTGCGACACCGACAGCTGGATGTTTTTAGTCGAACGGTCGAGCAGGTCCATGTAGGACCAGGCGATGATATCCTCGCCGAGCGGTTTGCCCAGGTGCTTCATAAAGCCCTCGACGACATGCTCGAGTGCGGGGCTGATCGCGCGCACCAGACCGCGGGCGCCAACTTCGGCACCCAGCAGGCGCAGCTGATTTTCGCCCGACATGGAAAACTTGATGTCGTTTACGCGCACGACCTTCATGCCCTGCGTGTCGACGATCTGCTTGTTGAGCACGTCGCGGGCGAGCAAGAGTTCGGTCGGCTGCAGGTACGAAAAACGGATTTCGGTGGCCGGCGACTTAAGGTGCACACCCGTCTCGTCGATACGGTCGACCCATTTGCGCCAGCTGATCATAAACGGCGTCTTGCCGGGTCCGCGGAACGCGAGCGACGTCACGTGCGGAAAAACTTCGCCGGTAGCAATGCCAAAATCGTTCACGACGCCGAGCTTTTCGCCATCGACGTCCAAGACCGGCAGTTTGAGCATCTCACTCAGATAATTCACTGGTGCTCCCCATCATCATCCCTTCGGACTGCGGCCATGCCGGCACGCCGTCCGTGGACTTTTAGATATGTATACGCATGCGCGGGCGGCACGCCGCTCGGCGCTCACACCCCGTGCATGCGCAAGAAGCACCTGCATGGGGTCATCGACTGTATGGTCGAGGTTTGGATTTCACCTGCAACCTTTCTCTTGACCCTTGTTATCCGCAGTAACTATAGCATCAGCATCGCGCCGTGGCGCCAAATTTATGCTCCAAACATCGCAGGCATACCAAACGCCGACGCATCCGTGACACAGTCATTGGGGACGTTCTTAAATGACTAGTCTGTGGTGTCATCATCTTCGGCGAGCTGGGGGAACACGGCGTTTTTGGGCATGGTGACCTTCGTCAGCGAGGTGAGCTTTTTGCTCAGCGATGCGTCCGTCTTGACCAGATCGCTCAACGTCACGATTTTGTAGCCGTCGGCGATAAGCCCGTCGATAATCTGCGGCAGCGCCTCAAGCGTCTGCTCGGCGCACTTATCGTTATCGGTCAGCAGCACAATGTTGCCTGGCGTCACCGAATCGAGCACCGTCGAGACCTGCTCGTCGGCACCGTTGAGCAGCCAGTCGCCCGAATCGATATTCCACGAGACCACGGCAGACACCAGGTCCATCGCATCAATCCAGTTTTGCTCGCCAAAGGCTGCGTAGGGAGCACGCAAAAGCATCGTCTTCACGCCGGTCGCGGACTTGATCGCCTCGGTGCCCTTCGAAACCTGCTCGCGCACAGCATCGCGTTCCTGGCCCTTGAGCGACTCGTCGCGGTAGCTGTTGGAGCCGACCTCGCAGCCGGCATCGACAATCGCCTTGGCCGTGGCGGGCGAGGCCTCTGCCGCATCGCCCGACAGGAAGAACGTCGCCGTGACGCCCTTTTCCTTGAGCACCTGCAAGATCTGCTTGGTCGCTCCGCTCGGGCCCTCATCAAACGTCAGCGCCACGTACTTTTCGTTGCCCTTGGGCGCCACGCTCGCGCACTCGACCACGCAATCGGTGGCGGGCACGACCTCGCCACGGTCCTGCGTCTTGCCCGACTGCTCGCCGACCCACACCTCGGAGCGGCCCTGGATGCCCCACGTCTTGACGTACTCGATGGCACCCGTGCCCTCGACCTTGAGCTTGGGCTCGATAACCGTCGCCTGGACCTCGTGCTTCTCATACGTGTCGCGGCCGTCCTTGACCGTCACCTTCTCGCCGCCCGTAAGCTCGCGGCTTTTCCACTTGCCCTGTTTTATGCGCTTGCCGTCCACCTTTACCGACAGCTTTTCGCCGCCATGGCGGGTCAGCACGCTGTCGTCAACAGCCAGCAGGTCCCCGGCATCGTAGGTATCGGCCAGCTCCTGGTCGTCGATGAGATTTTGCAGCGTAGAGCCGACGCGCACCGCAGTCTCCTGGCCATTGAGGACGACATCCACGCTGCGGTTGACGTAGCCCACGACGGCAGCGATAAACAACACGAGCGCACAACCCACGGCAATAAGCGCATAGGGCAGGCGAGACGAACGACGGGGCGTGCGGCTGTTGCCGATGCGAGCGCTGCGGTCGCTAAAGCCGCGGCTATGGTTGAGATACATCGCGCCGGGCTTACGGTGACGCTTGCGCTGACCGCTGGGCAGCTGCCCCAGGTCGCGGCGCGCCGTCGGACGCGCACCCGAGCGCCTGTTTAAGTTAGATCCGTTTTGGCGCATGTGCCCTCCCCCATAAACACAGCGAGCCGGAGCAACATGTCTCCGGCTCGCCTCCCATCATTTGGTACGTCGCTATTTGCTAGCTTTTGACGAGCCCCCGCTCGCCTTTTGGTATTCGTCCTTAAAGGCCTTGAACATACCGCGCGTCTTGCCGAGCTGCTTGCCCAGCGCGCGACTGCCCTTGTCCACGGCGACCGAACCCTTGTCATCGAGCACCTTAGCGCCCTTCTTGACCTTATCGCCCACCACGACGCTTGCCTCGGCAGCCTTTGCAGCAGCACCGCCCGAATACCCAAGCGACTTGACCTCGTCCGAAACGATCATCGCGCCGTCTGCATAACCGCGCAGCATCGTCGGCGGCATCTGCGTGTCGCCCACCAGCACACTCGAGGCAGCGCCGGCGGTCACGTAGAACGTCTGCACGATTCCCGAACGCGGCTTGAACTCCACATCCGAGCAATAGCCCACGACATCGCCCGACTCCGTGCGCACGTCCATGCCAACCCAGATAATGCAATCGTCCAGGTTGATGTCGAGGCGCTTGGCCGCAGCGGCATCGTAGGTGCCCTTGACGTCGTCGACCGCGATGGCGCCCTCGTAGACGCCAATGGCATCGAGCGCCACAAATCGGTCGGGGCGCTCGATCATACCCGCGATATCGGACTGGCGAACCATAAAGCCCGCCACGCGCGTGCCGCCCGGGGTAAAGACCGGAAAGTGAATCTTGCCGAGCTTTTTAGGGCTGCGCGGCGTGCCGTCTTTTTTGGTGCGCTTATCCTCGGTAGGCTTGCGATAGATCTTGGCGCCGACAAAATCCCCGGCGCGCATTATGCCTCGGTCGAAGGCTCCGCGGCCTCGGTGTCGGCCTCGACGGCGTTCTCGACCACGACATCGGCAGCGGGCGTCACGTTACCGCCCGAGATGGCGTCGTTGAGCTGCTCGCGCAGCTGGTCCATGCGCTCGCGGGCAAGGTCAACCTTGGCACGCAGGTCATCGGTCTTGGCGTCGACCATCGGGCCAAAATCGTTGACCGCGGCGCGGGCCTCCTCGGCACCGTGCTCGTAGGTGTCGCGCATGTTATCCCAGGCGTCGTTGGCGATATCGGCAGCCATGGCGCGGGTCTCGGCGCCCGAGCGCGGAGCCAGGGCGACGCCGATGATGGCGCCGGCGGCAGCACCGAAGAGCGCACCCGAGATAAAGTTGAAAGTCTTACCCATGTTCATTCCTCTCCTGCGGGCACCTCGGCGCCCACCGTTTGAATGCTGTCCATTATACCCGCAGCACAGCGCTTGCCGTCTTGCTCATCTGCGTACGGTAAAGGCGCAGGTACATGATGGTGATAAGCGAGTGAGCCTACTCCTGCGGCACGGCCGGCATGGCCACCGTGGCGGCCGGGTCTTCGCCGGCGCCGTCAACGAGCGGCAGCGTTCCCTCGTGCGCGGGGGCAACCGGAGCCGTCGCCGCGCCACCGTAGACGGCAGCGGGGGCCTCGTGGCTCTCAGCGGTCGCGCCCTCGGTATCGATTGCCTCCTGCGGCTCGTCGTCAAAGTTCGGGACGCCCTGGGGCTCCGCGGACTCGGGCTCGGAAGCCGCCTCGGCAGGCGCCTCGTCGACAGGATCGACGGCAGCCTCGGCAGGCGCCTCGCCCTCGGTCGCGTCCCCGGCCTCGTCCTCGGCGTTCGCGGCGGCGACGGCCTCGTGCGGATCCTTGCCCTCGGCCTCGGCACGCATGCCCAGCACCAGGTTGCGCAGGCCCGCGACCGTACCGTCCACATCGGGAGCGGGCTGGTCGGCATGCAGATAGGCCCAATCCATCATAAAGGTCGCCGAAGACAGCGCGCCGATGGCCAGCGCGTCGTCGGGACACGAAAGCTCGACCTCAAAGACACGCTCATCGTGCTCGCTCACACGAGTGCGGCCACACGAAATGCTGCCGGCAAGCCCGGTCTCGTTCATGAGCTCGACCGTCACGTGCTCCAGCAGATGGCAAAGCTCGGTCTGGCCCATGCAGTCTTGGAACTCGCGGCCGGAATCGCCCAGGCACAGGTGCTTGGCAATCGCGGGCACCAGGTAGTACACGCGCGCCGTGGCCTCGATGTCCTCCGAGGTCATGAGCGGCATGCCGGGGTTCACCAGCACATGCGCGCAGATCTTGTCCTCACTGACGGTGACCTTAAGGATGTTGAACAGGCCTGCCATAACTCTCCCCTACTCTTCCTTGTCCTACTCGTCGCCGTCGTGCGGATTCGCGGAACCCGCACCCGACGTCGTCGGCTCGTCTACCGAAGACTCGGAATCCTTCTTATCGGTTTCGGCCGGAGCGATCACGCGAATGAGCGAGATGCGCTGGCCACGCATCGACTGCACTTTAAACTTGTACCCCGCGACCTCAAACACCTCTCCGATGTCGGGCACCGAGTCGCAAAGCTCCAAAATCCAGCCGGCGATGGTCTCATAATCATCGCTTTCCTCGAGCGGCCAACCAAGCTCAATCGCGTCATCGCACGAAAAACGCCCATCAACGAGCCACTCGCGGCGCGAAAGGCGCGTGAGATACTTGTTGTCGGGGTCGAACTCGTCCTCGATCTCGCCGACAATCTCCTCGACGATGTCCTCGATGGTGATGATGCCGGCCGTGCCGCCGTACTCGTCCACGACCACCACGATCTGGTCGTGCGAGGTCTGCATCTCGGACAGCAGCGGCAGGATGTCCTTGGTGTCGGGCACAAAGGTGGCGTCGCGCAAAAAGCCGGCGATGGGCTGGTCGCCCTTGCCGTCGAGCGCGGGCTGAATCAGGTCCTTGATGTGCGCGATGCCGGCGACGTTGTCGGGATCCTCGTGATAGACGGGGATGCGGCTAAAACCGGTCTGGCGCATGGTGGACAGCACGTCGGCGACCGTCTCGTCGTCCTCGCACATGGTGGTGTCCACGCGCGGCACCATGACCTCGCGGGCAACGGTGTCGCCCAGGTCGAAGATCTCGTGGATCATGCGCTTTTCCTCGTCGAGCAGGTCGTCCTGCTCCGAGACCATGTACTTGATCTCTTCTTCCGAGACGTTTTGGCGGTCGTCGGCGCTCTTGATGCGCAGAATGCGGGCCAGGCCATCGGAGCAAGCGCCGGTCAGCCACACGAGCGGACGGGCGATCTTTTGGAAAAATGACAACGGCCCCACGACCTGCTTTGACACGCCCTCGGCGTTGGCCAGGCCAATGCGCTTGGGCACGAGCTCGCCGATCACGATGGACACGAAGGCGACCGCGACGGTGATGATGACCGGCGCCAGGCCGCGCGCGATGGCGGAGAGCGGCGCGATGCCAAAGCTCATGAGCCACGTGGCGAGCGGGTCGGACAGACTCGTCGAGGCGACGGCGGACGAGGCGAAGCCCACGAGCGTGATGGCAACCTGGATGGTGGCGAGCAGCTGGTCGGAGTCGGCGGCGAGCTGGACGGCGCGCTCGGCGCGCTTGTCGCCTTCCTCGGCATCGTGCTCCAGCACGGCGCGCTTGGCCGTGGTGAGCGCCATCTCGGACATAGAGAAGTAGCCGTTGATGAGGGTCAAAACGAGGGTGGTGATAAGGGAGATGGTTATGTCCATCGGGAGTTTCTCGAACCTCCAAGATTCAGGACGTCGGATTAAAACGTTGACGGCGGATACGGCAATTGCACCGGCACCCAAACAAGGACGCGGGCGCGCAGGCGTGGTCGCTAGATTACGAAGAGGATCACCGCCATGAACTGGAAGATGCTACCGGCGAGTACCCACAGGTGAAACACGCTGTGAAGATAGCGCACGTTTTTGACGATATAGAACGGCACGCCCGCGGTGTAGCACACGCCGCCGACGGCGAGCAGGGCAAGTGCCACGGGGTTGAGCAGCGCCACAAGTTCGGGCAGCTTAAAGACAACGAGCCAGCCCATCAGCAGATAGACCAGGCCGCTTACCCAATGCGGCTGGCGCTCGCGTAGGAAGCACTCGAGGGCGATGCCGATGATGGCGATGGCCCATACGGCAAAGAACAGCACAGCGCCGCCGTCGTTTGCGAGCGTGATGAGGCAAAACGGCGTATAGCTGCCGGCTATGAGCAGGTAGATGCAGCTGTGGTCGATGATGCGAAACACGCGCTTGGCGCGCGCGGGCTGAATCGCGTGGTAGAGCGTGGAGGCTAGGTATTCGAGAATAATGCTGACGCCATAGACAATCGCCGCGGCCATGTGGGCCGGGCCTCCGCCGCGCAGGGCAGCGAATACGATCAGGAGCACCAGGCCCGCGATACCCAGCAGGCAGCCGACACCATGGGTGACGGAGTTCATGATCTCCTCACCCACCGTGTAGTGTGGAACGGCCGCGGTCTTGGGTCGCGGCTTAGAACTGTCGCTCGAATCGGACATGCCGGTTACATCCTCCAACGTAAAGAGTTCTCAACACTATATCAAAGCGTCTAGGTACGTGCGAAATTTGCACCATACGTGACCCTTTGTTTACCCATTCTTTGCCTGTTGACGCATCAACGGCGAACGTCCATAATGCGCTTGCATTAAATGTTGATGTATTAACATCTTATAGGAAAGCTTCTTATGTCTCAAAACGCACGTTCCCATCGAAAGCTCAAGATAGCCGGCGTCGTTGCGCTGGTGCTCGTTGTCGCGCTGCTAGGGTTTGCCGGCAACTTCTTGTTCGACTTTGCCCTGAACCCCCAAGCGCCGTACACCATGAAGATGATGCAAGATGGCAAAGACGACAAAAAAGGTGAGCAGCCGGATGCCGAGGAAACCGAGGCGCGGGCGTGGTTTAAAGAGAATCGCGAGAGCAGCAACCTCACCGCGGACGACGGGACCGAGCTTGCCGCCTGGTATTTTGCTGCGTCGGAGAGCACGCACGACTACGCCGTCTGCCTGCATGGATATACCAACGAGCCCATCGGTATGGCCCGATACGTCAAGCGATTCCACGACCGCGGCATGAACGTACTCGCACCCGCCGCCCGCGCCCACGAGCGCTCCGGCGGCGACTATATCGGCATGGGCTGGCCCGAGCGCCTCGACATCGTCGCATGGATCGAGCGAATCGTTCAGGCTGACCCCAAGGCGCGCATCCTGGTCTTTGGCGAATCCATGGGCGCGGCGACCGCCATGAACGTCGCGGGGGAATCTCTGCCCGCAAACGTGAAATGCATTATCGAGGACTGCGGTTATACGAGTGTTTGGGACGAGTTTTCTCTGCAGCTCAAGGACGTGTTCGGCCTGCCCAGCTTTCCCTTGCTCGATGTAGCAAACTTGGTGTGCAACGTGCGCGCGGGCTACGACTTTCATAAGGCGAGCAGCGTGGAACAGCTCAAGCGCGCGACGGTTCCCATGCTGTTTATCCACGGTGACCAAGACACCTTTGTGCCGTACAGCATGCTCGACCAAAACTACGACGCGTGCGCCAGCAAGGTCAAGCAAAAGCTCACCGTCCATGGCGCCACCCACGCCAAGAGCGCGCAGGTCGACCCCGAACTCTACTGGAACACGGTCGACGACTTCCTCGACGAGTATTTTTAGGCAAATAGTACGGTTTACTGGTCTATCTGACCCCCTAGCACTTCCGAAAAGCCGCCCGTGGGCACTGTGCTCACGGGCGGCTTTTGCTAACGCTGCGCTACAAAAGCGCTTGATTTGTCCAATAGCTAGACGCTACTTGACCTCGATGAGCTCGTACTCGCTCGTGCCCAAGCCGATCTTCTCGGCATGCGCGATGCACACGCGCCAGTCGGTGTCGGGATGCGTAATGCAGAAGGGGTCGTGCGCCTGCTCGCCCTCCAGATGCTCGTGGTTATGCTCCATCTTGGCCGCGCTATCGGTGAGCTCGGTGTTGGGCAGTGGCTCGGACGCCATGACGGCATCGGCGCAGGCCTGGTCGATGGCGACCGGGTCGAAGCTCGCGAACATGCCGATATCGTTGACGATAGGTGTGTCGTTTTCGGGATGGCAGTCGCAGTTGGGACTGATGTCCATGGCAAGCGAGATGTGGAAGCTCGGGCGGCCGTCGACAACGGCCTTTGTATACTCGGCGATCTTGCAGTTGAGCACGTCGGCCGCGGCGTCATAGCCGGGCTTGATGCAGTCCTGGTTGCATGCCGCAATGCAGCGTCCGCAGCCCACGCAGCGATCGTGGTCGATGGTGGCCACGTGCACCGTGCGGGTGTTGCCGTTGGCAAGCTCGCGCTCGCGGGTGCCGTCGAACGAGACAGCGTTGTGCGCGCAAATCTTTTCGCAGGCACGGCAGCCAACGCAGTGCTCGGTCGAGACGTTCGGCTTGCCGGCGGCATGCTGCTCCATCTTGCCGGCACGGCTGCCGCCTCCCATACCCAGGTTCTTCATGGCGCCGCCAAAGCCGGCCTGCTCATGGCCCTTAAAGTGGGTGAGGCTGATCACGATATCGGCGTCCATGAGAGCCTGACCGATCTTGGCCTCGCGCACGTACTCGCCGCCCTCGACCGGGACGAGCGCCTCGTCGGTGCCCTTGAGGCCGTCGGCGATGATGATCTGGCAGCCCGTGGCATACGGGGTAAAACCGTTCTGGTAGGCGGTATCGATGTGCTCGAGCGCGTTTTTGCGGCTACCCACATAGAGCGTATTGCAGTCGGTGAGGAAGGGCTTGCCGCCCAGCTCCTTCACGACATCCGCGACGGCGCGGGCGTAGTTGGGGCGCAAAAAGCTCAGGTTGCCCAGCTCGCCAAAGTGAATCTTGATGGCGACGAACTTGTTCTCAAAGTCGATCTGCTCGATACCGGCGTGACGGATGAGGCGCTTGAGCTTGTCGAGCTGGCTCTCGCGAGCATGCGTGCGCAGGTTAGTGAAGTACACCTTAGCGGGTGCGGCGGGTGCGGCTGCGGTCATAGATATATCCCCTCGGTCTATATGGCGTTACAGACATAGAGGATGGTACCAGTTAAAGCAGAGTTAAAGTCAAGTACGGCACCTAGTCATTGGGGACGTTCTTAAATGACTACTCTTGGACTTTGAGGGCTTCGGCCAGACTGACGCGCTTGATGGAGCGCGTGTGCAGCAGCGCCACGACCAGGTAGGTCGCAAAGCCGATTCCTGCGCACGCCGCCATGGACCAAGCGGGCACGTAGATCTCGATATTGCCGTTATAGGCGAGCAGCATCGAGCGGAAGATGGCCGTTAGCGAGCCAATAATGACCGGCAGGCTCAGCACGAGTGACGCTGCCACGCACAACGTGATCGAGCGGATGTACAGATGCGAAATCTCGCTATCGCGATAGCCAAAGACTTTCATGTAGCTGATCGAACGGGCGCTGTGGTCGATCACAGCCTTGGTCAGCAGGTACATAAACAGCAAGAAGATGAACACCGCAAGCCCAACCATCATGCCGATCATTTTGCTCATCATGCCGATGAACTGGTCGCCCACGGCGCGCATGTCGTCGGGCGTGGTATCGCCGGCAAAGTAGCGCGCGTCGAGGTCGAGCTTCTCATCGCTCACATAGCCGTTAAAGTAGGCCGCATCGTTGTCAAACAGCTCGTTAAAGTCTTCGATACTCATATAGACATTCATATCCGACTTAGAGCCCCAAACGCAGTCCTTGCCCACGTACTCAAAGGAATAATTCTCGCCCTCGTACTTGTCGCGAAGCTTAACCTTCTGGCCCTCGCTCCAGCCAAACTTGTCGAGTAAGCCACCGCCAAAGACGACGCGTCCGTCGCCGACGTCCAGCCCTTTCCAGTAGCGCGAATCGGGCGAGATGCCGTAGACAGAAATCGTCTCCTCGCCATTACCATCGCCGCGGTCGTATTGCAGCTGGTAAACGGCATATTTCTCGGCCTGCGCGATTGCGCCCGCGCCGTTGTCAATCGTGTTGACCGGGTGAATGTCGTCGTTGTCGGTGTCGATCTTAGAGGCCTTGTCAATCAGGTCGATAGCCTCGTCGCGGTTGCAGCCGAGGATATCGGCAAGGTCATCGAGGCGCGCATAAAGCGCATCCTTCTTGTCCTGAACCTTGGCGAGCGCGTCCTGCGCCGCGGCCAAGCTCTCGGCAGACGGAGCGCTGGTCGCGGCATCGGCTGCCGCCTGCGCCGCATCGGCCGCGTCGTCAAGCTCGTCATCGGCATCCTGAGCGGCGGAAAGCAGCGCGCCGTCAACCGACTGCAAGCGCTCGAGTGCCGACCACTGCTCGCGCTCCTCGGCAGTACCCTCGAGCTCCAGCGGCGCCTTGAGCGTGTACTGGTGTTCGGCGACCAGGCTTGTCTCGAGGTTGTCCGCATAGTGCGTCATCGTGGGCAAAATCGCCAGGCCAAAGAGCAGCAGCAGCGACGCAAACGCAATGCCCACGAAGAGCGTGGCGAAGTTGCCCAGGTTGCGCAGGAAGATACGCAGGCGGAAGCGGGAAACAAAACCCATGCGCTCCGGCAGCTGCAAGCCGCGCTTGGTGCCAGACTTGCCGCTCGCCTCGTGACGAAGGAACTGCAACGGCGTCTTGCCCATCTTGCGAAGCAGGCCCACCAGCGTGATGAGGATGAGCGCGGCGGCGGGAACCACGGCGCACTTCACAAAGATCTCCCAGCTCCAGTACACCTGGAAGGGCGGCAGGCTATACGAACCGTAATAGAGGCTGCGCATGGGCTCGGTAAAGAACACAACGCCGAGCGCAGTGCCCAAAAGCGCCGCGACCACGCCCACGATAGCGGGAAGCGCAAGGTAGTGCAGCACGATCTCGCGTCGACGATAGCCGCTGGCGAGCAGCGTGCCGATGATGGCGCTCTCCTCCTCGATGGTGGCGTCGGTAAGGACCACAAAGACGAACGCCATGATCACGATGATGATGTCGAGCAGCGTCATCCACATCATGGAGTCGCCGTCTACGTCGTCGCGCGCATAGCCAATGCCCTGGTTGGAATCGGCGTCGATGAGGTCATCCACGCGCGCATCGGCGTCGGTCAGCGCCTCGACCATATCCTGCTCCGCATCGATGCGATCCGCGGTGGGGAGGTCGCGATCGGCAAAGGTAAAGGAGTAGGTGTAGGCGGGCGCGCCGCCGGCATCCTCGAGCGCGGCAAAGCCGGCATCGGTGACCTCGGCCACGCCGTACGTGATGGTGTTCACCGTAAAGTCCGAATTGTTGAGGAACAGCGCCTGGCTATCGGGCTGGGTCATGATGCCGCAGATGGTGTAGGTGCGGCCCTCGAGCTCGACCTTATCGCCCACGGCGAGGCCGTTGTTGGTGGCAAAGACACGGTCGATTGCCACCTCATCGTCCGTTTTGGGCTCCTTGCCCTCACAGTAGGACGCGATATCGACCTTGGTGCGGTGCGCATAGGTGCGCAGCGTGCGCTTGGTGCCGTCGTCGCCGGACACCTTTTTGATGATGGCGTCGATGGAGAAATTCTTGTAGAGCGTGACGCCGCCGACGTCGCCGGCTGCATCCTCGGCGGCCTTGAGTTGATCGTCGGTAGCCTCGAAGGAGGTGGTCACGCGGGCGTCCTCAATCGCGTACGCATCGCGCATGTCATCGATAAGGCAGCCGATGGAATGCGCTGCGAGCAAAAATCCCGAGGTGAGAGCGGTGCTTCCGCACATAAGCAAAAAGATGCCCAGGTATTTGCCGATATTGCGGCGCAGCTCGCGCGGGAGACGTTTTGCGAGAGGTGTCATGGCGCCGCCTACCAATCGAGCTCGGCGGCCGCGACGGGCGACTCGTTGAGCTCATCCTCGACGATGCGCCCGTCGCGCAGGCGCAGCACGCGATCGGCCATGCGCGCGATGGCGGCATTGTGGGTGACAATGATGATGGTGCAGCCGTACTCGTGATTGACATCTTCCATGAGCTGCAAGATTTCCTTGGACGTCTTATAGTCAAGCGCGCCCGTGGGCTCGTCGCACAGCAGCAGGCCCGGGTTTTTGACGAGTGCGCGGCCGATGGCGCAGCGCTGCTGCTGGCCACCCGAGACCTGGCGCGGGAACTTGTTGCGGTGCTCGTAGAGGCCCAGCGAGCGCAGCAGGTCGTCGACGCTGAGCGGGTTTTTGGACAGGTGCGCCGTGACCTCGATGTTTTCCTTGATGGTGAGATCAGGCACCAGGTTGTAGAACTGGAAGACAAAGCCCAGCTCGCGGCGGCGATACTCGCCCAGGTCGGCGGGCTTGAGCACCGTGAGGTCGCAGCCGTCCACCATGATGGAGCCGGCGTCGGCATCCTCCAGGCCGCCGATCAGGTTGAGAAAGGTCGACTTGCCCGAGCCCGAGGGACCCAGCATGACGCAGATTTCGCCGCGGTTGATGGACGTGTCGATGCCATCGAGTACCGTCAGGCGCGCATCACCGTCGCCGTAGTGCTTTTTGAGCCCTTTGACCTGGACATAGGCTTTCTGCGTTGCCATGGCATCCCCCATTGTTAGCCTCGTACTACTTTATGAACGTAATAGTAAACCTTGGCGAACTATTTTGGGGCGAGAGTGGGGATTTGTTTCAGACTAGTCATTGGGGACGTTCTTAAATGACCAGTCACAAGGGACGCTCTTTCGCCACCCGGCAGTTGGGGACGCTCCTTATCTGCCCCCGATGGCTAGTCATTTAAGTCTGTCCCCAATGAATACTTTTGGTCGTTTAAGTCTGTCCCCAATGAGTAGGTGTCTAGGCGTGGGATTTGTTGTGGGCGAGGGCTAGGCCTACGGCGGCGATGGCCGCGGCAAAGAGCACTGTGACGCCCAGATCGCAAGCGATGTCGCCCAGCACGGTGGACGTCAGGTCCGCGGCGAGCGCCTTGCCAATCGCGTCGTTCACCCAATACGTCGGCACAAAATGCGCCGCGGTCTGCACGGCTGGGCCCATCAGCGACAGCGGCATCCAGGCGCCGCCCAAAAACGTCATGAGCATGCCGAGCAGGTTGCCCACACCGTTGAGCAGCTCCTCACGCGCACCCAGGCTCGAAAGGGCAAAGCCAACGGCCAGAGGCGTGCACGCCAGGGCAAACGTCGCCGCCAGCGCCAGGCACACACGACCCACGCCGACCTCGGCAACCGCGCCGGCAAAGCCCACGACGCCCATCATGCTCGACACAAACCAGATGCAGACGGTGATCACAGTGGCGGCCGCAAACACGGCGAGCGAACGCCGGCGCTCGGAGATTGGGCCGGCATCCATACGACGCACGCGCTCGGGCTCGTTCATGCCCGAGAACACCAGCCCCACCGATACGATGACCGACGAGATAATCGCGTACGCGCCAAAGTTGAAATACGACTTGAGCATGGCGGCGGCAGTCGAACCAACCTTGACCTGCTCAATCTGGACCTCGGCGCGCTTGGCGGCGGCATGCTCGGCGGCCTTGGCGACGCTACCATTAGAGGCGGCGGGCTCTAGGGCCGCTGCAGCGGCCGCGAGCGAAATCCAGCGCGAGGCCTCAGCAGACGAAAGCGCCGCCGCCATGGTGCCGGCACCGTAGGTCACATCGAGCTTGGGCAGGGCCTCCCCCGCGCGGGCGGCCGCGACCAGGTCGTTCTCAAACCCCTCCGGGATAAAGAACACGCAGTCGGCGCTACCCTTGGCGCTGTTGCTCTTGGAGAGCGCGTCCGCAAGATCGTAGGTATCGTCGCCGACGCCCGTGACCAACTCAAAGCGCGACCCCAGGTGCTTGGTGAGCGCATGCGAAAGGTCGCTGTCGTCGCGGTCGACCACGATCACGTTGGCATCGTAGGGCTCGTACTCGGTGAGCTGCGACGAGTTCCAGCTCACCGATGCCGCGATGAATACGCCCATGAGCGAGATGAACACCGTATAGATGAGCAGGTAGAACGGGTGCGCCAGCGCCATGCGAAGCGCAGTCTTAAAGGTGCTCATAGCGGCTCCTTCCAAAGGTCAGCGTGGCGGCGGCAACGAACAGCAGCGCCATAAGGACCAGCGCGCCGGCGCGAACGACAAAGGGGCCCAGGTTCTCAAAGAAATACAGGCGGTTGAACATGTCGCAGATGAGCTTGACGGGGTTGAGCCAGCACTCGGCCGGGCAGGCGCGGGCGACGTCGTCGGCAAGCGCCATCGCCGGCTCGCCGTAGAGGCCGGCGAACAGGGCGCACGTGGTAGCAAAGCCCGTGAGGATGCCGGACTTGGACGCCTTGCCGCCCTTAACGGGAAGCGTGCCCACAAAAAGGCCCAAGCCCGTGGCGGCAAGCGCGGAAGCGGCGCCACCCACCAGACACAGCCCCTCGCGCCCGCCAAAGTCGACGCCCACGACCAGGCGCACGTAGCCGATCGCGATCGTCATCGAGGCAAAGGAGACCAGCCACGAGCCGACAAAGATGCCGGTCAGCGATGCCGTCTTGGAAAGACCGCCCACACAGCGACGTGCGCCAAGGCCCGACAGATTGGGCTGCAGGTCGACGACGCTCAAGGCGGCAAACTCCGCAGACATCATCGCGACCAGGCCAAAAAGCGCGTAATAGTAGACGACCGTGCCATCGGGCGTGGTGCGTGTCAGGCTTACGCGGCGGGTACCGCCCTCGAGCGATAGAGCGCGCGCAACCGCCTCCGGGTCGGCGAGCGCCGCCGGGTTGTCCTGGGCAATCTGGGACATGAGCTCGGCATTTTGTGTATACGAGCTTGCCACCGTCTCCAGAATACTGCGGTCGGTGAGCACCGACGTCGCACGCGAGCTGCCATAGCTCGAAAGCAACGTGAGTTTGGGCGTGCCCGCATCGTCGACCGCATAGATGCCCGCGACCTCGCCGGCCTTAAGCGCACGGTTCGCATCGGCTGCGTCGTCGAGCTCGTGGATCTCGAGCAGCTGATCGCCGCCTTCCTTGGCAAGCGACGTCGCCACGCCCTTAAAGGTCGAAGCGTCCCAAGCCTCGTCCGCCACGACGGCCACCGGCACCGGGTCGACCGTGCCGTCGGAGCTGAGGTTCGCAAACATAAACATGAACATCGTGGAAAGTACGATGGGAAAGAGAGCGCCCCAGACCCACGTGCTCGGCCGGCGCAGCAGCGTCTTGACCGTAGTGATGATGGTGTTGAACATGACTGCCCCCTAGTCGCGCAGCTCGCGGCCGGTGATCTCGAGGAACACGTCGTTGAGGGTCGGTGGCTCGCTCCACACGCGGCCGAGCGCCACATCGGCGGCGCGCAGCGTGTCGAGGATGTCGACCAAATTGTGCGGGCTCGCTTCGCAGGTGCAGACGATCTCGCCGCCGGACAGCTCAACCGAAAGCACGTGCTCGAGGGCGCGCAGCCGCTCGACCGTGGCGGTCTCTACGGCGCCAACCTCGACAGTCACGCGCTCGCCCATCTGAATCATGCGCTTGAGCTCGTCGTTGGTGCCCTGCGCCAGCACGCGCCCGCCGTCCATGATCATGATGCGGCTGCAGATTTGCTCGACTTCCTCCATGTAATGGCTGGTATACACCACTGTGGCGCCCTCGTCGCGCAAGCGGCAGATGCCCTCCAGGATGGCGTTGCGGCTCTGTGGGTCGACCGCCACCGTGGGCTCGTCAAAGAAGATGAGCTCGGGCTTGTGCGCGATGCCGCAGGCGATGTTGAGGCGACGCGCCAGGCCGCCCGAGAGCTTGCCGGGGCGGAACTTGGCAAAGTCGCCCAGCCCGACAAAGTCGATCGCCTCGTTCACCAGCGCGCGGCGGTGCTTGCGGTCGTTGACGTAGAGGCTGCAGAAATAGTCGATGTTCTCGCGCACCGTGAGCTCGTCAAACACCGCCACCTGCTGCGGCACCACGCCGATGCGGCGCTTGAGGTCGTAGCGGGCGGGGGCCATGGGCTCGCCGAACAGCTCAATGGTGCCTTTGTCGTAGGCAAGCAGCTGCAAAATGCAGTTGATGGACGTGGTCTTGCCCGAGCCGTTGGGGCCCAGCAGGCCAAAGATCTCGCCGGGGGCGATGCTCAGGTTAAAGTGGTCGAGCGCAATAAGGTCGTCATAGCGCTTGACGAGGTTTTCGACGTGGACGATATCTGTCATGAGGCGGCCCTTCTGTTGCTTGCGGCCCGGTACGATTGCATCATCGCAGGAGCGGACGGCGCGCACCAGTGAGCTTTGTCACGAGTGCGGGGGCTCGGTCGCGCGGCCCGCCGACGCCCCCGCTTTTCCGCGCGGGAGGAATGTCACGGTTGCGCAGGCGGCCCCCTCCACCACGCGCAGCTTCGCGTACAATACCCGTATGAACAGGCTTTTCGACAAATCGATCGTGCTGGCGTGCTGTATTGCGGCCGCCATGGGTCTTGCTGTGGACGCTCGCCTGGTCGCGGCGTTTTGCCTTGGCGTTATTGCCACCTCGCTGGCCGAGGTCGCACAGGGAAACCGCGCCCGCCGTGCGAGCGAGACCGCAAGTTACGCTTACATCATCGCGGCTGTCTTCGTGCCGACGTTTGTGCCGTTTGCGCCTCTCGCCCTCTATGACATCGCGCGACGCGTGCGCCGTGAACGCATCTGGCCCGCGCTGGCGATTGGCGCCGTGTTTGTCTGCGCGCTTGCCGCGGACCTTCGCGGCGGCGCGCTCACCACCCGAACGCTCCTGCTGACCGCTATCCTTTCGGTTGCCGCCACCTTGCTATCGCTACGTACCGCCCAGTTGGAGCGCGAACAGCAGCGCATGCGCCGTACCCGCGACGAGCTGCAAGAACGAGCCCTCGCGCTCGAAGCGCGCAACCGTGACCTTGCCGACCGCCAGGACTACGAAGTCGAGCTCGCGACGCTCGCCGAACGCGCCCGCATCGCGCGCGAGATCCACGATAACGTCGGGCACCAGCTCACGCGCGCCTCACTGCAGGCCGAAGCCCTACGCGTGGTCCACGCCGACGAGCCTGGCGTCGCCGCCGATTTCGCCGACGTTAAACGCACGGTTGACGAGGCGCTCCAGCTTGTGCGCACCAGCGTCCACGCGCTCAACGACAACGCCATCGACCTTTCCGTGCAGCTCGAACGCATTGTCGAAGGCGCGCGCTCGGACGGCGGCCCGCAGATTGAGCTTGAAGTTATGACCGAACATGCGCCCGCAAACGTCGCGAACTGCTTTGCGGCGGTCCTGCGCGAGGCACTCTCCAACACCATGCGCCACGCTTGCGCTCATGCTGTCACCGTACGATGCATGGAACATCCGTCGTTTTACCAGCTCATCGTTACCGACGATGGCACGGGCGGGGCCCAGGCAAGCGGCCGCAGCGCCGCGGAGGGCATGGGGCTCGCCTCCATGCGCGAGCGTATCGAGGCGCTTGGCGGCACCTTCACCGCCGGTCCGCGTGACGGCGCCGGCGGCTGGCGCGTGTTTGCCACCATTCCCAAACAGCAAGGAGATGAAGACCGATGAGGCTCATCGTTGTCGACGACGACCGCTTGGTAGTCGATTCGCTCAAGATTATCCTGGGCGCCCAGCCGCAGATCGAGGTAGTGGGTACCGGCGCCAACGGCAACGACGCGGTTTCGCTCTATGCCGAACACGCACCCGATATCGCGCTGCTCGACATTCAGATGCCGGAACGCGACGGCCTATCGGCGGCACGCGAGATCCTTGAGCACGAACCCACGGCACGCGTGGTGTTTTTGACGACATTCTCGGATGACGAGTACATTGTGTCGGCGCTTAAACTGGGCGCCCGCGGCTACCTGATTAAAACCGATGTCGCCGCCATTCCACCAGCGTTGGCGCAGGTCATGGCTGGCAAGCGCGTGCTCGAGGGCAAGGCGATCCGAGGACATCGATTTTGGCGGAACGGACGTCGAGGCGGGCACGCCCCGCCGGCCCGCAGCCTTCGCCAGCCTGACCGACCGCGAGTTCGAAGTCGCCGAACTCATCGCCCGCGGCCTCGACAACAAAGAGATCGCCGCCACCGCCTACATGGGCGAAGGCACCGTGCGCAACCACATCAGCTCAATCCTGGCAAAGATGGGCCTGCGCAACCGCACGCAGATCGCTATCGCCTACCTGCGAGGGTAGTTGCCCGAAGACCGACCGTTCCGGCATAGCAAAATGGCTGCTACCGATTTAAGGCCATTTCAAAACTATGCCGGTTTACGGGGCCAAACTCAGGACCCCCATCCATACCCGCGTTTTCTGCAAAATGACGGCTCGTCTACCTGCGGTTTTATTTTCACGAATATCGGCATGGTTGGAGACTCGTAACTCAGCCCCGTAAACCGGCATAGTTTTGTTCGGGCGGCCCTGGACGAGTGCCTCCGCCAGCCTCGCGGGACCAAAATGATCCGTTTTCCTCCGTCCCCAAGGGATCAGCCGGAACCGCTCGCCACGAAATCGGCCCATCTACTACGTTTGACGCGATACCCATGACCATACCTTCGTTTTGAACAAAACCACAGGCGTTCTACCTGCGGTTTTGTTTTCGCGTTTTTTGGTATGGTTGGGGGTAAGGGGCTAAACGTAGTAGATGGGCCGGTTTCGTGGCGCACCCCCGGCGCATAAAAGCGCCGCCACGGAGGAGGGAGATGCCTCCGTGGCGGCTGGGGGTAGGAGTAGGTCGGAATTTAGCCCTGCCGGCCGCCCGGGGCCTTTTGGCCCCGGGCGCTGCCAGCGTGCCTAGCGCTTACGGATACCCCAGACCAGGGCTCCGACGCCGGCCGTGGCGATGACAAATGCCATAAGCAGAGCGGCAGCCTGCTGGTCGCCTGTGGCGGGCAGGAAACCCTTGACCGTCTTAACGATGTTCGTCACGGTCTTGGGCGTGCCGGGATCGGGCGTCGGCACGGGCGTCTCGGGCTTCTTGTACGTGTTGTTGAACACGATACCCTCGACGCTCTTGTCGCCCTTGGTAAAGGCAACGTTCGCCTTGAGGTTGCCCTCGCCGTCGTCGACCACGTTGACGGTCGCGGTAAAGACGGACTTGTCGTAGGTCATACCGGCCTCGTCGCCCTTGACCTCGCTGATGGTGTAGACGTACGTACCGGGCTCGTCGTACTCGAACTTGTCGAAGTTGATCTTGCCGTCGGCATCGTTGGTAACCGTAGACTCGATGTCCTCGCCAACGAGCTTAAAGCTAAACTCGTCCTTCTTGAGCTCGCGTCCCTCGAGCACCTTGATGGCGCCGATGGAAACCTGCGTGGGCATGGCGTGATACTTGTTGGTAAAGCCAGCCGACTCGGTGGTTCCCTCGAGCTTGTGCGTCGCGGTCAGCGTGCCGTCGCCGTTGTCGGAGACGGTGGTCACGACGGTGTAGGTCGTGCCGTCATAGGTGACGCCCTTGTACAGGCCGAGCGCGTTGGGGCAAGCCTCGCGCAGCGTGTACGTGTGCGTACCGGGCGCCTCGTAGCGGATCGGGCTCAGCGTAACGTTACCGTTGGCGTCGTTGGTGCCACTAGCGACAGTCACGCCGTCCTCGAGCAGCTCAAACGTGAACTCGCCAGCTGCAAGGTCGCGGCCGGTCAGACGCTTAACCGTCTTGACCTGATCGGTCACGGAAGAATCGGTAGGTGCCACGCCGTACGTGTTGGTGAACGTAAAGGCCGCACCGTCGCCGCCGTCGCGCTTGACGATCAGATGTCCGGCACCGTCATCGGTCACGGTGTAGGAAACCTTGCGCGTGGCGTTGGTGTCGTTGGTCACGCCAGGGGCGCTACCGGACTCGGCCACCGTGTAGGTAAAGGTGTGCGAGCGCGGGGCAGCGGGATCTGCGGGCTCGGACTCGTCGCTGGGCTCGTCGGCGTTGGCATCAGCGTCGGCGTCGGCCTCTTCAGCCTCTGCCTCGTCGGCCTCAGCCTCGTCAGCTTCGTCTGCCTCGGCCTTATCGGTCGCATCGTCCGTCACGCCCAGGGCGCGGTTGAGGTCCTCGAGCGTAAAGTGGATCTTGCCAAAGTCCACGTTGCCGGCCGCGTCGTTGGTTGCGGTCGTGCGCTCGGGCATCGGGGCACCCGCCTCGTCAGCGGTCACGGTAAAGGTAAACTTACCCGCGATGTCGGCCGGGGCCAGGCCCTCGGCTGCCTGGAGCTTCTTGGTGCCGATGAGTGCGGCATCCACGGCCTCGGCGCCGTAGACGTTTTCGAACAAGGGCTCGACGCCACCGTAGTCGACCGTTGCCGTCAGGGTACCGTCACCGTTGTCGACAACGATAACCTTAAAGCCAAAGCTCCACGTTGTAGCGGAAACGCCATTCGGCAGCCCGAATAAATCTTCGTAGGCCGTGTAGTTAATGGTCCAAGCGAGCTTACCGTCCTTGTCGGTACGATGGGCAAGCCCAGCCGCCTCAAGATTGGCAAGCATCTCGGTGTCGTAGTGCAGCGCATCAAAGCTCACATGCCCGCCGATATTAGGCTTGAGGTTTTCGTAGCCCACAAGCTCGCCCTGATAGGCAATGCCGAACCAGAACTCGCCGTCGGCCATCGGACGACCGGTCAGGGTCTTGGTGGCGACAACCTGAGCAGCGGTACCACCAGGCGTATTGGTCGTAGCGCTGTAGCTGTTGTGGAACGGAACCAGGGCACTCTCGACCTTGTTCTCACCGCTCTTGTGGACCGTCGTATGCGTACCCTCGGGACCGCCGGAGACGGTCGTCGTGGCGGTAAGCGTACCGGCACCGTCATCGGCGACGGCGATCGTCACGGTACGCACGGCGTCGTCGTAGGTGTAACCGGGCTTGCCGTCATTCTTCTCGGCTACGGTGTACGTGAAGGTCTTGCCGGCGTCAGCCTGCGTAAACTTGACCTCATGGCCAGCCAGGATGTCGATCAGGCCGACCGTTGCCTCTGCCGTCGCAGGGGACTTGAAGTTGTTGGCTCCGGGCAGCAGGCCAAGCGCGTTGGCCGAGGCCTCGTCGGCAGGCGTCACGGTAAACGTGAACTGACCCTCGGTCATAGGACGTCCGGAGAGGCTCTTGCTGAGCTTGAGGCCGCCGGCCGCGGTGTAGTTAAGCTCAGTGCGGTACGTGTTGGTGAAGCGTCCGTTTTCCTTCTTGGTGACATTGGCGGTCAGCTTGCCCTCGCCGTCCTCAGTCACGGTCACTTCGGCGGTCGCGACATGCCCGTCATACGCCATGCCGGCCGCGTTACCCGCGTTCTCGCGGATCTCGTACGTGTAGGTTCCGGCAGCCGTGTAGCGGATCTTGCCGAACTTGACGGCAGCGATGCCATCCTTCGCATCGTGCTTGTTCACGGTCACGGTTGCAGGATCGGGCAGCGGGGTGCCCTCGGCGGCGGTGATGGTAAAGCTGAACTCGTCGGAGTCCGTCCAGTCGCGACCGTCGATAGCCTTACTCAGATCAAAGTCGAGCTCTGCGTCGAGCGGGGTCACGCTGTAGGTGTTCTTGAAGGTCGCAGCCGTGGCGTCCTTCAGGACATGCTCAGCCTTGAGCGTGCCATCGCCCTTGTCGGTAATGGTGGTCTCGATGGTGTACTTGGCGTCGCCGTACGTGATGCCCTTGCTGGTGGTTCCGCCGTTGACCTCGCGCAGCGTGTAGGTATGCTTGCCGGCCTCGGTGTACTTCACGGCGTTCATCGTGATGTTGCCTTCGGCATTGTTGGTGCCGGTGGCGACGACCTTGGCGTCCTCGCCCTCGCCCTCGACGAGCTCGAAGGAGAACTCGCCGTCCTTGAGGTCGCGGCCGGTCAGGGACTTGGTCGCGGTGATCTGGTCGGTGACGCTGAACTCACCAGGATTCGGCTTGTAGCTGTTGCTGAACTTCGCCTCGCCGTCGCCCTTCAGGACATGCTTCGCCTCGAGCGTGCCGTCGCCCTTGTCGGTGATGGTGGTCTCGATGGTGTAGGTCTTGCCATCGTAGGTGATGCCGTTGCCGGCGTCGCCCTTGACCTCGCGCAGCGTGTAGGTGTGCTCGCCGGCAGCGGTGTACTCGATGGGGCTCATCTTGATCTTGCCGCGGGCATCGTTCTTGCCGGTGGCAACAACATCGTTGCCCTCGACGAGCTCGAAGGAGAACTCGCCTTCCTTGAGATCGCGCCCGGTCAGGACCTTGGTCGCCGTGATCTGATCAGTAACACTGAAGCTCTTGGGGGTTACGGTGTAGGCGTTCTCGAAGGTCGCCTTGTCAACATTCTGCAGCTTGTGCTCCACGCTGAGGGTGCCATCGTTGTTATCCTTGACGGTGGTCACAATAGTGTACTCAGCGGTGCTGTAAGTAATGCCATTTTCGGTGGTGCCGGCCTTGGTCTCGTGCAGTATGTAGGTGTGCTCGCCAGCCGCAGTGTAGGTGACAGGATCCATTACGATCTTGCCGTCGGCATTGTTGGTACCGGTGGCGACCACGTTATTGCCCTCGACGAGCTCGAAACGGAACTCGCCAGCCTTGAGGTCGCGCCCGGTCAGTGACTTGGTCGCCTTGATCAGGTCGGTGACGCTGGAGTCCTTGGAGCCAGGCCTGTAGGAGTTGGTGAACTTCGCCTCGTCGGCGCCCTTCAGCTTGTGCTCTACGCCAAGCGTGCCGTCGCCGTTGTCCTTGACGGCGGTCTCTATGGTGTAGGTCTTGCCGTCGTAAGTGATGCCGTTATTGGCGTCGCCCGGGACCTCGCGCAGCGTGTAGGTGTGCTTGCCGGCCTTGGTGTACTCAATGGTGCTCATCGTGATTTTGCCGTCGGCGGCATTCTTGCCGGTGGCGACGACCTCGGCGCCCTCGCCCTCGACGAGCTCGAAGGAGAACTCGTCGGCAGCAAGCTCGCGCCCGGTCAGGACCTTGGTCGCGGTGATCTGGTCGGTGACACGAGACTCGATAGGCGTCACGTTATAGGCATTGGTGAACGTAAATGCCGCATCGCCGTCCGGCTTGCGGGATACGCGCAGATTACCCTTGCTGTCATCGGTCACGGTGTAGGAAACCGTACGCGGAGGCTTGGCGTCGTTGGTCACGCCAGCGACCTCGCCGGACTCGGTCACGGTGTAGGTAAAGGTGTGCTCGCGCTTCTCGGGCTTCTCGCCCAGAGCCTTGTTAAGGTCGTCGAGCGTAAAGGTGATCTTGCCAAAGTCGACCTTGCCCTTGGCATCATTGGTCACGCTCGCGTTCGCGGGCATGGGTGCGCCCTCTTCACCGGTCACGGTAAAGGTGAACTTGCCGGCAATGTCAGCCGGGGTCAGGCCATTAGGAACCTGCAGATTCTTCTTGCCCACAAGCGATGCCTCGGCAGGCGCGGCAGTGTAGGTGTTCACGAACTCGTTGCCGGCATCGCCGTAGACAGCCGTCGCCGTCAGGGTACCATCGCCGTTGTCGACAACAGTTACACATGCGTCAATTGCCGACACGGTGGCGCTCACGCCCGCATGCAGCTTGCCGGTCTGCTCGGCAGCAATGTAATGAATGGTCCACGTCGGTTTGTCTGAGCTAGCATCAAGCGATGCCTTGCCTTCCTCGACCAGCTTGGCGAGCGACTTGGTCGTGTACGTCAGCGGACCGAACTCAACCTTGCCACCCTTGTTGGTTGCATTCAACAGAACCTCGTCGTGCCCCGCATAGCTCAGTGCAAACTTGAATTCGTCATCGGCCATCGGACGCCCTGAGAGCGTCTTGGTAGCCTCAAGAGTCAGCGGGGTTTCCGTCTTGGCGCTATAAGTGTTCTTGAACTCGCGCTCGCCCGAGATCTTTTCAACGTCAGCCTTAAGCCCACCCGTGGCCTCAACCGTCACGGTCACTTTGAACGTGGCAACGTTATCGCTGTAGGTGATGCCACCGGCGTCGCCCTTGACCTCGCGGACCTCATAGGTGTACTCGCCCGGCTTGTTGAAGGTGATCTCGCCGAAGTCAATGGCAGCCTTGCCCTTGCCGTCCGGGTCGGGTTTGTGCACGGTCGCGTCCGTGGATGCAGGCATCGGAGCGTCATTCTTGGGCGTCGCGGAGAGCTCAAACTTAAACTCATCCGTATCCGTCCAGTCGCGGCCCTCGAGCGCCTTGGTCAGGCCAAAGCTCGTCTTGGTATCCACCGTTGCCGGCGTCACGTTAAAGCTGATCTTGCCGTTGTTGCCCAGGTGAACGTCAACCTCCGTGGCGTCCGACTTGGCAGACGTGTTGTTCCACTTGGGATTGAGCACGTCGGCCGCGGTACCAGTAGGGTTGCCGCCCACGAGTTCCTTGGTGGTATGAAGTTCGTCAATAAAGGCTAGTCGCGCGGTTCCCTCACTAAACGACAGGTTGCCGCTCGCATCGCGCACGATTGCGCCCTCAAACTGCGCGGCATGTCCACCGGTAAACTCAATAATAGCTGTGCGGGGCTCGACCTTACTGTCTGTGCCTTTCGCCTCGAACTCATCCTTGTAGTAATAGATGCCCTCGGCAGCCAGCGAGCCCGTCGCAGGCGTTGTGCAGTTCTTATCCACATAAATGGGAGTCTGCTTCTGGAAATAGTAATAACGGTTGGAATCGGCGGGCTCAAAGTTCGCAATCGTATCGCCCAGCGTGCCGCCATTCCACTTGTTCGCGTAGAAGTTAACGGTCTTGGAGCCGTCCTCCGCGGTGATCGTATTGCTCTTGATGTAGTCCTTAAGCCCCACTACCTGCTCAGGCGTAAACAGATTATCGAGCGCGTCTTTCTTAACGCTCGAGGTGTAGTTCACCTGGATGGGCTCAGTATTGTCGACCGTAAGAACACCATCGGTGATCTTAAATTGGCGCAGCGGAATCAGCGACGCGGGAATCTTGACTGTTACGATATCGCCGGTCTGAGGCTTGCCCTCTTCGGCATGCTGAACGGTGATGACCAGGTTCGCGGCGGCACCAGTAAATGTATAGGTATCGACGTTGCCTTCGGTCTTCATTTTCAGATCGTCAAACGTCTCGCCGTTGTACACGACAGATGTAAAGTTGTCGACCTGCATAAAGTCACCCAGCTTATCGGTGAACGTAATGTAGCCGGACTCATGCTCGCCATAACCGCCATGGACCTCTGTCGGGTAACCAGCCTGGATAATGCTTCCCGAGATCTCTTCGAAGATCTTCTCGAGCTCGTCGGCGCTGGTTGCCGACTTGTAGTAATCGGAGTTTTCCGCACGTGTGCCATAGTCGATGACCCACTTTTCACGGCGGCCCTCATAAGTAATGCTTGACGAGGCGCTCGGATAGTTGCTCGACACAGCATGCATGAACTTATTCTCTCTGCTTGTGCCTTCAGCCGTGGGGACGGCACTGGGGTTTACGCCGCTAAAGATACCGATCGTATAAATGTCGGCACCTTTATCCTTGATCTTCTTGGCGGTGTTGACGGCGCTATTTGCCACCTCGTTCTCAAAGTCGCTGTAACTCGTAGGCGAGCCATCGGTGAAGAAGACGACGATCTTCTTGGCGTCGGCGCGACCAAGCGAAAATTGCTCATCAGCCAGCTCCAAGCCATAGTCGGCGCGCGTGGAACCGTCAGGACTGATAGAGTTGACCGTGCTCTTTAGGCTCTCCGCACCTTTGTCCTTGCAGGGCGTCAGATTCTTCATGGTCTGCGAATAGTTGCAGGTGGGTCCCCACCAACCATCGCGATATGTTTTGTTGCCAACCTCAGTAGTCTTATCGCCTGCAAACTTAACGATGGCAACCTGATGCTGTTTGGATTCATCTGTGATGCTTTGGTTTTGCGTGGCGATGGTGTCAATAAAGCGATTGGCGGCCGTCTTCAGCGCATCGATGCGCTTGGTGGAGCCTCCGTCGCCCATAGGATCACTCATCGAGCCAGAAGCATCCAACACCATCACAATATCGAGCGGTTTTCCGGAAATCGTCGTATCGGATGTCGAAGAGATGGCCGACAACGTGGTCAGGAAATCCGAATCTCCGTTCTCGACCGCCTTGACCGTCTTGTCGGTCCAGATTCGGCCGACGTTTTGAGTTGTTACTTCTTTGCCGTCATAGCCGCCGGCCCAGAACTTCCAGTGGTTGCTGGTGTCGGGGTCGACGACCGTCCCGGTCGCTGTCGGTCCGTCCATTCCTGTGCTGGACCTGGCGTTGGCCTCGGGCAGCATGGCAAATGCTGCAGCCGGCAACACCAGCACCACGGCCAGTATCACCGCCAAGAGACCCCTCGTGTACTTACTCATCGCGTCTCCCTTCTCGCGGTCTCAGACCTTGCAACAGCCTAAAGTTACGAAATGAGACACAATTTGGGCAGGTGACACATGTTCCAGATTCTGTTTTGGGCGTGAGACAAATGTCTCACCAAAGTTGAGACACGGCGTTTTCGCAGGAAAACGGGTGCGACTCGGAGCCATCAGGCAAAAATGATCCGCTTTCCTCCGTCCCCAAAGGGGGCAGTCGATGGCGCTCGCCACGAAACCGGCCCGTCTACTACGTTTGACCCGATACCCCTGACCATAGCCGCGTTTCATGAAAAACCGCGGGCAATTTACCTGCGGTTTTGTTTTTGCGTTGTTCGCCATGGTTGAGGGTAGCAGCCTAAACGTAGTAGATGGGCCCATTTCGTGGCAAACGGGTCACGTGGCAGCCCTCGCAAGGCCAAAATGACCCGTTTTCCTCCGTCCCCGGGAGATCAAGGGCTGTTACGGATATGGTGCCATTTCAAAACTATGCCGGATTACGGGGCTAAAGTCGGGACCCTCATCCATACCCTCATTTTTTGAAAAACGGCAGGCTATCTACCTGCGGTTTTGTTTTTGCGATTTTCGGTATGGCCGAGGGTCCGCTATTCAGCCCCGTAATCCGGCATAGTTTTGTTCGTGGCGGCCCAACCGCGCGTTTAAGTGCGGGGCCGGTGGGGCAAAATTGCCCCACCGGCCCCTATTCCAGTTCTATCCCAGCGTTACTCCGGCTTGGTTTCTACCGTGGGAGTCTTGTCCGCCGCGACTGGAGTGCGGGCAGCGTCCATAGTCAGGCAGTGTTTAGGACAGCTCTCGATGCACTCGCCGCACACCACGCAAGCGTACGGGTCGATCGACCAGGTACCGCCCTTGCGATCGACCGCGAGCGCGCCCGCCGGGCAGCGGCGCGCGCACATGCCGCAGCAGATGCACACGTCCATGTCGTTGACGATATGCCCGCGCAAGCGCTCGGGTGCCGTCAGCTTCTCCTGCGGATAGCGCACCGTGACCGGCTGCTTGACCATAGAACCTAAGGCCGTCTTGGCAAATGTCAGTAAACTCATGCCGCGCCTACCTTTCCGTGCAGCTAATGCAGGGGTCGATGGTCAGGATAATCATGGGCACGTTGGCAAGGAGCACGCCCTGCAGCGCATGTGTCAGACCCGCCAGGTTCTGCGACGTCGGCGTGCGCACGCGGAAGCGGTCCAGGTTCTTGGTGCCGTTACCGCGCACATAGTAATACGCCTCGCCGCGCGGCTGCTCAATCACAACCTCGCCGCGTGCGCCGTCGGCCGGTGTAAGCTTGGTGCGCCCGCCTATCCCGTCGTGCGGAATCTTGCCCACAAGCTCCTTAATGATGTCCATGGCCTGCGTGACCTCGGCACAGCGCACCTGGCAGCGGGCATAGCAATCGCCATCGGTAGCAACGATGGGCTCAAACGCAACCAGATCCGCATAGGCACCGTCGTCAAACATGCGCACGTCGTAATCCACGCCCGAGGCGCGCCCAAACGGGCCGACCATCGACAGATCCAGCGCATCTTTCTTGCTGATCACACCCACGCCATGCAAGCGCTCGCCGCAGCTGTCATCGTCCAAAAACGTATGCACCAGGGCCTCGTAGTCGGGACGCATGGCATCGAGCGTCTGGACAATTCCGGCCAGCTCGGAGTCCTCGATATCGTGCTTAAGGCCGCCGATCTCGTTAATCGACAGAATCACGCGGCCACCGCACGTGCTCTCGAAGATCTTGAGAATCTGCTCGCGCAGGGTCCACGAACGATAGAACAGTGCCTCGAAGCCAAAGGCGTCGGCGAGCAGACCCAGCCACAACAGGTGCGAATGAATACGCGAAAGCTCGTGCAAAATGGTGCGGATATACTGCACGCGGCCGGGCACCTCGATGTCGAGCATGCGCTCGCAGGCGCTGGCATAACCGTAGCTGTGGCCCACGGCGCAGATGCCACAGATGCGCTCGGCGATGTAGCCAAACTGGTGCATGTCGCGCTTTTCGGTGAGCTTCTCGAGCCCGCGGTGCACAAAGCCGATCTGCGGAATTGCCTCGATGACGCGGTCGTCCTCGATTACCAGGTCCAGATGAAGCGGCTCGGGCAGCACCGGGTGCTGCGGGCCAAACGGAATAACGGAGCGATGTGCCATGGACCTTACGCCTCCTTTTTCTGCTTGTCGCGGGCGGCCTTGGCGGCAAGCGCCGCGCGGACCTTGGCCGCTTTCTCGGGATCCATGGCGGCGAGCTTTGCCTCCATCTCGGCAGCCTTGAGCGCGGCCTTCGCAGCAGTTTCATCGTGCTGAGCATCGGAGCCGGCAGCCGCAGCGGGCTGAGCGACGGCAGCGCCCGCAGCATCGCCAGCGCCCGCAGTGCCCTCCCCCGCAGCGGCCGTGGCAGTAGCAGCCTTCTCGGCCGCGGCCTTGCGCGCCTTGGCCTCGGCAGCGGCACGGACCTTCATGGCTTTCTCGCGCGCGGCCTTCACCTCGGGCGTGATAACGCTCATGGGTTCGGCAGTCGAGACCTGGTAGAAAAAGCCCTTAAAGTCAATCTGCATATCGGTGATGGCAAGACCAAACAGGTCGTGCGCCTCGTTTTCAAACGGGAATACCGCCGGATAGTACGAGCTGATGGACGGAATCTCCTGGTACTGGTCGATGCCCTCAACCACCAGGTTCTCGATCGCATAGCTGCCGTCCTGCGCAATATGCTCCTGAGCAGCACGAACGTCGATAAACGTATAGACCAAGCGATACGATCCGTCGTCCACACAGCGCTCGGCATGCATCTGCACAAAGCGCGCGCCGGTACCTTTGAGCGCCTGCACACGCGGCAACAGTTCATCGATCCCGACGGTGGTGTAGATTGCCTTTTGCATTACTCGGCCTCCTTTGCAGCGGCGGGCGCGCCGTCAGCCGCGCCTGCGTCGACACCGGCCCCGGCCTCAGCCGCAGCCACAAACCCGTCCTCGCCCAGCTCGACGCCACCATCCCAGGTTGCGGCGCCGCCCACGGTAAGCGGGTCACCGCCAACACGCATCACGGCCTCCTTCTGGTCCAGGATGCCGCACGCCTCCACGATGGCATCGATCACGGTCTCGGGACGAATGGCGCACCCGGGCGCGTACACGTCCACGGGAATCGCGCGGTCTACGCCGCCGATCACGTTATAGGCATCGCGGAATACGCCGCCCGAGCACGCGCAGATACCGCAGGCCACCACGCACTTGGGCTCGAGCATCTGGTTGTAGATCTGGCGCACGACGGGCAGGTTCTGAGCGTTGACCGACCCCGTCACCAAAAAGATATCCGCATGCTTGGGGTTGCCGGTGTTGACCACGCCAAAGCGCTCCGCATCGAACAGCGGCGTGAGCGAGGCCAGCACCTCGATATCGCATCCGTTGCAGCTCGAGCCGTCGTAATGAATAACCCACGGCGAGCGCGACATTTTATGATCCATGGATGCCGCCTCCTAAATAAACACGTCGACGAGGATGGGCATAAGGTTGAGCAGGCCAAACACCAGCGCCACGCCCCATCCGAGCTTAAAGCAGCTGCGCCAGGTGCTGCGTGCGAAGGTGTTATCGATCAGTACCTCGACAAAATACGTCGCGACCATCACGACCAGGGCGACCACCCAGCTCACCGGGTTGTCCCAAACAAAGAACATGCCCACCCACATCAAAAACAGCACGGTCTCGCACCAGTGCATAAGGGTCATCTTGGCCAGCGTGCCGCCGCTCATCTCGGTGGCGACGCCCTGGACGATCTCCTGATGCGCGTGATGCGAGTACGAAAGGTCAAACGGCGACTTGCGCAGCTTGATGGTAAGCACCGCGAGCAGCGCGAGGAAAATGGGCGCGCTGTACACGACGATGGGGGCCGACTGCCCCGTCACGGCGATGGAATCAAAGCTGTCGGTGGCAAGGTACAGGCCCACGCTCATCAGCAGAACGGCGGGCTCGTAACTCATGACCTGCAGCAGCTCACGGTCGGCGCCAACCTGGGCAAACGGGCTTTGCGTCGAGGCGGACGCCAGCACCACAAAGATCGCGGCGAGCGTCACCATAAAAGCGCACAGCAGCGTGTTGGAGCCCGACACAAAGATGCCGCCGCCCACCACGGTAAAGATGAGCGCGCACGCCATATAGGTATCGTCCATGGTGTTTACGCTGGCAGGGGCTTTGCGCAGCAGCTTGGCAACGTCGTAGAAAGGCTGGAGCAGGCGCGGGCCCACGCGGCCCTGCATGCGAGCCGATAGCTTACGGTCAAGGCCATCGATCAGGCCGCCCACAAGCGGCGCCAGCAGGGCAAACACCACGGTACCAATAAAGATGCCCACGACGCCCGAGCCTTCAAAATACTTGCCGCGCAGCACCGAGGGCGCACTCATGGCAAGCCGCTCGGGCCCAATCCACGCGCAACACAGCAGCGCAAACAAGATAATACTGCAGCACACGACGCTACCCGCGGGACCAATACGCTTCTCGCCAAGGGCGTCCTCCGAGTACCAATTGCGCTTTTCAGCCTTTACCTCGTGTCCCATCGAGCCGCGGAAATGGCGATATTTATCGGTTCCCACGCCCGAAAGGTACACGTTGACGTGCGGCTTATTGCTCACGCGGAATGAAGTCAGCAGCACCACGGCGATAAACGCCACGATAACCACCATCAGATACATGGCGTCCTTGCCGATAACGTACGGCACGCGGCCAAACACCATGGCCAAGTAAGGCGACACCAGACCGCTCGAGATAACCGGGAACGCCACGCAGCACAGAATCAGCAGCGCGGCGATGGTGTTGAGGGCCATCCATTCGGTCTTATGAACATTGACCTCAACGTTTTGAGCCGTGGGGTCGACGCCCGAAAGCTTGGCAAGCCACTTGCCCCAGAAGTAAAACGTCGCGGCCGAGCCAAAGGCCAGAACCATGATCATGAGCACGTTGCCGGTCTGGGCAAACGCCACCAGGGCGCCCCACTTGGACACGAGCATGCCAAACGGCGCCACAAACATGCCCATGATGCCCAGCATCATCAGGCGCGTCAGGTGCGGCATGCGGCTGAACATACCGTCCATGTCCTCGATATTGCGGCTGCCGATATGATGCTCGGCCGTGCCCACGCACAGGAACAGCAACGACTTTGCCACCGTGTGGAACAGGATCAGGAAGATGGCCGCCCATACGGCCTCGGGCGCGCCGACACCCAAGCAAGCACTGATGAGGCCCAAGTTGGAAATGGTGGAGTACGCGAGCACGCGCTTGGCATTGCTCTGCGAGATGGCCATAAGGGCAGCGAGCAAAAACGTGATGGCGCCCACGCTCGTGACCATAAAGCCGGTCACGGGATAGATGGCATAGAGCGGGCTCAGCTTGACCATCAGGAACACGCCGGCTTTGACCATGGTTGACGAGTGCAGCAGGGCGCTCGTGGGCGTGGGGGCAACCATGGCACCCAACAGCCAAGTGTGGAACGGCATCTGTGCGGCCTTGGTGAGTGCGGCGAGCGACAACAGGATGACCGGCATCACCAGCAGTGCGGACTGCGCGGTACCGGCGCCGGAAAGCTCGATCATGCCCGAGATGGTCAGCGGCATGCCGTTAACGTGCAGATACATGAGTCCGGCCAAAAACGCGATGCCGCCCAGCATGTTAAGGATGATCTGGGTAAAGGCGTTCTTGATGGCCTCGGGCGTGCGCGTGTAGCCAATCATAAGGAACGAGCACACGGTGGTGATTTCCCAGCCGCAGAACAGCCACTCAAGGTTGTCGCTCGTCACGATGACGAACATGGCCGAGAGGAACAGGAACATAAGCGCCAGGAACTGCGGGCGACGGTCGGGCGCGGTCTGCCCGCGCAGCGCAGCCTCGTGCTCGTCATGGGCCTGGAAGTCCTTCATGTAGCCCAGGGCATACACGCAGATTAGGCTGCCGACGATACCGACGGCGAGGACCATGATCACACTCATGTAGTCCAGGTAGAGCGGCGTCGCCGTGACGGCTTCGGCCGCGGGCAGTGTCATGGCTGCAAAGGCGAGCGAGCCCACCAGCTGGACTATGCCGAGCACCGTGGTGAGCGCGTTCCTGTATTTGTACGCGTTGTACAGGATGACGGCGCACAGAATTACGTCGATGACGGAGCTGATGATCGAGAGCACATGCGAGGTGCCGGGGGCAACCTCAAAGCCCTGCGGACCCGTGCCAAAAAACATGACGGCGACTACAACTGTCACCGCCATAATAATGCCGGAGCCTATGAGCCCCACCGCATCGCGAGCGCGGTCACCGCGCGCGAGCAGCATGCCCAGCGCCGGTACCAGCGGAAACAGGGTAAGGAAATACAGTAGCATCATACCATCACTCCCCCATGCAAAAACGCTGCAATTGTTTAACGTTATAGCTCAATTACGGGGTTGCGGTGGCAGGTTTTCGGTCAACTGGGGAGTTTTAGGCGTACGGGGCAAGGAGCCTGTCCGCATTGGAGTAGAGGGGCGGCAAGAAAATGCGCCCCTGTGGGCGCACCATCCCGTTCGCTATTCCGCCTTTTTAACGCGCGGCTTGCGACCGCGCGGCTTATCGACCAGTGCGGACTCACCGCTCTCGCGGTACTGGCGGCACCAAGCCTTGACCGAAGACTCGCTGGGAATCTTGTGCTTGATCATGGCCTCGCGAACCGTCAAGCCGTTTTCCAGACGGTCCTTAACCACAGCGAGCTTTACGTCGTACGAATAGGTGTGATGATGCGAACCGGCATTGAGAACGGCGTCGGCACCGCCCACGGCATACGCGCGGGCCCACTGACGAGCCGTGGCCTGGGGAATGCCAAGCTCCGCGGCGAGGGCGCGATGACCGACCCCCTCTTGGAGGATCTCGACGGCGCGCTGCCTAACCTCGGGCGCATGCGTGCGAGTCCTAGTTGCTTCCGACATACCTGCCACTTCTTAGCCTTAACCGTTAATCTGCCTTCTTACGTGCAAGTTAGATAGTAGCATTTTACTGTTTGCTCAAAGCAGTTAATTAAAATAGACGCGGCATTATCTGGGCATTTGGCACCAAATTACGACATATCTTTATCGATTATTTACGCTGGTAGCTGACTCACAGCTAATCGTCATTCGCTTGTCAACAAAATTGGCATCTCTTTATGTCCTTTGGTATAGAGGATATAGTTATTAACCCCTCCCCCCAATAATTTTGAGTGATCTGCAAGGTAGTAGACGCCCTCACTCCTCATGATTACCGCGCATTGCCATCCACCGGAGCAAAACAAAAAGGGCGGGACCTGCTGCGCTTGCAGGCCCCGCACCGGTTGACACCCGACGGGACACAGCCGGGCGAGACGAATCCGTGCTACCGCCCCGCCTGGCCGCGATGCTCAACTACAGCTCGTTGGCCGCGTGATACGCCGTGCGGATGGCGCTCGCAATGTCGGCGGTGCGCTCGCCCGAGCAGTCGCCCACGCAGGTCACGGGCACCGTCACGCCGTCCAGGTCAAACGCGTTGGCCTTGGAGCCCACGGCCATCACCACGTAATCGCAGGCGATATTTACCGGCTCCTCGGCGCCGTCCTCGGTGGTGCGCACGGCCTCCACGCCCTCGTCGGTAATGGCGGTCAGGCGGGTCTTCACGTGCTGCTCCACGTTGTGCTCGGCAAAGTCGCTCATAATCAGCGGCAGAATGGTCTCGGACTCGCCCGCGGCAATCTTGTCGAGCATCTCCACGATCGCCACCTCGCAGCCGTGCTGCAGCAGGTATTCGGCAGTCTCGGTGCCCACCAGGCCACCGCCAATGACAGCGACGCGGCCCGTAAGCTCCACCTTGCCGGCCAGCACGTCCCAGCTCGAGACGACCTTGTCCGAATCGGCACCCGGAACGGGGATGACCACGTCGTGCGCGCCCACGGCCACAATCGCGGCGTCGGCGGCGTTGAGGTCCTCAGCGGTAGCGGCATGGCTGAGCTCAACCTTCACGCCCAGACCAGGCAGAATCTTCTCGTAATACTCGACCGAGCGCATGATCTCGTCCTTGCGCGGAGGCGCAGCCGCCAGCACAATCTGGCCGCCCAAGTGATCGCTCGCCTCGTAGATGGTCACGTCGTAGCCGCGCTTGGCCGCCACGCGTGCGGCCTCCAGGCCGGCAATACCGCCGCCCACCACGGCGATCTTCTTGTCGCCCTCGCCCGGCTTGATGGCGATGGTCGCCTCGTCACCGTTCTCGGCGTTGAGCACGCACGAGATGTACTTGCGGTTTTGGATCGCGTCGACGCAACCCTTGTTGCAGTTGAGGCACTCGCGGATGGGCTCGCCCGTGGCGGCCTTCAGCGCAATGTCGGGGTCGCACATGAGCGAGCGGCCGTAGGCGATGATGTCGGCAGCGCCGTCTTCCAGAATCTTCTCGCCGGCCTCGACCGAGACCACGCGGCCGACGGTTGCCACCGGCACGGAGACCAGGGCCTTGACGCGCTCGGCCACGGGCAGCGTCCAGTTGTAGGGCATGGCGCCCATGGGCGGAATGGTGTCGCCCATGTTGCCGGTGTGGTTTGCCTGTGCGACCTGGATCATGTCGATGCCCGCACCCTCGAGCAGCTTGGCGAACTCGCATGCCTCGTCGGGCTGCAAGCCACCCTTGCCGCGCGGCGTGCCATCGGGGTTCTCCATGATCACGGGGAGCTTGTACTCCACCATCAGCTGCGGCGCGGCTTCCTTAATGGCAGCGACGACCTCCAGCGCGTAGCGAACGCGGTTCTCGAACGAACCACCGTACTCGTCGGTGCGCTGGTTGAGGATGGCCGAGCACAGCGAACCCACCAGGCGGTCGCCGTGGACCTCGATAGCGTCGATCCCGGCCTGCTGTGCGCGAGCGGCCGAGGCAGCGATGGCCTCCTTGATCTGGGTGAGCTGCTCTACGCTCGCCTCGTTCACAAAGTGCTGCATGTCGTGATGCAGCTTGGCGTAGGCCTGGTTGCGGATCTCGTTGGACTCGGCCATCTTGGCGGCAAAGGTCTCCTCGTCGCCGGCGGCCTTGGCCTCCTGCGCGGCCTTGGCAGCGGCCATGGATCCCATGACCATGCGGCCGACACCGGGCACGTCGTACTCGGGGTGGAACAGCTGCAGCGCAACCTTGGCACCGTGCTTGTGGACGGCGTCGGCCAGCGCCTTAAACGTAGGGATCTGGGCGTCGGTTGCCAGCTTGGGCGTGGGGCTTGCGGTCATGACGGGAGCAACGTCGCCGATGACGATGTAGCTCACGCCGCCACGGGCCAAGCGCTCGTAAAAAGCCAGGCTGCGCTCGCCGATGGAACCGTCACGCTCCTCGTAGCCGGTGGTCAGCGGCGGAAACATAATGCGGTTCTTGAGCTCAAGGGGGCCAACCGTAATGGGCTGGAGCAGCTTGGATGCAGGTGTGGTCATGGACATTCCTCTCTTGTAGGCGCGGCGGCGATGATGCCGCGTAGTTGTCTAGAGGATATGGCATGGGAATACAGCAGCGCAACGGAAATCGGCGGACAGCAGGTAGCGGCAGGTGGATGGGGCGGGGCGGCCCGTCGGTTTGCCCGCCGGTTTATCTCAATCTGTAACAGTTGCGCGGCAAAACCGGGTCTTACTGTTACAGATCGAGACATTCCTCTCGGCCCATCCTCAACAATCTAGATCTGTAACAGCTAGGCCCACTTTTGACCCCTACCTGTTACAGATCGAGACAAACCAAACCCGCCTGCTAGAAAATCTAAATCTGTAACAACAACTCGGCAAAATCCGTCCCTCGTGTTACAGATTTAGACAAACACGACCCAACCCACCGGTATATCTCGATCTGTAACACCTAGCCGCCCAAATCGGGTCTAGATGTTACAGATCGAGATTTTGTTTGAGAGGCCGAGAATTGAACCGAAGAAACGATCCCGGAATAACAAAAAAAGCTCGCCGGCTAGGCCGACGAGCTGCAAGTTCTTGGTCGCGGGGGCAGGATTTGAACCTACGACCTCCGGGTTATGAGCCCGGCGAGCTACCAGACTGCTCCACCCCGCAATGTCTGGGCGCCTCATGTGTGCAAGAAAGAATATTACGCGGGAGTTCGGTAAGCGGCAAGGAAAATCTCGTAGAGCATAATTCCTTCATATTTAAACCCCTCAGCCCCTATCACCGTAAACGAATCGCAGCCGAGCGCCGTCGACGGCACGTATACAATGGTGCGCGTCCTTTTATGCCGACACTGGGAGTAGACATGCTGCTCGCTATCGATATGGGAAATACGCAGACGGCCATGGGCCTGTTTGACGGAGACGAGCTGGTGCAGTCGTGGCGCATGCCCACCGACCGCTCCTATACCGCCGACGAGATCCACGTGCGCCTGATGGGCTTCTTTAAGATGTACGACCTCTCGCTCGGCGCGGTCGACGCGATCGCCTTTGCCGGCGTGGTGCCGCAGCTCTCGCGCGAATGGCACGCCGTGGCCGACCGCATCGCCGCAGACGCCATCGTCATCGGGCCGCAGACGGCCGCCGTGACCAAGCTGCGTGCGGCGCGACCCCAGGCCGTGGGCGCCGACCGCGTAGCTAACGCCGTCGCAGCCGAAGCTTTCTACGGCGCGCCAGCGATCGTGGTGGACTTTGGTACCGCGACCAATATCGACGTCATCGATGAGGACGGCTATTACATTGGCGGAGCGATCGCGCCGGGCATCCGCATCTCCATGGACGCGCTAGCTGCCCGCGCTGCCAAGCTCGCCAGCGTTCCGCTCGAGGCGCCCGAGCACGCCATCGGCCGTGACACCGAGGAATGCATCAAGGTCGGCGCCGTGATGGGCGCCGCCGCCATGGCCGAAGGCCTGGTCGCGCGCATGAAGCGCGAGCTGGGCCGCGACGATGCCACCGTTATCGCCACAGGCGGTCTCGCCGGCATCGTCGCCGGCTCGACCGATGCCTTCGACGTGGTAGACGGCCAACTCACCATCAAGGGCATCTGCGAAATCTACCGCCGCATGCAGGAGCTGGGATAGAGCAGGGGCTTAAGTCGAGCACGCCCGATGCCACAGCCCCCGCAAATGCTCGCCAAGCCTATTCCTCAAAATCGAAAAATTTTCAGTTTTGAGGAATAGGGCGCTGGCAACCCATTCCCCAGATAGGCGAAACCCTCCCCGGTGCAGGCCGAGGAGAGCTTCGTTGTCATCGTTATCTTTGGGCGCGGGCGCCTCGCGTTACAGCCCGCGAATCCGTACGGCCTCGGGCGGAAACTCCTGCTCGCCGGCATCGGTCTTGATGGTCGCGCGGCCCCAGATGTCCAGGCCCGCAAACACACCGACCGCAAGCGGCAAACCGTTGGGCGACACCGCCGCAACTTGGCGGCCCAGCAGCGGCACCATGTCGAAGTACTCGCCCAGCACGGGGGCCAGCGGACCGGCAGCGCCCTGCGGCGTGTTGGCAACAACCGCCCAGGCGTCCACGCGGGTCAGCACGGCGGCGGCCAGCGCCTCGACCAGCGCTTCGTCAGCCACGTCCACACCAAGCTCGCTCAGCGCCGAACGCTCAATATCCACCGTCACGGCACCGAACATGCCCGCGGCACCGGCACCGCCGTTGACGGCGACGCGCGCGAGCGACGTCTCAAACGCGGGCGCGCCGCATACGATATCGCTCGGCCACTCAATGCCCACCTTGCCGGCAAGGCCCAGGCCCGGCGTCGACGCCGTGCCCACAAGCGCGTCCATCATGCCCATCGCCGTCACAAACGGCAGGCCGTGGAAGGCATGCATATTCACATCCGGGCGCACGACCAGCGAAAACGTCAACGACGCCTCGCCCGCGCTCCAAGCGCACCAGCCCGCGGACGCACCCTCGCGACCCGCGTCGCGCGCGGCGTCAAGCTCGGTACCGACGGCTACAGCATTCATCTCAATCATCTACATACGCCCCAATTCGCCCACGATATGGCCCACGCGGTCCTCGGGCTCCTTGACCTCGACACCGTTGTAGCGGAAGAACCGCGCCGGGTCGTGCATCAGGTCCTCGAGCGGCACCAGCACAAAGTCGCGCTCGCCGATCAGCGGATGCGGCAGGCGCAGCTTTTTGCCGCCGTGGATCTCACCGTCCATCCACAGCAGGTCCAGGTCGATGGTGCGCGGGCCGTTGGCCTTGGCCTTCTTGGAGCGGTCGCGCCCCAGCTCGGCCTCGATCTTCATAAGCTCATCGAGCAGCACCAGCGGCGCCAGCTCGGTCTTAATCTCGATGACGGCGTTGGCGAATGCGTCCTGGCGCGTCTCGTAGGCCGGCTCGCTCTCGTAGATGCGCGAGCAGTTGGACACGCAGGTGAGCGGAATCTCGGCGATCATGTCGCGGGCGGCGCGGATGTTATCGCAACGATGCCCCAGGTTGGAGCCCACGGCCACAAACGCACGGCGCGGCTGCGGCTTGGCGACAGCCCAGTAACCGTTCAGGAACTGCGCAAAGCCGGTGACGTCGTGCACGCGCACGATGTTGGCACCGGCCTGGATGGCACCCAGGCAAACGCCAAACGTGGCGGCATCGCGCGCGGCGGCCTCGGTCACGCCCGAGACGGCGCCCACAAAACGCTTGCGCGACACGGCGCACATGAGCGGGTAGCCCAGCGACGCCATCTTGGCGGTCTCGCGCTGGATGACGATGTCTTCGTTGGCCGTCTTGCCAAAGCCCGGGCCGGGATCGATGCAGATGCGGTCGCGCGACACGCCGGCATGGATAAGCGTGCGGGCCTGGTCGGACAGAAAGCCCATGACGCGGCGCATGATGGGCGCCGAATCGGGCAGGGTAAAGCGACGGAGCTGAGAGGTGGGCACGTAGGCCTCCTCGCGGCGGGCGCTGCGGCGCATCATGGCTGCCAGGCGGTCATTGGGCTCCGGCGCGGGCTCAGGGGTCGCGGCGACCTCGGAGACAGGAGCGACCTCTTCAGCGGCCGGTGCCTCCTGCTTCTGCTCGTCCGTGGGCTCGGGCGCGGGCTCCGGATCGCCAAACGGCAACGAGGGCTGCACCACGCCGCCTGGCAGCTTGGCCTCCGTCTTGGGCTCGCCCAGCAACTTGCCACGGCGACGGCGGGCAGGCTTCTCGGCCTCGCGCGCAGCCTCGGCGGCCGCTTCGCGTGCCTTCTCGGCAACAAACGCCGCAGCAGAGGTATCGAGCTGCACCGTTGCATGCGTGCGCGTGGGTGCCGCGACCTCGCCGGCGTGCATCACGATAACGCCGCAGGTGCTCGTCGCGACAAACTCGACCATCTTGGGGTCGGTGAAGCCCGTCACGTCGTTGACGATCGAGGCGCCGCAGCGCACGGCCGCCTTGGCAACCGCCACGTGGCGCGTGTCGATCGAGACAATGGCGCCCTCTTTGGCCAGCGCGCGCACCACGGGAAGCACGCGGCGAGCCTCCTCGTCGGGGTTGACCGGGGTAAATCCGGGACGCGTGGACTCGCCGCCCACGTCGATGATATCGGCGCCGGCATCGAGCATCGCCAGGCCGTACTCGATGGCGGCATCCGGGTCGAAGTGCTCCCCGCCATCGCTAAACGAATCGGGCGTCACGTTGAGGACGCCCATGATGCGCGGGCGGTCAAAGCTGAGCTCGTACTTTCCGCACCGCCATGTCTTGCTATCGTTCGCCATGAACATCCTCCTAAAATGCCCGCGCCGCCGCGCCTGGGCGCTGGCGGCGGGGTCGCTTTGCAATCAGTCTTTCTATTGTATCCGCGCACACTGGCTAGAACGCAAACGCGGCCGCGATGTCGCAAGAAATCAGCAGGTCGGCATTTGCATCCTGATCGGTGGGAGCAAGATTGCAAATGGCCAGCGTATCGCCGGTAAAGTAGCGCGTAAGGCCCGCCGCCGGATACACCACGAGCGAGGCCCCGCCCACAATAAGGGCATCGGCCGCGGCGATGGCGGCAACAGCGCCGGTCAGTACATGCTCGTCGAGCGGCTCCCCGTAGAGCACCACATCGGGCTTAATGCGCCCGCCGCACGCAGGACACACGGGCACACCCGCGGCGTTCTCGTGCCCGCGCGAGCAAATCCACTCGGCGCTATAGACCGCGCCGCACGACTGGCAAATGTTGCGATGGACCGATCCGTGCAGCTCGAACACGCGCTGCGAGCCCGCCATCTGATGCAGAACGTCGATATTTTGCGTCACCACGGCATTTAGTCTGCCGGCGCGTTCCAGCTCGGCCAGCTTGGTGTGGCAGCGGTTGGGCTTGGCGCCAAGCGCGATCATCTTGGTGCGGTAGAAGTCGAAGAACTCGGCCGGATGTGCCTCGTAAAAGCTATGCGAAAGCATGGTCTCGGGCGGGTAGGCAAACTGCTGGTGATACAGGCCGTCCACGCTGCGGAAATCGGGGATGCCACTCGCCGTGGAAACGCCCGCCCCGCCAAAGAAGACCACGCGCTTGTGGGTACCGAACAGCTCCGCCAGCGCGGCGGAGGCCTGCTTGGGGTCCGATATTGCCTGCGTCATATGAGTCCTCCGTCCTTGTTGGTCGGGCAGCATCGGGCAATGTCCCAGCATGCGGCCTTTGGGTCAGCACGCGCGGAGCCCACCACCGCCCCTGTTGCGCTAATCTTAAGCCTGCCAACCCCGTCGAAAGGACACCATGCCTCAGACTTACACTTTCGCCTCGTGGAACGTCAACGGCCTGCGCGCCGTGCTCAAAAAGGACCCGAGCTTTATTCAAATCGCACAAGAACTCGACGTCGATATCCTGGCGCTGCAAGAGACCAAGCTGCAAGAAGGCCAGGTTGATATTGACCTGCCCGGCTATCACCAAACCTGGAGCTACGCCGAGCGTAAAGGCTATTCGGGCACTGCGGTCTTTAGCCGCCAGGAACCGCTGCGCGTGCTGCACGCCGACGCGCTGTTACCCTACGCCGGCGAGGGCGAGGCGGCCGAGCTCGTCGCCCAAGCCGCAACCGAGGGCCGCGTCTGCGCGTTGGAGTTCGACAAGTTCTGGTTTGTGGATGTCTACACTCCCAACGCGCAAAACGAACTCGCCCGCATCGACGTGCGCATGGCCTGGGATGATGCCTATCGCGGCTTTTTGAGCGCGCTCGAGCGCGAGACCGGCAAACCCGTCGTGACCTGCGGCGACTTTAACGTTGCGCACGAGGAGATCGACCTTAAGAACCCCAAGTCCAACCGCGGCAACGCAGGCTTTTCGGACGAGGAGCGCGGCAAGTTTACCGAACTGCTCAACGCCGGCTTTACCGATACCTGGCGCGCGGCAAACCCCGACGTCGAGAGCGTTTACAGCTGGTGGAGCTACCGCTTTAATGCCCGCAAGAACAACGCCGGCTGGCGCATCGATTACTTCTTGGTAAGTGATTCAATCGCCAATACCGTGCGCGACACCGGTATCCGCGGCGATATCTTCGGCAGCGACCACTGCCCCGTCACCCTCACGCTAGAGCTCTAGCCCCAAGTAATTCCTGGGGGACAGAGAAAAACAGATCATGTGACCCCCCTCCCCCCTATAAGTTGCGGTGGAATAGTTCCTGTTTGGGCAGCAAATAGCCAAAAACGAGAACTATTCCACCGCAAGTTCGTGAGGGAACGCGAAATGCCTTACAGCCCGTATTTCACGACGACACGGTTAATGCGGCGACACCAAGGCTTGTACAAGGCGGCCAAAAACACGCAGGTCGCAAGGCCGTGCGTAATATCGAACGGCACTGCCGTGGCAAGACGCGCCGCGGCACCCGCCCAAGTAAGCGGCTGTACAAAACCAATGATGTCATACGCGTTGATCACGACGCCATAGAGCAGGCCCGACGCAAAGCCGTAGGTCAGCAGCGCCGGCATACGCACGGTGCCATCGGCGCGGTCGAACGCACCCGCATACGCCAGCGCACCGCCAACGTATCCCACGAGCCCCCAGGCATACATCTGCCACGGCGTCCACATGCCCTGCCCAAAAAAGAAATTGCTGGTCAGCGCCGCCAACGCACCGACCATAAAGCCGTTACGACGACCGAGTGTCGCCCCGGCGATAATGGCGATGGCACTCACGGGTTTAAAGTCGGGAATGGGTCCAAACAGGATGCGCCCCGCCGCCGTCAGCGCCGCCAGCGCCAACGTGGGCATAATCTGACGCAGGCCTGGACGCGATGCCTCATAGCCCGCAAAGAACAGCGCAAGCACCAACGCCACCACAACCAGCATGGCCAACGCTGCCTGCTCAACACCCGCCAGCAACGCGGCAGCCATCACCGCCGGCACCGCCAACAACAGCGGGATCTCCAGTTTTGCAAGCAAACGCGAGAAACGACAGTCCGTCATCCCATCACGCCCTATAGAACACGTTGTCGGCAAAGAAGTCGGCCGGGGACTCCATGCAGGCAATCTCGCCGTCAAACATCATGGCGACGTCGTCGGCTACCTGCTCGGCAAAGTCCAAATCGTGCGTAGCCATGATGACGGTGCCGCCAGCCTTCGCATGGTCACGCAGGGCGCGGGCGATGGTGCGGCGACTCTCCAGGTCCAAGCCCTTCGTGGGCTCGTCAAGCAGCAGCAGCTCGGGGCCGATCAGCAGCAGCTTTGCCAGTGCGAGCAGCTGGCGCTGTCCGCCCGAGAGGTCGTAGGGGTGGCGCGTCTCCAGGCCGTCCAGCCCCAAGCTCGCCGCGCGCTCCCGCGCCACGGTCTCGTCATATCCGCAGGCTGAAGCCCATTCCATCAGCTCGTCGCACACCGTCTCGGCAACCAGCAATGCTTTGGGATTCTGAGGCAGCAACGCCGCCGAGGCCGCTCCGCGCACCATGCGGCCGCGCTGCAGCTTGGCGGTCTTCGCCAGCACCGAGAGCATCGTCGACTTACCGCATCCGTTGCCGCCCACGATCGCATGCACCGCACCGGCCGAAAACGACGCATCGAGCCCACGCAACACCCAGCCGGACGCTCGATCGTAGCGAAACCAACCTTCCGACAGGGTGGTAGCCGACCCAGCGTGCATTTTTTGGAGTATTCTGCTTCCATCCGTGCGCGAGAAGGCTTCCAAGCCGTTCTCGAGCGACGTTTGCGCCACAAATTCGGACGATTTGTCCAATTCCAAACTTTTTTTCGCGCTCGATACGCCCCCGGGCGGCTCCAGAGAGCCCAAATTGTCCTCACGCCTGCTGAATACTCCGTTTTTTGCACATCGGATGGCACCCCACCCCAACATCTCATCGGAAAACAGCGATTCTCGGCGTCCCAAAGAAGCCATATCCGCCACCTCGCGCACGCGACCGCCCTCAATCCGGTACGCACGCGTCGCATACTCGAGCATCGGCCGCGGTTGATGCGTAGCCACAACAACCGTGCAGCCCAGCTCACGGTTCACGCGAAACAGCGCGTGCAGAAAATTCTTCTCGGCAACGGGATCGAGCTGAGACGTGGGCTCGTCGAGTAGCAGCACACGCGGACGCAGCGCCAGGACGGCGGCAAGCGACAGCAGCTGCTTGCGGCCACCCGAAAGCGTGTCGGTATCGCGATGAAGCCAGTCCTCCAGACCAAAGAAATAGCTGGTCTCGGCAACACGGCGGCGCATCTCGTCGCGCGACACGCCCAGATTCTCTAGGCCAAACGCCATCTCGTGCCACACGGTCTCGCACACAATCTGGTTCTCGGGATCCTGGAACACATAGCCCACGCGCTCCGCCGATGCCCGCGCGTCCATGTCGGCAACGTTCTCGCCCAGCACGCGCAGTTCGCCAGTGCGCTCGCCCGCCGGCGCGATCTCGGGCTTGAGCAGCGACAGCAGCGTCGACTTACCCGATCCGGTACCGCCAACAAGCAACGCAAATGCACCTTGGGGAACAGACCAGTCGAGCCCCTCGAGCACCGCAGCATCAGCATCGGGGTAGGCAAAGCTCAGGCTCCGCACCTCAATCGCCGGCATATCCGGGCCGCACGCCGCGCCCGACACCGGGCCCCTATCCAACCGAGCCATCAGCCAAACCTCTTCTCATCAATCGCGTGCAACGCGCAAGGCAGCACCATCCAGGCAGCGTACACGACATAGCCCAGCCACGGCGCCGGCACCGAGAGCTGCGGATAAAACGAATACTGCGTCGTCGCGGTCCACGCCACTGCCGCCGTGGCCACGCCAAACAGCGCAAGCCCAACCAGCGCGGCAACGTCGCTGAGTCCCAGTCGATACCGCGCATACGTCGTACGACGCGTCGCGGCACCCCACCCGCGTGAGCGCATCGCGTCCGCGCGATCCAGCGAATCTTCCATGCCCCAGCCCATCAACACGCTTGACGCCCGCAGACGCGAGCGCACGGGATCGGCCGGCGCGCGCCCCGGCACGTCAATCGCATCCTGCACCGCCAGCACCGTACGACCGCGGCGCAAAAACTGCGGGATAAGCCTCATGCACATCGAGATCATGAGCGCGATCACCGGTGCGGCATTACCCAGCAGCGCGAGCACCTTGTCGTATTCGAGCATCGACGCCGCGGCCTCAAACCACAGCACGCTCGCCACAAACAGCCCACCCATGCACAGGCCATATACCATGCTCTCCAGATACACCGCGCGCATGCCAATGCGGAACAGCTCCGTCGAGCCCGAGGTGCCAAACAGTGGATTGACCAGCGCGATAATCAAAATCACCGGCAGCTGCCAGCGAAGCGCGCCCAGCGTGCGGGCAGCCCCACGCGTCGCAAATCCATACGCCAGCCCGCCCGCAAGTGACAGCGCAATCAGCACCGGCTGCATAGAGAACATGGTGAGCCCCAGCGTCAGCACTATATAGAGTGCCGGCACAGCCGGATGCGACATCGAGAACGCCGCGACGGGCTCGCCGCCAAACTCCTCTTGTATGTTGTCCACGGGCACCCCCGTCCCCTCGCTCAAACGACAGCTCCGCAGCACCGCCAACGCCGCACGCAAGCAGTGCAAACGCCACGCCGGCGGCGCAAGCCTCAACCGCCGCAAACCAATCGCTACGCGCTCAACATATGCCTGCGGTATCATATTGCGCCGTGTATCGTTTCCAAACGCACGTCTCTATAACGTAACAGGAGATCACATGGACGCAACCGCAATTATCCTCGCTGCCGGCGAGGGCACCCGCATGAAGTCGAACCACTGTAAGGTTTCGCACAAGATCCTGGGCAAGCCCATGGTCCAGTGGATCGTCGACGCTACCATCAAGGCCGGCTGCAGCCGCGTCGTGGTCGTCATCGGCAGCCACGCCGACGAGATGCGCGCCCTGATCGACGGCGCCTACGCCAACAGCGCCACCAAAGTCGAGTGCGTTGAGCAGACCGAGCGCCTGGGCACCGGTCACGCCGTGAAGGTCGCGCTCGAGGCCTGCGGCATCACGCAAGGCCCCGTCGTCGTGCTCAACGGCGACCTGCCGCTCATCACCGCCGACACCGTCGCCAAGTTCGCGCAGACCGTCGCCACCGGCGAGCTCGCCTGCACCGTCATGACCATGACCCCGCCCGACCCCTTCGGCTACGGCCGCATCAAGCTGGGTGCCGACGGCCAGATCGAGCGCATCATCGAGCAGAAGGACTGCACACCCGAGCAGGCCGCCATGGTGCTCGAGTGCAACGCCGGCTGCTACGCCTTCGACGGCGCGCAGCTCGCCGCGCACATTGACGAGATCGGCAACGACAACGCGCAGTCCGAGTACTATCTGCCCGACATGCTCGAGATCCTCAAGGGCCACGGCCAGGCAGTCTCCATCTTCCACTGCGATGACTACCGCGACGGCCTGGGCGTCAACAGCCGCATCCAGCTCGCACAGCTCACCGCCATCGCGCGCGACCGCATCAACGAGCACTGGATGGCCGAGGGCGTCACCTTCATCGACCCCACGCAGGCCTGGATCGGCCCCGACGCCACCATCGGCCGCGACACCGTCGTGTGGCCGCAGACGCACCTGATCGGCCACGTCACCGTGGGCGAGGAGTGCCAGCTCGGCCCCAACAGCCGCCTCACCGACACCACCGTCGGCAGCGGCTGCACCATCGATGAAACCATCGCCGTCGAGGCCGTCATCGAGAACGGCGTCGACTGCGGCCCGCGCGCCTACCTGCGCCCGGGCACCCACATGCTCGACGGTTCCAAGGCCGGCACGCACGTGGAGATCAAGAAGTCCACGATCGGCGAGGGCTCCAAGGTGCCGCACCTGTCCTACATCGGCGATACCACCATGGGCTCCGGCGTCAACGTGGGCGCGGGCTCCATCACCTGCAACTACGATGGCGTACACAAGCACAAGACCGTCATCGGCAAGGATGCCTTCATCGGCTCCGACACCATGATGGTCGCGCCCGCCCAGATTGGCGACGGCGCGCTCGTGGCCGCCGGCTCCGTCATCACCGAGCCGGTCCCGGCAGACGCACTTGGCCTGGGTCGTGCCCGCCAGATAAATATTGAGGGCTGGGCCGCCGATTATCGCCGCCGTCTGCACGAGGACGACGAGGTATAACGTTTTACCAAGCATCTAAGGAGCTGTTCCCATGGGGGGCGGCTCCTTTTTTCTATCGTGACCTGCGCGACAGGATGAGTGGTCGGTTCGTGTCCGTTGACGGTAAAGACGTTATCAAGACCCGATTAACCCCGTCGCGCGGTTACAATGCAACAAGGCATCTATATGGCATTCGATATAAAGGAGAAGGGTAATGCCGATTAATGATCCCGAGAAGTCGGAGAATATGCGCAAGTCCATCCGCGTGTATTCCGGTTCCTCCAACCGTCCCCTCGCTCAGAAGATCGCTGAGTACCTTGGGGTCGAGCTTTCGGGCCTTACGCTAAAGCAGTTCGCCAACGGTGAGATTTACGCCCGCTACGACGAAACCGTCCGCGGCGCCGACGTCTTCCTGATTCAGTCCGTGGCCGGCGGCAACGTCAACGACATGCTCATGGAGCTGCTCATCGCCACCGACGCTGCCAAGCGCGCATCCGCCCGCTCCATCACCGCCGTCATCACCCACTACGGCTATGCCCGCCAGGACCGCAAGGCCGGCCCGCGTGAGCCCATCACCGCCCGCCTCGTCGCCAACCTGCTCGAGCGCGCCGGCGTCAACCGCATCATCACCCTCGACCTGCACCAGGGCCAGATCCAGGGCTTCTTCGATATCCCGGTTAACCACCTGTCCGCGCTGCCGCTGTTTGGCCAGTACTACAACGACATGCACTTCGACACCGACAACCTGGTTGTCGTCTCCCCCGACGTGGGTCGCGCCAAGGCCGCCAAGAAGCTGTCCGACATGCTCGGCTGCGACCTGGCCATCGCCCACAAGGGCCGTCCGCGCCACAACGCCGCCGAGGTCATGGGCATCATCGGTGACATCAAGGGCAAGACCTGCATCATCAACGACGACATGATCGACACCGCTGGCACCCTGTGCGCCAACGTCAAGGAGCTCAAGGCTATGGGCGCTGGCGATATCTACGTCTGCGCCACCCACGGTATCTTCTCCGGTCCGGCCATCGAGCGTCTGAACGACGCCCCGATCGTCGAGTGCCTCGTCACCGACGCCATTCCCGTCGAGGTCGGCGGCAAGATCAAGACCATCTCGGTCGCCGAGGAGTTCGCTCAGGCCATCTCCGCCGTTTACCACGAGGAGCCCGTCTCCACGCTCGTCGGCGGCGACTTCGCGCTGTAGTCGCATCGTCCTTGCAACCCGGCGCATCGCCGTCGGAACAGAAGAAACCCCCGCGCTCCCCCTTGCTTCGCAAAGGTCGCGCGGGGGTTTCTTCTGTTCCGACGGCTCGCTCTGCCGCGGCCGCGCTTTTGTCTGGTGGGATTTCGCTGAAGCAAAGCCTCGCCTTCGGCGGGCGTGGTAGCCTTTGTCGTTGATTAAACTTTTTATGTAACGGAAGGACAAATATGGCAGCTGCACAGCCGCTTAAGATTCGCATGGTTGCCGGACTTGGCAACCCTGGCGAGGAATATGCCGAGACCCGTCACAACGCTGGTTTCAAAGCAATCGACGAGCTGGCCCGTCAGGCCGGCGTCACGTACTGGAAAAACCAAGCAGGCGCCGAGGTCGCGCTCATCAACATCAACGATCCCGAGGAAGAGGGCGGCAAGCGCCAGATTGTACTGGTCAAGCCGCAGTCGTACATGAACACCTCGGGCGGGCCCATCTCCAAACTCTGCCGCGAGTACAAGATCAAGGCCGAGGAGCTGCTCGTCATCCACGACGAGCTCGATATTCCCGCCGGCGACGTGCGTGTTAAGGTGGGCGGCGGCCATGCCGGTCACAACGGCCTGCGTTCCATCATCGACAAGATGGGCAGCCGCGACTTCAGCCGCATCCGCACCGGCATCGGCAACCCTCCCGGCAAGATGGCCGTCGCCGACTACGTGCTTAAGCAGCTGCGCGCCCGCGAGGCCGAGGATTTCCAGGACACCTGCGCCCGCGCGGCCGACGCCGCCGGCCTGGCGATTGTGCACGGCGTAGTCTATGCCCGCGACCATGTCAACGGCGCCGCCTCCGCCAACGGCAAGCACTAAAACCTATCATTTAGGGATAGGTTTATTTTGGCAGGTTTTACCTGCGGAAACGCCGCAGCGGCCGCATCGCAATAAACCGCGCACCGCCATACACACATAGCACCCCAAAGGGGGCCGACCTCATTGCAACCCGAGACTGGCCCCTTTGCCGTTTTACCCGATAAAGCTGACCAAAATAAACCTCTCCCCCTTTGGTAGGCCAAAGTGGACAAACCCTGCTCCCAGCCGCCGAAGACACACGTAAGTGACATGTCCATGAGGGTATAATTTGCACCGTATGTCTGCACAACGCCTGTGCACGTACGGTTTTATTCGGGCTACCGTCCATTTCCGTGGAGGCACGGTTCGGCGGCCCTAACAAGAGAGGGGTTCTATGTATAAGATCCTGGAGAAGACGCAGTTCTCGGAGAAGGTGTTCAAGTTCCGCATCGAAGCGCCTGCAATCGCCAAGCATGCGCACGCTGGACAGTTCCTCATGGTTCGCGCCAACGAGACGGGCGAGCGTGTCCCGTTTACCCTGGCCGGCTGGAACGGTGACGAGGGCTGGGTCGAGTTCATCTTCATGGTGATCGGCAAGACCACCGAGATGCTTTCCACCTACGAGGCCGGCGAGTCGCTGCGCGACGTCGTGGGCCCGCTGGGCGTTCCCACCGAGATGGCCGAGGGCCCCTGCGCCGTCATTGGCGGCGGCGTCGGCCTGGCAATTGCCTTCCCGGTCGCCAAGCACCTGGTCGAGACCGGTCACGAGGTACACGCCATCATGGGCGCCCGCACCAAGGACCTCCTGCTCATGGAGGACCAGTTCCGCGAGCTCCTCGACGAAGATCACATCCACATCACCACTGACGACGGCTCCTACGGCGAGCAGGGCGTTGTCACCGCTCCGCTGGAGCGCCTGCTGCAGGACAAGGCCGTGAGCCAGGTCTTCTGCGTCGGCCCCGTTCCGATGATGAAGTTCTCGACCCTCACCGCCCAGAAGTACGACACCCCCATAACCGCGTCGCTCAACCCCATCATGGTTGACGGCACCGGTATGTGCGGCTGCTGCCGCGTCGAGGTGGGCGGCGTGACCAAGTTCGCTTGCGTCGACGGCCCCGACTTCGATGCCACCCTGGTCGACTGGGATGACCTTCGTGCCCGCCAGGCCGCTTACCGTTCCGAAGAGGGCGAGTCCCTCAAGGCCTATGAGGAAAAGAGCTGCGCATGCCACTAGTTAACGGTCGTTTCGTTGCCGATATGAAGTCGCCCCGCACCCCCGATAACGAGGAGCCGGCTGCCGAGCGCGCCTGCGACTTCCGCCCCGTCGACAAGGGCTTCACCGAGGAGATGGCGCTGGCCGAGGCCGAGCGCTGCCTCAACTGCAAGAAGCCGTTCTGTGTTGAGGGCTGCCCCGTCAACATCAACATCCCCCGCTTTATCGAGCAGATCCGCGAGAAGGACTTCGGCGGCGCTCTCGACACCATCCGCGAGGACTCCATGCTTCCCGCTATCTGCGGTCGCGTCTGCCCGCAGGAGAACCAGTGCGAGGGTAAGTGCATCCGTGGCAAGAAGTCCGAGCCCGTGGCCATCGGCCAGCTCGAGCGCTTCCTGGGTGACCGCCCCGAGCTCGCCTCCACGCCCAAGATGGCCCCCAAGAACGGTAAGAAGGTCGCCGTCGTCGGCTCCGGCCCGTCCGGCATCACCTGCGCCGGCGAGCTCGCCCGCAACGGCTTTGACGTCACCGTCTTTGAGGCCTTCTTCACCGGCGGCGGCGTGCTGGTCTACGGCATCCCCGAGTTCCGTCTGCCCAAGGCAGTCGTCAAGCGCGAGATTGACGGCCTGGAGGACATGGGCGTCAAGTTTGAGTACAACTCCGTCGTGGGCAACATGGCCACGGCCGAGGAGCTGTTCGAGCAGGGCTTCGACGCCATCTACGTGGCGACCGGCGCTGGCCTGCCCAAGTTCCTCAACGTCCCCGGCGAGAACCTGCCCAACGTCTTCTTCGCGAACGAGTACCTCACCCGCGTGAACCTGATGAAGGCCAACAAGTTCCCCGAGTACGACACCCCCACCAAGCACGGCAAGAACGTCGTTGTCTTTGGTGGCGGCAACGTGGCTATGGACGCCGTCCGTACCGCCAAGCGCCTGGGCGCCGAGCACGCCATCATCGCCTACCGTCGTACCGAAGACGAGATGCCCTGCCGTCGCGCCGAGCTGCACCACGCTAAGGCCGAGGGCGTCGAGGTTCTGCCGCTCGTCTCCCCGCTCGAATTTGTCGCTGGCGAGGACGCCTCCGTGTGCGCCGTCAAGGTCCAGAAGATGGAGCTCGGCGAGCCTGACGAGTCCGGCCGTCGTCGCCCGGTGCCCATCGAGGGCGCCATCGAGGAGATCCCCTGCGACGTCGCGATCTCGGCTATCGGCACAAACGCCAACCCCTTCGCAAAGAAGATCGGCGGCAAGATGGAGCTCAACAAGTGGGGCTACATCGTCGCCGACGAGGAGACCGGCCAGACCACCGATCCCCGCATCTGGGCCGGCGGCGACATCGTCACCGGTGCCGCTACGGTCATTCTGGCGATGGGCGCCGGCAAGAAGGCCGCCGCTTCGATCACCAAGAGCTTGCTGGGCGAGTAATCACCTACAGCGCTAGCCATCAAACGGCAAAGTCCCCGTCGAGCACACGCCCGGCGGGGACTTTTTCTATACCGGCCGCCCAAACCACCACAAAGGTGCCTGTCCCCTTTGTAGTGGTTTTGATCGGCTAGCCTTCGAGCTGCGCCACTTTGTAGCGGTAGGCAGCGGCAATGACGTCTTTACAGCCTTCGCGTCCCAACTTGGCGCGGTTGACAACGATATCCTTACCGCTCGTCATCTTCCACTTTCCGGCGCTGTAGCGCTTATAGAACGCCTCGCGCGCCTTCTGCTGCTGCTTGACCAGCTTGGCGCCCTTCTTTTTGTTGAGGCCGCGCTTCTTGCGCACGATCTCGACGCGGTCCTCAAAGGGCGCAGTCACCAGCACGGCGATGTGGTTGGGGTTGTTGCGCAGCAGATAATCGGACAGACGGCCTTCGATAATGCAGCTCTCGGTCTCACCCAGATCCAAAATCACCTGGCTCATCTTTTGGAACAACTTGTCCGAGTACGAACGCGCATCGTAGCGGTCGGGCAGAAACGCCATGTTCTCCACGGCCAGGCGCTCGTCGTAGGCGGCCATCTTGTCGAGCGACTCGCCCGCGCGCAGCGAAGCACGCACCAGCAGCTCGTTATCGTACAGCGGAATCCCCAGCTCATCGGCGAGGATACGACCAATCTCGTGGCCCTCGGCGCCAAAGTCGCGCGCGATGGTAATGACCACAGGATTCTTCTTGTTCTCCAGATCGCTCATCGCGATTCCTTTCTCTATGTGACAAAGGGGCTGTCCCTTTGCCACATTCTACGCTGCCACCATTCGCCTCTGATATGCGCGAACCAGCAGCGAGATACCAAAGTTGAGCACAAAGTACATCGCAAACATCAGGCCGTAGAGCATAAGCACCTGCGATAGGTCGATCGCGTGGGCCATCACGACGTTTGCCGTGTACATGAGCTCGGCCACGTTAATGCCCGAAAGATACGAGCTGTCCTTGATGACAGTCGTGCACTGGCTAAACAGCGCCGGAATGATCGTCTTAAACGTCTGCGGCAGAATGATGTAGCGCATGGTGGCAAAGAAGCCGAAGCCCTGGCTCTGCGCTGCCTCAAACTGGCCGCGCGGAATCGAGTTGAGGCCACCGCGCACAATCTCGGCCATAACAGCGCTGGTAAACAGCGTAAAGGCGATGGTCGAAATCACAATGTCCAAACCCTGCACCGTAAAATAGATAAACAGGATCCACAGCAGGTTCGGCGTGCAGCGGAACAGCTCGATATAGGCGCTCACCAAAATACGGAACGGGCGGGGCGCATAGCTTTTAACGAGTGCCAGCACCGTGCCAAAGATGAGCGAGAAAAAGATCGACAGCGCCGAGATCTCGATCGTCTTAACAAAGCCGCCCCAAATGTAGAGCAGGTTGGTCGCGTTGAAGATTTCCATGCGCTAGGCCTCCTCTACGTTGTCGAGCCCCAGCTCGGCCAAGCTCACACCGCGCGGACGCTCCTTTGAGCGGCGCTCGAGCCACTGCACCAGCATGGCGAGCGGAAAGCAGATGATGAAGTACATAAGGCAGCAGACGATGTATCCCTGCAGGTAACCGTACAGACTCACAAAGTTGTCGGAACGGTACATAAGGTCGCCGCCGGCCACAAGCGCCAGCACCGACGTATTCTTGACCAGGTTGAGCGCCTGGTTACACAGCGGCGGCAAAATGATCTTGAATGTCTGGGGCAGCACGATGTACCAGTACGCCTGCGCACGGGTGAAGCCCTGGCTCTGGGCCGCCTCCATCTGACCGCGCGGAACCGCCTCGATACCGGTGCGGATGACCTCCGAAATGTAGGCCGCGTGATACAGACCCACGCCCAAGAAGCCCAGCACGAACGGCGCGATGCGCACCGGCTGGTCGGCACCGGTTATGGCCTGCAAAAACTGCGGTCCGGCCATGTACATAAAGAGCACCTGCACGGGCAACGGGGTGTTCTGGTAAAACTCCACGTACACGCGGCTTATGGCGCGCAACACGCGCGAGCGAGTGGTAGAGAACACACCCAGTAGCGTGCCCAGCACCAGCGACAGCAGCAGACCGGCAACGACCACCTGTAGCGTCACGCCAAAGCCCTCCCAGAAGGGCCCCATGTTTTGAAATGTCGTCGACCAACGGTCGGCGTCAAATAATCCTTCGAGCATTTGATTCCTTCCTTGGACGATGCGCCTATACAAGACCCCAGGTCTTGACCTCTTGGTCGAGCCAGCCGTCGGCCAGGCGATCGCAAATCACCTGATCGACCACGGCCGAAAGGTCGCAGCCCTTCTTGGTCGCCACGCCGTAGCCCTGCTCGCCAAACTTGACCTCGGGCTGCAGCAGCTCAACGGTCTCGTTCATGTAACCAGCCAGCGTGGAGCGGTCCATGGCAAAGACGTCGATATTGCCGGCATCGAGCGAACTCTTGATGATGGGGTAGCCGCTAAAGGCCCTAAACTCGGGCTTGCAGCTAAAGCCGTTGTCCTTGATCATCTGCTCGATCAGGCCCTGCGTGGTGGCACCCTGGCTCACACCAATGACCTTACCATCCAGATCCTCAATCGAGGTAAAGCCCGAACGCTTCTTGACCATGAGTCCCACGTAGTCGGTGCGGTACGGCGTCGAGAAATCCCAGCTCTTCTTGCGCTCGTCGGTGATGGTGTAGGTCGCCGCGACCACGTCAAGTTGGCCGTTATCGATCAGCGGACCGCGCGTCTTGGGCGTTACGTCGGCAAACTCGACAAGCTCCTGGGCGCGGGCCTCCTTGTAACTCACGCCAAAGACGGCAGCGGCGATCTGGTAGCACAAATCGACTTCCATGCCCTCAAAGCGGCCCTTGGCGGTGTCGTAATAGCCGTAGCCGGGAACATCCTTCTTAACGCCGGCATTCAGATGGCCGCGCGACTTAATGGCCGCAAGCTTGGACCCCTTGTCGGAGCCCTCGCCGCTGGTGGAGTTGCCGCAACCGGTAAGCGCGGCCCCCGTCAGCGTAAGCATACCGGCGCCCGCCAGCTGCAAAAAGTGACGGCGCGACACGGCCGCCCTCGTCATATCCGTCATGTCCATCACCGCGCCTAGTGCAGAATCTTGGACAGGAACTCGCGGCAACGCGGGTTCTCGGGGTTATCGAAGAAGTGCTCGGGCGTGCCCTCCTCCAGGATGCGGCCGTCCTCCATAAAGATGACGCGGTCGGCCACCTGGCGCGCAAAGCCCATCTCGTGCGTCACGCAGATCATGGTGATGTCCTCCTGCGCGAGCTCAATCATAACGTCCAGGACTTCCTGGACCATCTCGGGGTCGAGTGCCGAGGTCGGCTCGTCAAACAGGATGATAGGCTGCTTGGTGCACAGGGCACGGGCGATGGCGATGCGCTGCTGCTGACCACCCGAGAGATTCTGCGGATACTCGCCGGCCTTATGTGCCATGCCGACGCGCTTGAGCGCAGCGATGGCGATCTCGGTCGCCTCCTCCTTGCTCTTCTTTTGCAGTTTGATGGGCGCGAGCGTCAGGTTGCCCAGCACCGTCATGTTGGGATACAGGTTGAACTGCTGAAACACCATGGAACTATACTTGCGAGCCATCTCCAGGTGATTCTTTTTGGTGAGCGGCGTACCGTCGATGACAACCTCGCCCGACGTGGGCTCCTCCAGATAATCGACGCAACGGATGAGCGTCGATTTACCCGAGCCGGAAGGCCCGATCATTACGAGCTTCTCGCCGCGTTTGACGGTGAGGTTGATATCTTTGAGCACATGCAGGTCGCCAAAGTACTTGTTGAGATGCTTGATCTCGATCATGTCTGCCATGAATGTCCCTTCCCTGCGTTTACACGAGTTGAACTATTGTACGGAAAGAATCACGTTTCCGCAGCCCACACTACATTCCCGTAAAGAACCCGCAACCTTCCACCTAGTCATTGGGGACAGACTTAAATGAGTACCTGCTCATTGGGCACTCATTTAAGCCCGTCCCCAATGAGCGTAGCCCGGGCACTCATTTAAGTCTGTCCCCAATGAGTGCCTAAATGAGTACCTGCTCATTGGGCACTCATTTAAGCCTGTCCCCAATGAGTGCCCAGCCCAGCAAAAAGGGGCGCGACCATGACGGCCACGCCCCCCTAAACATCAACTATGTACCGCTCGGCCCCTACGCGAGTTTGGCTCCGACGATCTTTGCCGCGGCCGGCTTATCGAAGTTGCCACCGGTGGCCTTGCCGAGTGCGCCCATAACCTGGCCCATCTGCTTCTTGGACGTGGCGCCCAGCTCGGCGATAACCTGCTCGATCAGGGCCTCGAGCTCCTCGCCCGAAACCTGCGCGGGCAGCAGGCTCTCCAGAATCTTGACCTGCTCGGTCAGGTTGTCGGTACGCTCCTGGTCGGTGCCGGCCTTGATGGACATCTCCAGCGTCTCGCTCGTCTGCTTGATCAGACGCTTGATCATGCTGTTGACGTCTTCCTCGGTCACATCGCGGCGCTCATTGACCTCGATATTCTTCACCTCGGCCTTAACCTGGCGAATGATGGACAGGCGAACCTTGTCCTTGGCCTTCATGGCCGCAATCATTTCCTTCTGCAGCTCTTCGTTGGTCATCTGCAAATCCTCCTCAATAGTGTGGGCGGCACTCGCGCGAGCACCGCCCCATGATTACTCAGTCGTCGACGAATCGTCGGTCGAACTCTTGGTGACACCCTTCAGACTCACGTTATAGGGTACGTCTTTGGGCATGGGGTTGACGGTGATGTCGGCATCCTTCTTGTACTGCTCCAGCCACTCGCTGTACGCGGTGCTGGCCGCTTGCGTCTTCACCACGTTGGAGACGTACTTTTTGATGTCCTTGGGCACCTGGTTGATGTCATCAACCTGATTATCGACATGGAAGTAGTCGGTGCACTTGATGATGTGGTAGCCATAGGTCGACTCGACGACTTCGCTCACGTCGCCCTTGTTGAGTCCCTCGAGCGCCGTCTGATAGCTGTCGACAAAGGTGGTGAGCTTATCCCAGCCCACATCGCCCTTCTTCTCCTTGGAACCGGTGTCCTCGGAGTACTGCTCAACGGCGTCCTCAAAGCTCAGCTCACCGGAGTTGATCTTGTCCAGGCACTCCTGCGCCTTGGCCTTGGCGGCAGCCTTGTCCTCGTCGGAAGCGTCGGAATCAACCTTGATCAGGATGTTCGACGAGCGGCGGGCGTCGTTGTAGCTGGACAGATTTTCGTTGATGTAATCGACAATCTCGCTGTCCTTGGGCTTGCTCGTGGGCGCGACGGCATCCTTGAGTTTCTGTTGCGCCAGACTCTCCTTGAGCGAGTCCTTGTAGGTGTCCTCGGTATAGCCGTAGGTCTTGAGGGTCTTCTTAAAGGCCTTGGCTCCGCCCGCGCTCTTGCACGCGTCCTTCCAAGCCTTCTCGACCTCCTCGTCCGACACCGTCACGCCGTTCTCCTTCTGTGCCTGTTGAAGCAGAATCTGCTGCGTGTAGGAGTCGATGAGTTGCTTGCGGTACTTCTTGGGCGTGAGGTCGTTGTCAACCAGATACTGCGCCCAATCCTCATCCTTGGTGTAGCCGTAGGACGTGCGCATGCTCATGATCTGCTTGGTCACGGTGTCCTCGGTAAGGTTGGTGCCGTTGATAGTGGCAGCAACACCGCCGGTCAGCTTGTAGCCCGAGGTGTCCTCAGCCTGCGACATAAGGCCGGAGCACGCCATCGCCGAGACGGAAAGCAGCATCGCCAGCACGCCGATGACCACCAGAACGATCTTGACGGTCTTAGACACGTACGTCTTGCGCTGCTTCTTGCGAGAGCTGGAGGCAGCGCGGGCCTGCTGCTCGGGCGTCGGCGCGGCCTCGGAGTTCTTTTTCTTATTTGCCATAGTTGGCCTTTCGCATAACGAATCGAACAAACGCCATTGTGTCACAACGCAGCCCCCGCGGCACGCTTGGTGCATTGGGGACAGATTAATCTGCACCATTTTGGTGCAAAGGGGACAGCTCTGGCAGCCGGCAGTTAGGGACAGTCCCCAAGTGCCGACTCAGCCCCACCTTAGAAGTGGCGGCGGATGGCGTCGACCATGCCCTGGGGCGTGGTCTGGCCGAGCACGTCGGCTGCGGCATCGGCGCCCATAAAGATGTTCATGAGTGCCTGCAGGGCCTCGACCTGGCCGCCCGGCTCGGCGATGCCCAGATTGATGACGATCTGCGCCGGCACCGGAGCGCCCATGCCAGCCATAGCGTTAAATGTCACGGGCGCGGCGGGCTTCACCACCGCGATATAGGGCTTGGCCACAAACCCCGGATCGGTATGCGGAATGGCAATGTTTGCCGCCGGCATAGCGAGACCCGTGGGATAGGCATCCTCGCGCGTGCGGACGGCATCGAGCCAACCGGATGCAATGTAGCCATGTGGTGCAAGCTCGCCCTCAAGCCGCGCGAACACCTCATCCGGCGTCGCACACTCCCAATCAAAAAACACCAACTCAGGCGTAAACAGCGCTTCGTTATCCGCCATGCGCTCACCTCTCTCACCTAGTCACCTGCGACGTTCTTGAATGACTAGTCGTTAAAGAACGTCGCAGGTGACTACCCAAAACAAAGGGTGGCCACGTGCGCCTTGGCGCCAATGACCACCCTGACTACTCGGCTAAATTGTACTGTGCGCCGCTAGCCGCGAGGCGCGTCAATTGCGACCTTGCCGCTCTCCAGCACGTGGACGCGGCCGTCGGCGAGCATTTGCACGACCTCGGGATACAGCACATGCTCAATCGCATGGATGTGCTCCTCGAGCGTGTCGACATCCCAGTCCTCCTCGACAGCCAGCGCGCGCTGGGCGATGATGGGGCCATTGTCGTAGATCTCGTTGGCAAAATGCACGGTCACACCGGTCACCTTGACGCCGCGCGCAAAAGCATCGTCGATCGCATGCGCGCCGGTAAAGCTCGGCAGCAGCGCCGGATGCAAGTTGACCACGCGGTTGGGAAACGCCGCCAGCAGCGGCGTATGCACCATGCGCATGTAGCCGGCCATGACCACATACTCGCAGCCGCGCTCGAGCAGCTCGTGCGCGATGACCTCGTCGGCGGCGATGGGATCAGCATAGACATCCTTGGATAGCGTAAGCGTCTGGATGCCCGCGCGCTCTGCACGCTGCAAACCCTTGGCCGAAGGACGACTCGACACCACAAGCTCAATCGAAGCATTGAGCTTGCCAGCGGCGATCAGGTCGATCAGCGCCTGCAGGTTGGTACCCGAACCGCTGATGAGCACACCGATCTTGAGCGGCTCGGCCGTATCGGTACCGGTCGGACGAGTATAGGGCACAAAGTCCAGACCCTCGGCGGCAGCCATCTGCTCGTTAGCGCTCATCGGAGTACACGACCTTACCGGAACCCTCGACGCACTCGCCCACACGGAACGGCTTCTCGCCCAGCCCGACCAGGGCCTCGGTAACCGCGGCCTCGTCCTCGGGGGCGACAATCAGGCACAGGCCGACTCCCATGTTGAAGGTCTTGCATGCCTCGTTGGGCGCGAGCTCGGCCTGGCGCGACACGTAGGTGATGACGGGAGGAACATCCCAGCCCATCTCGGCGCCGTTGCGAGTGACCACGGCGTCGACGTCGTCGGCAAGCGCGCGGTTGAGGTTCTCGGTGATGCCGCCGCCAGTGATGTGGGCGATGGCGTGCACCGGAGCGCCACCGCGCAGCAGCTCAAGAATCGGCTTCACATAAATACGCGTGGGGGCCAGCAGGGCGTCGGCCAGCGATGCGCCGCCGAGCTCCTCGAGCGGGCGGTTCAGCTCCTCGGCCTTAGCGGCGGCCTCGGGCGTGCCCAGCTTGATGCCGTCAACGCCGATGACCTTGCGCACGAGCGAGTAGCCGTTGGAGTGCACGCCGGTGGAGGGCAGGCCCAGGATGACGTCGCCGGGGCGGACGTTCGCAGGGTCGAGCATCTTGGGACGGTCGACGACACCCACGGTAAAGCCGGCGAGGTCGTAGTCGGCGGGAGCCATGACACCGGGGTGCTCGGCCATCTCGCCGCCCACGAGCGCGCAGCCCGCGAGCTTGCAGCCATCGGCCACGCCCTTGATGATCTTTGCCATATGCTCGGCCTCAATGTGGCCGATGGCGACGTAGTCCAGGAAGAACAGCGGCTCGGCGCCCGAAGCCAAGATGTCATTGACGCACATGGCGACCAGGTCCTGGCCCACCGTCTCGTGACGGTCCATGATCTGGGCGAGCACGAGCTTGGTGCCCACGCCGTCGGTACCGCTGATCAGGATCGGGTCTTCCATATCCTTAAGCGCGGCGGCCGAGAACAGGCCGCCAAAGCCACCGATACCACCGATGACCTCGGGGCGGTTGGTGTCCTTAACCATTTGCTTAATAGCGTCGACGGCGCGGCCGCCCTCGGCGGTATCGACGCCGGCATCCTCATACGTCACATGTTTGCTGTCGCTCATCTGAGCCTTCCTCTCTCACTACCGTTTGACGCACAGACGCCAACCGGTGCTCATAGTTGCTCTCGATTCGGCGCGCATTCTGGCAACGCGCGCCGCTCAATCAACAAAACAGCAGGTAAAACCTACCAAAATAAACCTGTCCCTAAATGGCAGGTTTTAGGCCTCGCCGTGCTTCTCTTCCCAGCTGCGGTCATCGTATTTCTCGACCACGGCGTCATCGTCAAAGTGCAGCGGCTTATCCAGGTTGCGGGGCTTAAAGCCCTCCATGAACTTGTCGCGGCCAAAGCTCTCGGGAATCGCCACGGGATAACGGCCGGTAAAGCATGCATCGCAGTAGCCGCCCTTGGGCATGACCTTCAGCAGGCCCTCAACCGAAAGGAAGGCCAGCGAATCGGCGCCGATATACTCGCAGATCTCCTCGACCGTCTTGTTGGCGCTGATGAGCTGCGACTGCACGTCGGTATCGATACCGTAGAAGCACGGCCAGATGACCTCGGGCGAGTTGATGCGGATGTGAATCTCCTTGGCGCCGGCGTTGCGCAGCATCTTGACGAGCTGCACCATGGTGGTGCCGCGCACGATGGAGTCGTCGATGACGACCAGGCGCTTGCCCTCGATGTTGTCGCGCAGCGGGTTGAGCTTCATGCGCACGCCCATGGCGCGCAGTTCCTGCGTGGGCTCGATAAACGTACGGCCCACATAGCGATTCTTGATGAGGCCCTCACCAAAGGGAATGCCGCTCTCGTGCGAATAGCCCTCCGCGGGCGGCAGGCCGGAGTCGGGCACGCCGATGACCAGGTCGGCCTCGACGGGCTCTTCGTGTGCCAGCTGACGACCCATGTCATAACGGCAGGCGTAGACGCTCTTGCCGTTCATGATGGAGTCGGGGCGGGCAAAGTAGACCTGCTCAAAGATGCAGTTGGCGGGCTCTTCGGCTGCAGGTACGCCCTGCTCGGACACCAGACCCTCGGCGCTGATACGCAAGATCTCGCCGGGACGGACGTCGCGGACGTACTCAGCGCCCACGATATCGAGCGCGCAGGTCTCGGAGGCAACGACCCAGCCGCCAGCGTGCGTGACATGGACGGCGGAGTCGACCGTCGAGGCATCGTCTTGCGAGGGCAGCTGCGAAACAGAAGCGGCGTCGGCCTGGTCCAGACCCTCGTCCACGAGCTTGCCCAGCACCAGCGGACGAATGCCGTGCGGGTCGCGGAAAGCGTAGAGTGCCTGCTCGTTGATGAGCGTCATGGCGTAGCCGCCGCGCACGAGCTCCATGGTCTTGCGAATGCCCTCGCGCAGGTGGCCCGTACGCTGGGTAAAGTAGCCGATAAGCTTGGTCGCGACCTCGGAATCCGAATTGGAGAGGAACGGCACGCCCAGCTCGATCAGCTGACGGCGCAGCTCGTCGGTGTTGACCAGAGTGCCGTTGTGAGCAAGCGCGATGATGACGCTGTTGATGGTAGAAAGATGCGGCTGCGAGGCTTCCCAGCTCTTGGCGCCGGCGGTGCCATAGCGCACGTGGCCCACGGCCAGCTGGCCGGAGAGCGTCGACAGGTCGGCGTTGGAGAACACGCGATCGAGCAGTCCCAGGTCTTTACGAACCATAACCGTGCCGCCATCGCCCACGGCGATTCCCGCCGATTCCTGGCCGCGATGCTGTAGCGCGCGCAGACCAAAGTACGTCAGTCGAGCCACATCGCGATCGGGTGCCCACACACCAAAAATGCCGCATTCCTCATGCAGCTGGTCGGAGTCCGGATCGTACGTCGACATGGTCGTCACCTGTCCCGTGGCACGCTCGGCCGCGCGGATGGTTTCTTGAGACATGGCATCCCCTCAGAGCCTCGTTATTTGGCGTTACCTGCCCTATTATACGCACGGCAAGACAAGCACTCCCGCGCATGAGCAGCGCTTTTTAAAAGCCCACCGAGCTTATAATCCGTTTTGCGGCCAAACATTTTATTGGGCAACCGCCTCGGGGTCGACGATCCCGCATGTTTCCGTTGCGACGCGCCTCGCTCACCGTTGAGGGTTACATTGTTGCAATTGGGACGTTCGTCCTGTCTTTTGGCAGGTCGGCGGCGTATCCTTGTACCTACAGCAAAACGAGAAAGGTTATGTATGGATCGAAACGAACTCGACCCCGGCGTCCCCAGCGCCACGGAGGTCAAGAAGATCCCCCTCATCATTAAGGTGTACGCCGTCCTGTGCATCCTGTCCGGCGTGGGCACGCTCCCTTCGGTCGGCGCCTTTATGTGGCAGGTCATCACCGCACTCATCAACGGCAACGCCGCCGCCAAGCTCGGCGACAACACACTCGTCGCGGTCGGCCTTATCGTCGCCGGCATCATGCTCTCTGCGGCAAGCGCCGTCATCCTGATTATCTTTGGCCTGGACCTTATCAAAAACCAGCGCCGCAACGCTGCCCGTCTGTCCTATATCCTTATCGCGTTTACCGTCGTCGAGCTTTTGGTTGACGTGATGCTCCAGGGCATCGGGCCCTTCTTGCTGCGCCCTGCCATCCAGCTCGGCATCCTCGTCGCGCTTTCGGCCACCGTCGACCCCACGCTGCGCCAGGAGCGCGAGCTGCAGCGCCGCCTGCAGGAAATGCTCGATCGCGACGCCGCCGCCGAGGGCATGCTCGGGCGCGATGAAACCGGCGAAGGCTACATTAAGCTCAACTACTTCAACCTGTTCTGGGTATTCTTTGTCTGCTGCATACTCGGCCTGATCGCCGAGGACATCTGGCACATGACGGTCGACGACCCGGGCGTCTACCAGAACCGCGCCGGCATGCTGTTTGGCCCCTTCAGCCCCATCTACGGATTTGGCGCCGTACTCATGACCATGGTGCTCAACCGCTTCTACAAAAAGAACCCCATCATTATCTTTTTGGTGAGCGCGCTGCTCGGCGCAAGCTTTGAGGTGTTCGTGGGCTGGTTTATGCAGACCTCGTTTGGCGTGGTCTCGTGGAGCTACTCGCATATGAAGCTCTTTGGCATGCCCGATCCGCTCGCCGTCCTTACCGGCGGACGTACCTGCACGGGCTTCGCCTGCCTGTGGGGCCTGGGTGGCCTCATCTGGATCAAGCTGCTGCTGCCGAGGCTGCTCAAGCTCATCAACATGATTCCGTGGAAGAGCCGCTACTCGGCTACCGTCATCTTCACCATCATTATGCTGGTCGATGGCGTTATGACGCTGCAGTCGCTCGATTATTGGTATCAGCGCGTCAACGGCACGGAACCGGATATTCCCGTTGCGCAGTTCTACGGCAAGTACTTCGATAATGACTTTATGGAGAATCGCTTCCAGAGCATGACCATGAGCCCCAAGGATGCGACGCGCGTGTAGCGCCAACCGCGCCCAAAACGCAAAATGCCCGCCGGTATCACACGTACCGGCGGGCATTTTTATAAACGAGCCTTCTATCGACGCAAGCCTCTACGCCTCGCGCTCGACCTCACTCACGCATTCATTCTTGATGGTGCCAACGAGCGCCTGCAGCGCATCGACCACGTGCGGGCGAATGTCCCCGCCGATGAGCACGAGCATGATGTCGTCACCCACGGCAAGCTCGCCGCTTGCCAACCACACGCGCACATAGCCGATACCTGGCATCGCGCGCGTGGCCTCGATAGCAGCCTGCACTTTCTGAGCATCGAAGCCGAACACCATGCCGCCCACCCTGCGTCCGGGAGCTACGCCATCGGTTTCGATCCCGCGGACCTCGGACTTGGGCGTCGCGCGCACCACGCCGTTATGCGTCAGATACATCCCACAGCCTGCCGCCGAAGCATCGGCCTTGGCCTCGCGCAGCCAAGCATCAACCGAAGGCATCGTTTTGCCATTCTCGAGCATCATTTCCCCTTTCACCGTCATTGAGTAGCCCATTATCTATTCCTCGACCGGCGTGAGCACCATGACGGCACGTGTGTTGCTCAGCGATAACGAACGACAGGTCACAAGCGTTACGACCTTGGTTGCCGAAGCGGCACGATCGGTGGCATCGCTCGCCACGGCAGAGGCACCGTCGAGCATCTCGGACAGGTAGTTCTTGAGCCCGTCGTCGCCCTCAAAATTGGTCGTGCGCGCCTTGGCATACGTGTCCTCGACAACTTTGGTCGCCAGTGGTCGCAGTTTATACGTAGCATCCCGTGTGATGTAATACACGAACTCGATGCTATCGAACGTTGCCTGATCAGTGGTGTCCGAAATCACGTTGAACATCGACCCGTCATTCATGTGGTGGCCGTAGATCGTGGTCTGCTGGTCAACCATTCCTGGCGCGGTATCGTCGCTGTCCAAGAAGATCGCACCCGATGCATTGGACGTACCGTCAAACAGCGTGTTGAGGTATTTGGAGTTGTTATTGGTCTGCACCACGGGATAGTTGATGTTGGTTCCCGGCGCGTAAATCCAACCCACAACCTCGGGATTTGTCTGGGCAAGTGCATCGAAGTCGATAATCGGCACGCCACTGGCGTCCTTATCGCTTATATATTGCTTTTCGATCTTTTGGTACGACTCGCTCGCCTGCTTGTAACCAATCTGCGCATTGATAAAGATGGCAGCGGCGGCAACGATTAGGCCGATGCCAATAATGATGAGCAAGATGGGGATAACGGAGCGGCGCTTTTTGCGCGGCGGCTCGGTGTAATCCGACGGCGCGGCATGCGATGAAGACCGGGGCGGCTTCTTAGCATTGCTATAAGATGAAGGTCGATATGCGGCCGGCGCGTCCTGTCGACGATGCGTCGCCGGTGTCACGGGGCGCGGCGCGCGCGGCTGCTGAGGAGAGGATGTCCGACCCTGCTGTGCCGCACAGGCAGCACCCGGCTTCGACGGATCGGGAATCTGAGAAGCCTTGAATCGTTTTCCCTGATAGTCGGACATGGCTCTCCTTATACTGCGGTGAAACGGCGGAACGCCTAGGCGTCGGCCATCTCCTGCTTCATCTTCTCGATAACCTTGCGGTACTCGGGGTCGCATGCGCCCAGAATCTGCGTGGCATAAATGGCGGCGTTCTTGGCACCGTTGATGGCAACGCAGGCCACGGGCACGCCCGAAGGCATCTGCACCATCGACAGCAGCGAATCCATACCGCCCAGGTCACTCGTCTTCATAGGCACGCCGATGACCGGCAGCGGCGTAAAGGCAGCCACGACACCACCCAAGTGAGCGGCCTTGCCGGCGGCGGCGATAATCACTTTGATACCGCGATCGGCGGCAGTCGAAGCCCACTCGTGGACCTTCGCCGGTGTGCGGTGTGCGCTCGCAATGACAAGCTCATAGGGCACACCCAGCGCCTCGAGCTCGGCGGTGCAGCCTTCCATAACGCCTAGATCGGACTTGGAGCCCATGATGATCCCGACAACCGGCTTTTGATCTGCCATAAACAAGACCTCCTGTTGAGAGCGGTGACGCGGCGGATCCGCGACCCTTAACTACTGAGAGTAGTATAGCTGCTCCCGTCCCTGCGGTCTTTGTGGCGCTTCGCGGGCGGGCCAGGCTTTATCTTCACTCCGGTTGCTTCGCAAAGTCGTTCAGATAAAGCCTGGCCCGCCCGCGAAGCGCCCTGCGACCTACCGGGAATTGCCATGACGTACGTTGGCTGAAATATTAATGTGGGCTCTGTCGTTCATTCGAACGACAGAGCCCACATTCATTTTCTATTCAGCCCTAGTCATCGCGCAAAGCCCCTTCGGCAGCACACGGTGCAGCCAAGTCACCGCAGGCCGGGGCGGCAGCCGGACACTTTCTCTCGGAAAACTTCGCGAAGCCCAGTTTCCGAGAGAAAGTGTCCGGCTGCCGCCCCGGCCGGCCAGGTCAACTACACCGTGTACTGCGGCAGGTCCTGCAGGGCGATGACGTCCATGCCCATGTCGTTGGCACTGCCGTGGCCCTGCTGGTCCTCGCGCACAGCCTCGATAGCACTCACGTACGTGTTGGCGGCAGACATCGCGGTCACGCAGGTCACGCCGCGGCGCACCGCCTCGGTACGCAACAGATAGCCGTCGCCACGCGAGCCCGGGCCGTATGGCGTATTGATGATTACCGCAATCTTGCCATCGTCGATCAGGTCACCGATATTGGGACGCTCGCCGTCGTGCGGGCCGCTAATCTTTTCCACGACCTCGCACGTCACGTTGCCGCCACGCAGCACGCGCGCCGTACCCTCGGTGGAGCAGATATCAAAGCCCAGGTAGCGAAGGATACGCGCGACCGAAAGGATATGACGCTTGTCGCGGTCGCACACGCTGATGAACACCTTGCCGGCGCTCGGGTCGGGCAGCTTGTAGTCAATCGCCAGCTGCGTCTTAGCGTATGCCTCGGGATAGCTCTTGGCGATACCCATGACCTCGCCCGTCGACTTCATCTCGGGCCCCAGGATAACGTCGGCGCCCGGGAAACGACCCCAGGGCATAACGGCTTCCTTCATGCAGAACCAGTCCAGCTGACGCTCGTCGCTCGGCAGGCCCAAGCTCGAGATGGAATCGCCCGCCATGATACGTGCGGCACACTTGGCGAGCGGCACGCCGGTGGCCTTGGAGATAAACGGCACAGTGCGGCTGGCACGCGGGTTGGCCTCGATCACGTAGACGGTCTCGCCCTTGATGGCGTACTGCACGTTGACCAGGCCGCGTACGCCCAGCGCCATCGCGATGCGGCGCGTGGTCTCGCGAAGCTTTGCCTGCAGGCTCTCGCTAAAGCTGAACGGCGGGATGCAGGTCGCGGAGTCGCCAGAGTGGATACCGGCCTCCTCGATATGCTCCAGAATGCCGCCAATGTAGACCTCTTCGCCATCGCACAGGGCGTCGACATCGGACTCGATCGCACCCTCCAGGAAGCGGTCCAGATACACCGGGTAGTCGGGGCTAATGCGCGCGGCCTCGGCCATGTAATCGCGCAGGTGCTCGGCATCGTAGGCGATCATCATGCCGCGGCCGCCCAGCACGTAGCTCGGACGTACCAGCAGCGGGTAGCCAATGTGTGCGGCAACGGCCTCGGCCTCCTCAAACGAGGTGGCCTGACCCGCCGGCGGGTACATGATGCCCAGCTTGTCGAGCAGGGCGGCAAAGCGCTCGCGGTCCTCGGCAAAGTCGATGGCATCGGGCTTGGTGCCCATGATGTTGACGCCACTCTCCTCGAGCATGCGCGCCAGCTTAAGCGGGGTCTGGCCGCCAAGCGTCACCACGACGCCGTCGGGGCGCTCAACATCGATAACGTCCATGACGTCCTCGTAGGTGAGCGGCTCAAAGTAAAGGCGGTCGGACGTGTCGTAGTCGGTCGAAACGGTCTCGGGGTTGCAGTTGACCATGATGGTCTCAAAGCCGCGGGCCGCCAGCGCGTAGCTCGCGTGCACGCAGCAGTAATCGAACTCGATACCCTGGCCAATGCGGTTGGGGCCGGCGCCCAGGATCATCGCCTTGGGCTTGTCCGCCGGCGTGGTCTCGTCGGGAGCCACGCACTTCTTGGCATCCGGGCTCGTGCGGTAGATGTTCTCGTACGTCTTGTAATGGTACTCCGTGGCACTCGAGAACTCCGCAGCGCAGGTATCGACCGTCTTCATGCTGGGAACCACGCCCAGACCCTTGCGATAGGCGCGCACAAAGCGCTCGTCCGAGCCGGTCAGCGCGGCGATCTCGGCGTCGCTCGTACCGTACTGCTTGAGCAGGCGCATCGCGTCGGCGTCGATATCCTCCACACGCAGGCCGCGGATGCTCTCCTGGACCTGCACCATATCGTTGATACGGTTGAGGTACCACGGATCGATACCGCAGATGGCATGGATGCGAACGATGTCCCAGCCACGGCGCAGGGCCTCGACCACAAAGAAGATGCGATGCTCGGTCGGGGTTGCCACGGCCTGAGCAAGCTCGTCGTCGCTCAGCTTATCGGCACCTTCCTTGCCACCGGCGCAAATGCCCTGGTGGCCATCCTCCAGCGAGCGCATAGCCTTGCCAAAGGCCTCCTCAAAGGTGCGGCCGATCGCCATAATCTCGCCCACGGCCTTCATGCGCGTGGTGAGTGTGGGGTCGGTACCCTTGAACTTCTCGAAGGCGAAGCGCGGCACCTTGACGACACAGTAGTCGATTGTGGGCTCAAAGCAGGCGGGCGTAGCCTTGGTGATGTCGTTGACGATCTCGTCGAGCGTGTAGCCCACGGCCAGGCGCGCGGCGGCCTTGGCGATGGGGAAACCCGTTGCCTTGGAGGCCAGTGCGGACGAGCGGCTCACGCGCGGGTTCATCTCGATGACGATCAGGCGGCCGGTGTTGGGGTTCACGGCAAACTGCACGTTGGAGCCACCGGTCTCGACGCCAATCTTCTCCAGAATGGCGAGCGATGCGACACGCATGCGCTGATACTCCAGGTCGGAGAGGGTCTGCGCCGGCGCCACGGTGATGGAGTCGCCGGTGTGCACGCCCATGGGGTCGAGGTTCTCGATGGAGCACACGATGATGCCGTTGCCGGCATGGTCACGCATGACCTCCATCTCGTACTCTTTCCAGCCCTCGATGGACTCCTCGACCAGCACCTCGTGGGCAGGCGAGAGCTCCAGGCCCTGGCTCACGATGGAGACGAGCTCCTCGTGAGTATGCGCGATGCCACCACCGGCGCCGCCGAGGGTAAAGCTCGGACGCAGCACGCAGGGATATCCCACGCGCTCGGCGATGGCCTCGGCGTCGGCCACGCTGTAGGCATAGCCCGAGCGCGCGACCTCCAGGCCGATCTCGGCCATGGCCTCGTTAAAGAGCTTGCGGTCCTCGCCGCGCTCGATGGCGGCAAGGTCACAGCCGATCATCTCGACGCCGTACTTGTCGAGCGTACCGTCTTTCGCCAGCTCGACGGCGGCGTTCAGACCGGTCTGGCCGCCCAGCGTGGGCAGCAGCGCGTCCGGGCGCTCTTTCTTGATTACGCGCTCGATAAACTCGGCAGTGATGGGCTCGACATAGGTGCGGTCGGCAAGACCCGGATCGGTCATGATGGTCGCCGGGTTGGAGTTGACCAGGATGACCTCAAAGCCATCCTCCTTGAGCACCTTGCAGGCCTGGGCACCGGAGTAGTCGAACTCACAGGCCTGGCCAATGACAATGGGGCCCGAGCCAATGACGAGGATGCGCTTGATGTCAGTACGTTTAGGCATATTAGTTCTCCTCGGTCTCAGCGGTCTCGGACTCAGCAAAGTTCCAGCCGGCAAGGCGGTCCTTCGCGGTGTCGATGTCCAGGTAGTTCTCCTCGCCGTCCATGAGTCGCGTAAAGGCGGTAAAGAGATAGTGGGCATCGGTGGGGCCAGGCGAGGCCTCGGGGTGGTACTGGACCGAGAAGCACGGTGCGTCGAGCAGCTGGATGCCCTCGGCGGTGCCGTCGTTGAGGTTCACATGTGTCAGGCGAATGCGACCAAAGCGCTCGTTCATCACGACCGGCGCGATTCCGCGGCGCACCCAGACGCGCAGATCTCCATCGGCCGCATGCTCGGTCTCGCCGCCGGAAAGCTCGGGGACAAGCTTGCCCAAGCTGGGGAACAGCAGGCCAAAGCCATGGTTTTGCGCGGTGATCTCCACACGGCGGCTTACCAGGTTCATAACCGGCTGGTTGCCACCGCGGTGACCGAACTTAAGCTTTTCCATCTGGGCGCCGCAGGCCAGGCTGATCATCTGGTGACCAAGACAAATACCGAAGACCGGCACCTTGCCGATCAGCTGCTGCACCTGCTCGTAGGTCTCCACCACGGCGTCGGGGTCGCCGGGGCCATTGGACAAAAAGACGCCATCGGGATTCATGTCGAGCACCTCACTCGCAGGCGTATCCCACGGCACGACGGTAAGGTCGCAGCCGGCGCGGACCAGACCCTCCAGAATGCCGCGCTTCACACCGCAGTCGTAGGCGACCACTTTGTGACGGGCAGGAGCGGCAACCGCAAGCGCAAAGTCATGCGTGGCAGGCAGGTCGGCGGCAGCAAAGGCGTGGGGCTCAGGGCAGCTCACGGTCTTGACCAGGTTCTCGCCTACCAGCGTGGGCGCTGCGGCCAGACGCTCGGCAAGCTCGTCGACGTCGAAGATCTCGGTCGAGATAATGCCCATCTTGGAACCATTGTCGCGCAGATGGCGCACCAGAGCGCGGGTGTCGACACCCTCGATAGCGACGATGCCGTGAGCGCGCAGGTACTCCGGCACGCTGACGGCCGAGCGCCAGTTAGAAGGCGTGGCGCACATGTCGCGAACGATCATGCCGCGCATAGCCGGAGCGCTCGCGGAGCGCACGGCGTCGCCGGGGAAGGCCGACTGGACGTCGGTCTCGTCGATACCGTAGTTGCCGATCTGCGGATAGGTCATGGTTACGATTTGGCCGGCATAACTCGGGTCGGTCATGACCTCAAAGTAGCCCTCGAGCGAGGTGTTGAAGCAGACTTCGCCGGTCGCGGTGCCCTCGGCGCCGCATGCACGTCCATAAAAAATGGTCCCATCCTCAAGATACAGGATGCAGGGACCGCAGGTGCCCTTGCTGGTTTTGGCCAGCATGCGCTGGCAAAGCTCGCTGGGCGCGAAGGTGCGGGCGGCAGCGCCCGCGGTATGGTTGTTCGCCATAATTCTCCTTCCCGGTCTCACAGGACCGGCTTAAAGGTGTGTAGTTAGGCCTCGCGGTATTGTAACCGCAAGCATGCCTCATGGCGTTAATTTCATCGAAATGTTTACGAAATGATAATTATGACTTTCTATGCATAATGATTTCTCTGGGACGGGGATTAAAAAATCATCCCGCGGGGCTTGTGGCTCACGCGGGATGATGGTCTCTTATTTTTTCTTGTCCTGCTCCAGCAGTTCGGACGGTGTGCGATCGGGCTTGCCGCCGCGGAAAATCTCGCGGCCATGCAGACGATGTTCCAGGTCACGCTCGGCCTTTTCCTCGTCAATCTTGGTCTGGCTCACCACCGGGTCCTCAATCAACGACGACACCGAGTTCACCTGCTTCTGAATGCGCTCGGCGATGGTGTCATCCATACTCACGATGCGCATCTTCCAGTCGATACTCGTGGCGTTGGATGAGCTCTTGGTCCACACGAACGTCAAAATGGCGCTCTGGTGGCCCCGCGCGGGGAACATGCCAAAGAAGGAATCGTGCTGAATGTTGCTATCCTCGTCGATATAGGCGTGAACGTTATACACCACGCGGTCGATCTTGTCGTTGAGCAGCGCGTTGGTCGCAAGCGCCGCGGCCTGGATCTGCCCGTTGGACAGCAGCTCGAGCTCGTTGGCAGACGATGTGTCCAACACCGTCACCTCGACCGTGCCCGTACGCTCATCGGCTTCATCGACGGTAAAGTCGAGCGGGAACTGCGTAAAGCCGTTGCCCCACTCGAGTCCACCCTTGAGTGCTGTAGAAACGGTATCAACCGAAACGCTCTCGGACAGGTTGGCGGTATTCAGACGGCGCATCACGCCGTAGCCGATCTGCATGCCCACGATCAGCACCAAAATACCGATGACCACGGCCATCGCGGTCTTCGTAATGGTATGGCTCACCTGCGAGCCCGAAGGATCGTCCTCGGACAGCGGGTCGATATGTTTTGCCTGGCTCGCGCGGTCCTCGCTGCGCAGCTGTGCTAGCGCCGCTTTGTCACCGCGCTTGGCCGCAGCCTCCTTCTCACGCATGCGCTCGGTACGCTTTTTGGCAAGCGTAGGATCCAAGACACCGGATGCATCGATTTCGGAGAATAACTCCGTCACTTCTTCCGGAGTCAAAGGGTTCTTGTCAGCCATAAACTTCCTGTCATATCAATCAGTCGAGCTCGTGCGCACGCGCACCTTCGAACTGCATTCGATAGTAACGGGCATAGGTGCCGCCACGGGCGAGAAGCTCCTCGTGCGTGCCACGCTCCACAACGCGACCATGCTCAACGGTCGCAATCTCATCGGCATGCTTAATGGTAGAAAGGCGGTGGGCGATGATAATCGTGGTGCGGCCGCGTGCCAGCTCTTCGAGCGACGCCTGCACCGCCTCCTCGCTCTCGTTATCCAAAGCACTCGTCGCCTCGTCCAAAATCAGGATCTTGGGGTTCTTGAGAAACACGCGCGCGATAGCAACGCGCTGCTTCTGTCCGCCCGAAAGACGGCTGCCACGCTCGCCTACCACGGTGTCGTAGCCCTGCGGAAGCGATTCGATAAAGGTATCGATATTGGCGCGGCGGGCCGCCTCGGCGATCTCTTCTGCCGTAGCACCCGGCTTGCCGTAGGCGATGTTCTCGCCGATTGTTCCGTCAAACAGGTAGACATCCTGCTGCACCAGGCCGATGGCACGACGCAGGCTCTGCTGCGTCACATCGCGCACATCCTGGCCGTCGATGCTAATGGAGCCGGCAGCCACGTCATAAAAGCGCGGCAGCAGCGAACAGGTCGTGGACTTGCCACCGCCCGAAGGGCCAACCAAAGCGATGGTCTGCCCGGGCTTGATGGACAGATCCATATGGTCGATAACGGGATGCTCGTCGGCATCGCCCTCGCCCAGCTCGACATCCTCGTAGTTAAAGCACACGTCGTGATACTCCACGGCGCCGGCAGTCACCTGCAGATCCGTAGCGCCCGGCTTGTCCTGGATATCCGGCGCGGTCGAGAGCACCTCGTCCATACGTTTAAAGCCGGCGATAGCCTTCTGATACGTTTCGGCCGAATTGACGAGCGTCTCGAGCGGCGTGCAGAACAGCGAAATATAGAGTGCAAAGGTCGCCATATCGACCGCCTGCAGCTGTCCCTGGGCGACCAGCCAGCCGCCCAGCAGCACCACGATCACATAGAGCACACCCGAGAGCAGGCCATACGTCGCGGTATAGACGCCCATGGCGTGATACATGTTCTCCTTGGACGAAAGATAGCGATTGTTTGAGGCGCGGAACTTGAAGCGTTCGGTCTCCTCATTGGCAAAGCTCTTGACCACACGCATGCCCGCCAGCGAATCCTGCAGCTGCGCATTGATGCCGCTGATTTTTTTGCGGTTGTCGCTAAAGACCTCGCGCATGCGCATGTTCTGCCAAAACATGATGACCGCAAACGCCGCCGTCACCACGGCCATGGCGAGCGCCAGCACCGGGGCAATGGTAAAGAGGATCACAAATGAGCCGATGATCTCGATGCCGCAGATGATGATCCACTCGGGCACGTGGTGCGCCGCCTCGCAGATATCGAACAGGTCGTTGACCACGCGGCTCATCATGTCGCCCGAGCTGTTGCGGTCGAAGTATGCAAAGCTAAAGCGCTCATACTGGTCGAACAGGTCCTCGCGCATTTTGGACTCCATACGCGCGCCCATCACGTGGCCCCAATAGCTCACAAAGTATCGGCAGGCGCAGCGGACGGCATACATCAGCACCAAGCCCACCGCGATCATGCCGAGCGCCTGCATAATGGCAGCCTGACCCTGAGTAAATAGCCCACCGGTCAAATTGCGCAGAATAATGGGGAACGCCAGGTCAATGGCGGCAAGCACCAGAGCACAAACAGTATCAGCAACAAAAAGCCCCATCTGGGGCTTGTAATAAGACAAAAACCTCTTCAGCATAATCACCTTACGCGGTTTTACCAAACCGCGTTTCGTCTCGACGCTGCAAGTGCTCCATTTGGACAATCTGGCCTTCAATCGTCGGTCGCGTATATCCATACGCTTCCCTCCTCTTTTAGGCCACCTTGTCTCAAATGGAGCACTTTCGCTGACTTACACAAACCTGCGGGATCATCCCCGCTCGTTAAAGCTCGGCCCCGCCTAGTCGGTGCGCGATGCTGTCGCAGGCAAGCGCGCCTACGACGGTCTTGGCGTCTTCGATCTTGCCGTCGAGCACGGCGTCGATCAGCTCGTGCAGCGGCACCAGGTCCACGTTGACAAACTCGTCATCATCGGGGTTGGGCGCATCAAACTCGAGCTTGGTAGCCAAGTAGATGTGGATGATCTCATCGCAAAAACCGCAGGACGTGACAATCGACGTCAAAAAGCGAATACGACCAGCCTTAAAGCCCGTCTCCTCATGCAGTTCGCGCTTGGCGCAATCGAGCGGGTCCTCGCCCGGGTCGAGCTTGCCGGCAGGAATCTCGACCGTCACGCGGTCGATGGCGGTGCGGTACTGACGCACCAGTACGATCTTGCCGCTCTCGGTCAGTGCCACAACGGCCGCCGCACCCGGATGGCGAACGATATCGCGGGCGCTGCGGTGACCGTTGGGCAGCTCAACCTCAAGACGGTGGACGTCGAGAATCTTGCCCTTCCAGGCGCACTCCTCCGAAAGAATCTTCTCGTGCAGCTCGGCATCGTGCGGGTCGTCGTCGCCCAGCACCAGTGCCGGCTCGTCAGCGACCTCGCCACCAGGCTCGCCCTCGGCGTGCCCATACATGCGGCTGTCCTCTTCGACGATCTGCGCGTCCACGAGCTCTTCGTTCTTCTCGTCCATCCGTCTCATTCCTCTCGGATTTTAGGCATCCCAGGCGTCGCGGCCGCGCAGCGCGCGCAGGCCGATGTCGTGACGCAGGGTCTTGCCCTCAAAATCAATCTTCTCGCAGGCCTCGTAGGCAAGGTTGCGAGCGTTCTCGAACGTGTCGCCCAGAGCGGTCACGGCAAGCACGCGGCCACCATTGGTCACGAGCTGGCCGTCCACCACGGCGGTGCCCGCGTGGTACACGGTCACGTTCTCCATGGCCTCGGCATCGGCGATACCGGTGATGACCTTGCCCTTCTCGTAGCTGCCGGGATAGCCCGCGCTCGTCAGGACAACGGCCACGGCCCACTCGTCACGCCAGTCGAGCTCAATCTGATCGAGCTCGCAGTTGGCACAAGCCAGCATGACCTCGACCAGGTCGTTCTTAAGGCGCGGCAGCACGACCTGCGTCTCGGGGTCGCCAAAGCGGGCATTGAACTCCAGCACCTTGGGGCCGGCAGGCGTGAGCATAAAGCCGCCGTACAGGCAGCCGCGGTAGTCGATACCCTCGACAGCGAGCTCGGCCACGGTCTGCTCCATGACCTTCACCATCGTGGCGTGCTCCTCGTCAGTCACGATGGGCACCGGGCTGTAGACGCCCATGCCACCGGTGTTGGGGCCCTTGTCGCCCTCGAGCGCGCGCTTGTGGTCCTGCGAGGTGGCCATGGGGCGAACGGTCTTGCCGTCGGTAAAGGCCAGCAGCGAGCACTCGGGGCCAACGAGCATCTCCTCGATAACCACGGTGTTGCCGGCATCGCCAAAGGTGCCGCCAAAACACTCGCGCACGGCCTCCTCGGCCTGCGCAAGCTCGGTTGCCACGATAACGCCCTTGCCCGCGGCAAGGCCGTCGGCCTTGACGACCAGCGGGGCGCCCTGCTCGCGCACGTAGGCAAGAGCCGAAGCCTCGTCGGTAAACGAGCCGTAGGCCGCCGTAGGGATACCGGCGCGCTCCATGAGCTGCTTGGAGAACAGCTTGGAGCCCTCCATCTGGGCGCCCTCGGCACCCGGGCCAAAGCAGGGAATACCCGCCGCGCGCACGGCGTCGGCCACGCCCGCCACGAGCGGAGCCTCGGGGCCAATTACCACAAGTCCGCATCCGTGGCTCTGCGCAAACGCCGCCACGGCCGCAGGATCGCAGTCGTCGAGAACAACGTTCTCGCCGCAGCTCGCGGTGCCGCCGTTGCCCGGCGCAATGTAGAGCTTGCCGGCGCGCGGTGATGCTGCGAGCTTGGCTGCCAAAGCATGCTCACGGCCGCCGCTGCCCAACAACAGGATGTCGATGGTTTGAGTGTCCGCCTTCAAGGGTGCCTCCTCTATGGATGAACGGCCCGCTCCGCGCGAGCCCTTTGCAAGCAAATATACCCCTCGGCCGCCCGCTTGGGCTGCAAAGGGGTATATCGCAATAACCAAATAGTCCCGATTACTTCCAGAATCGGTTGATGATCTGCTCGCGACCAGCGCCAACGCCAATGAACGTCACGCGGGTGTGTGCCAGATCCTCGATAAACGCCACGTAGTCCTGAGCCTCCTGCGGCAGCTCCTCAAAGCTGCGGCAACCGGTGATATCGCACTTCCAGCCAGGGAGCTCCTCGTAGATGGGCTTGGCATGCTCAAAGCGCACCTGGTGTTCGGGCACGCTCGTGTAACGCTCGCCATCGACGTCGTAGGCAACGCACACCTTGATGGTGTCGAAAGCCGAAAGCACGTCGAGCTTGGTCACGGCGATGTCAGTGAGGCCGTTGACGCGCGAGGCATAGTTGGCGATAGGGCCGTCAAACCAGCCGCAACGACGACGGCGACCGGTGGTCACGCCGTACTCATAGCCCTCCTCGGTCAGCGTGTGGCCGGCCTCGGACTCATAGGAAAGCTCGGTGGGCATGGGGCCCGAACCGACGCGGGTGATATAGGCCTTCATGACGCCCAGCACGCGGTCGACGTTCTTCATGCCCACGCCAGAGCCGGTGATGGCACCGCCGGCGGTGCAGTTGGAAGACGTCACGTACGGATAGGTGCCGTGGTCGATGTCGAGCAGCGTCGCCTGGGCGCCCTCAAACAGCAGGTTCTTGCCCTCATCGATCATGTTGTTGAGCAGCAGGCTCGTCTCGGTGATGTAGGGACGCAGGCGCTCGGCCATCGGCAGGTACTCGTCGCAAATCTGGTCCACGGTGTAGGTGGGCAGGTTGTAGATGAGCTCGAGCTCGGGGTTCACGCGGGCGAGAGCGGTCTCCAGCTTGTCGCGGAACAGTGCCTCGTCCAGCATGTCCTGCATGCGCAGGCCAATGCGCGCCATCTTGTCCTGATAGCACGGACCGATGCCGCGCTTGGTGGTACCGATGTTCTTCTTGCCGAGCTTCTGCTCAAAGGCGCCATCCAGATCGATGTGGTACGGCATGATGACATGCGCGTTGCCGCTAATCTTGAGGTTCTTGGTGGTGATGCCGTCGGCCTCGAACATATCGATCTCCTCAAGGACAACCTTGGGGTTGACGACGCAGCCGTTACCGATCACCGACACGTGATCGGAATACATGATGCCGGAGGGCACCTGGTGCAGGCCGTACTTCTTGCCGTTGACGACGATGGTGTGGCCGGCGTTGTTGCCTCCCGAGTAGCGCACGACGGCATCGAAGTCGCCGGCGACCAGGTCGCAAATCTTACCTTTGCCCTCATCGCCCCACTGGGCACCGACCAAAACGGTTGACGGCATGTTTACTCCTTACATTCATGGACTGTCTACGCGCCACGCCGGCACGCAGAAGCACAAAACATTCCCAGTATACCCGTGCAACGGGCGCCTGTCCTACTCCTCGGCATGTGCCCCATCAAGCTCATAGAACTTGGTGGATGCCGGCAGGAACATCAGATCGACGTCGCCGATCGGGCCCGAACGGTTCTTGGCCACGACGATACGCGTAACGCCCTCGTCGGGTCGATCGTCGCGCGAGGCCTCGGCCTCGTCGGCGGAGCGGTCCAAGAACATAACGATATCGGCGTCCTGCTCGATGGAGCCCGATTCACGAAGGTCGGAAAGCTGCGGGCGCTTGCCGGTACGGGATTCGACCTGACGCGAGAGCTGCGACAGCGCGATGAGCGGGATCTTGAGCTCCTTGGCCATGATCTTCAGACCACGCGACATCTCCGAAACCTCGACGGTACGGCTCTCGGAGCGGCGTCCCGGCGGAGGACTCACCAGCTGCAGGTAGTCCAGGATGATGATTGCCTTCTCCTTGTTATGGAGCATGCGGCGGCTCTTGGCGCGAATCTCGGTCACTGTGGTGCCGGGCGTATCGTCAATCAGAATATCGAGCTTGGACAAGGTCTGCGTGGCCTCGTTGATATTGGCCCACTGCTCGGGGCTAATGCGGCCCATGCGGAAGTCACTGATCGAGATCATGGCGTAGGCGCAAATCAGACGCTGGGCAATTTCTTTGCCCGACATCTCCAGCGAGAAGAAGCCGACGGTATAACCGGCAGCGGCAGCGTTGAGCGCCAGATTCAGGGCGAACGACGTCTTACCCACAGCAGGGCGGGCGCCGATAATGATGAGCTGGCCCTCGCGGAAGCCCATGAGCATGCGGTCGAGTGACGGGAAGCCCGTGGGCACGCCCGCAGCCTGACCACCGGCCTGACACACTTCCTCGGCCTCGTTATAGGCCTCAACCATAAACTCGGTCAGCGTCTTGTAGCTCGACTTGACCTCGCGTGCCGTGACCTTGAGCAGCTTGCTCTCGGCTAGCTCCACGACCTCTTTGGTGTCGGTGGGGGCGTTATATGCCAGCGCGTTGATCTCGTTGGTGGCGCCGATCAGCTCGCGCAGCATCGAATCGCGACGAACGATGGCGGCATGGTGCTGCCAGTTCACGAGCGACAGAGTCTGACCCATCAGCTCCAAAATGTAGGCCTCGCCGCCCACGGCATCGAGCTTGTTGATGCTTCGCAGGTAATCGATCAGCGAGATGGAGTCGATGGGAATGCGGCTGTTGTACATATCGACCATCGCGGTGTAGATGGTCTTATGAATGGGCCGGTAGAAATCATCGGGCTGCAGCTCGACCTGGGCCTCTTCGACCACCTCGGGCGATAGCAGCATAGCGGCCAGTACATTGGCCTCTGCATCTTGGTTTTGGGGAAGACCCAACTTTGAGCCGCGGTCCTCGACCGTCAGCCCCGTCTCCCTATCGTCATATGCCATGAGCATCCTCATTCATATCGCTTGCGAGCATCCATAGTATCAGCCACGGTCCCAAAACGCGCCGCGCGCCGCCAATCATCACCGAACCAAACGGATGAACGGTCCTGTATATAGGACTTCGACGCAACGTTCACCATGACACTCACTCAGCGCAAAAAACAAAAGGGCGCCCTGGTTTCCCAGAGCGCCCTTCTTAGAACAAGATTGTTGCGTTGCAGCAAATGCTACTCGGCAGCAGCCTCAGTCTCGACCTCGGCGGTCTCGGCCTCGGCGACCTCAGCGGCCTCCTCGACCTCAGCCTCGGCAGCGAGCTCCTCGGCGGTAACGCCGACGAGAACGACAACCTCGGCCTTGATCTCGCGGTACAGCGAGATGGCAACGGTGTGGGCACCGGCAACCTTGATGGGCTTACCGAGCTCGACGCGCTTGCGGTCGATGTCCATACCGAGCTGAGCCTTGATGGCGTCAGCGACCATAGCGGCGGTAACGGAGCCAAAGAGGATGCCCTCGTCGCCGACCTTGACGTCAACGGTGACCGTCTTGCCCTCGAAGGCAGCCTTGGTCTCGTTGGCGGTAGCCAGACGGACGGCCTCGCGCTTGGCGATGTTGTTGCGACGCTCGTCAAGCTGCTTGAGGTTGCCCTTGGTGGCGGCAACAGCGAGCTTCTTGGGGAACAGGAAGTTCTCAGCGTAACCCTGAGCGACCTCTACGACGTCACCCTCGCCGCCCTTGCCCTTGATCTCATCGAGAAGAATAACCTTCATGATGCGTCTCCCTTCTTAGCCGCGGTCGCGGTTGCCACGAGAGGAAACCACGGGGACGGTGTACGGCAGGAGAGCCATCTCGCGGGCGCGCTTGATGGCGTTGGCGATGTCATGCTGATGCTGCGTGCAAGCGCCAGTGACGCGACGGGGCTTGATCTTGCCACGGTCGGTCATGTACTTACGGAGAAGCTGAGTGTCCTTATAGTCGATGAACTCAGTGCTCTCCTTGCAGAACTGGCAGTACTTACGACGCGGCTGACGTGCAGAAAAATCATTAGCCATGTCAAAATACCTTTCATTTGGCAACTTCGGCGAACCGAAGCCGCCTCTCACTCAAAAATAGGTGAACAACCCTTAGAACGGGATGTCCTCATCGTAGACGTCGACCGCGGGCGGCGTAGCCACCGGCGCGGCAGGACGTGCTGCGGGCGCGGGAGCTGCGGGGGCGTAACCGCCCTGATCGTAGCCACCCTGGCCACCACGGGGGCTCATAAACTCGATCTCATCGACGATGACCTCAAGCTTGCTCCGGCGCTGGCCGTCGCGCTCCCAAGAGCTGTAGCGCAGCTTGCCCTCGATCGCGACCTTGTTTCCCTTTGCCAGGAAACGGCTCACGGCCTCGGCGCGGGTGCCGAACATGGTGCAGTCGACAAAGTTGGGATAGTCCTCCCACTCGCCAGTCTGCGCGTTGCGGCGACGATCGTTCACGGCAACGCCAAAGGACAGAACCTGGGTTCCGCCGGCGGTGGCGCGCAGCTCGGGATCGCGGGTGAGGTTACCGGTGATGTTCACTCGATTGATGCTCATAACTCACTACTTCCTCTTGGGGCACAAGCCCAGTCCAAAACGACAGTCTTACTCCTGGTCGTCGCGACGGACGATCATGTGGCGGACCACAGCGTCGGTGATGCGCAGGACGCGATCAAGCTCGGCGATCTGGGTAGGATCTGCGTGGAAGTTGATGAGGGTGTAGTCACCATCGGTGAGGTCGTTGATCTCGTAGGCGAGCTTGCGCTTGCCCCACTCGTCAACGGAGTCGACCTTGCCAGCGCCCTCAGCGATCGTGGTATCGATACGCTTCATAACAGCGAGACGAGTCTCGGGGTCGAGCGACGGGTCAACAAAGAACAGCAGTTCATAAGCCTTCATATTGTCACCTCCTCTGGGCAAATGTGGCTTCAGGTCGTGAAGGTGCGCCTGAAGCAGGAAAAGACTTGGTAATAATATCTTTCAACCTCCTAGGCTGCAAGAATATGCAGCTACAACCTCATGACCTCCACATATGCCCATACTCGCACGACGTTTCATGCGCATTCCAACCAAATGCTGACCAAAAGCTTGACGGATCTGTGGACAAGATACGGTGCCGTGAGGACAAGCTGAGCCAAGTCGCAGGTCAACGGGCGCATGGTTGTGGTCGCAAAATGCATACCAGTGCCCCACAGCACCACCCAAAGATTTTTAAATTCATTGCCAAATCGCTTATAAATACCCCTTTTGAACAATTGAGTTGATCAACTACGCTGGTCGGAAGCCGTTTTTTGGCATCTCAAACCCCGCTGCAACGCCAAACGCGGCCAAGCGTTTTAAAAAATGCCAACTTTTCTGTTTGCACTTTGCGATTCCTCGTGTATACTGACTTTCGCATTTAACGGAGAGTTGTCCGAGTGGCCGAAGGAGCACGATTGGAAATCGTGTAGGCGTCAAAAGCGTCTCCAGGGTTCAAATCCCTGACTCTCCGCCAGTTAATTCCAAAGCAGGCCTTCGAGCCTGCTTTGTTTTTACCCCACGCGGAGGGGTGGCAGAGTGGTTGAATGCGGCGGTCTCGAAAACCGTTTGGCCTGTATAAGGTCACGAGGGTTCGAATCCCTCCTCCTCCGCCATTTTGGTTGAGAAAGCTCCCAGATCGGGGGCTTTTTTCTTTTAAGTCCCTTACAAGCAAATACGGCGGAGGAGGAGGAATTCGAACCCGCCAGGGCGCAAAGCGTAAAGAAAACGCGCCAGTGGCGCGTTTTTAGCGCAGCGCGGTCGGCGTAAGCCGACCGGATAAATTTTGAGCAAAGCTCAAAATTTGGACATCCCTCCTATTCGACCACGCCCCCATCGCGTTCAGCATCAACCCGGATCCCCAAACATGGAACCTATGACCGTACCCAGTCCCGACCGTTTGCCGAGGAATGGGGTCGCGATGCCCAACAACCATGTACTATGTACGGGCATTGTCTAAACCCATAACCCAAAGGACTCTATCTTGCCCGTCGTCGCCGCTTTGACCGTTACCGCACACGCCTCGGATGCCATGGTCGCCATCCCGTTTTGGCTCGAGATGTTCGCCGTTGTCGCGGCCTCGATCTCGGGCGTATTGGTCGCGCGCGAGCACAAGCTCGACCTGGTGGGCGCGGTCGCGCTCGCGGTGGTCTGCGGTCTGGGCGGCGGTCTTTTGCGCGACATGACGCTGCAGGTGGGCAACGTCTACATCCTCAACCAGCCGATGGCGCTGCTGCTTTCCATTGCCACGGCAGCCATCATCTATATTTTCCCGGCAATCGTCGACAAACCCGAAAAACTCATTCCCCTGCTCGACATCATCTCGGTCGGCATCTACGCCGCCACTGGAGCAGACAAGGCGCTAGTCTACGGCTTTGCGCCGGCGGTGTGCATCATGATGGGCTTTTTCACCGCGGTGGGCGGCGGCATGTTGCGCGACGGCTTTATGGGCGTGGTTCCGGGCATTTTCCAACGTACTAACTTTTATGCCATCGCCGCCATCGCCGGATCGACAAGCTATGTGTGTCTCGTTATGAGCGGCATCATGAGCAATGTCGCCGCGCTGGTCGTATGCGTTGTCGTGACCATGGGTCTGCGCTGGCTCTCGCTGCGCTTTGACATCAAAAGCCCCACCGAAGAAGATATCGCGCGCTTCTTGCACCGTAAAAAGTAGACAGCACGGCACGACCCTTCGAAATGCAACCGAGAGGTTCTTTTAGAGCGCTCGCACGTTGGGTACCCTGTTAGATATATGCCGAACACCTAACAAAAGGATCAACCATGGCTTTCAATCAAACCGCGACGGCGCCGTCACACAAGATGCGTCGCTGCCTGCTTATGGCATTCGCGCTCATCTCGCTCGCGCTCACCGCTCTTCCCACGGCGTCGTTCGCCGGCACGGACACCGCAGGCAATGTCCTTGCGACCGACAATGACGCCAATCCGTCTGGCGTCGAGGGTGACCTGTACTGGGCCGGACAGGCCCTCAACTTGGATGATGCGTCCATCGGCCGCGACATAATTGCAGCAGGCGAGAGCCTCTCCATCCGCGACTGCACGGTGGGCGGCGCCGTCCGCTTGGCGGCACGCACTATCGATATCGCCAAGACCACGGTTGATGGCAGCGTCACGGTCGTCGGTCAGCATGTCGTGCTCAATTCCGACAGCACCGCCAACTGCTTCTATGCGATAGGCGAGACGGTTGCCCTGCGCGGCTCCACCAAGTCGGCAGCGCTCGCGGGCGATACGGTGACCATCGATGGCACGGTCGATGGCGATGTTGAGGTTTGGGCCGACAAGCTCATCCTGGGCAAGAACGCCCGTATCTCCGGCACCGTGAACGCGCATGTTTCCGAGGATCCCGAGCGCGCCTCGGGAGCCGAGGTCGGCGCACTCAAGATCGACCGCACCGAGAACGAGGACACCTCCACCGTCAACGATGTCATCGGCGGCATCGTCGCCGGGGCGCTTTCCACCTGCTTTGTCGCTTTGCTGCTCGAGCTCGTCTTTCCGCGTGCAACCGCCAGCGCCGCCGGAATGCTCCACCAGCGCCCCACGCCGCTGTGGGTGAGTGGTCTTCTGGGCACGGTAGCCATCGTCCCCGCCGTCCTGCTGTTGATTATCTCTATTGCCGGCCTGTCGCTTGCCGGAGCCCTCATGTGCGGCGTTATCGGTATCGCGCTCGTCTCTGCGGCCTTCGCGGGTTGTGCCATCGCGCGTATGGTCGGACACAGCCAGAACCGCTACGTCATGGCGGCCGTCGGAGGCATAATCGCGGGCGTGCTCACGGCAATCCCTCTCGTAGGCAACTTCATCAGCGGCGTAGCCTTCGTCTTCACGCTCGGCTACATCATCCAGATCATCTGGCGCAACGCCCACCTCAAACCGCAGCAGCCGGCCAACACGCCAGGACTCCCCACCGCTTAAGCTGGCCAAACCACCACAATGGGGACAGGCACCTTTGTGGTGGTGCAAACTAACCTGACCCCCTTGCACCAAAAAGGGCGCCGACCATTACGGTCGACGCCCTTTCTTGTTAGACGCTATAAAGCTCAGCGCTTATTTGTTGACCTGACCGGCGCGGACGGCGGCCTTCTTGCGGTCGGTGGCATTGAGCAGACGCTTGCGCAGGCGAATATTCTTGGGAGTGATCTCCACCAGCTCGTCATCGGCGATGTACTCCAGCGCCTCCTCCAGCGAGAAGGTGCGGGGCGGCACCAGCTGCACGGAAATATCGGAGGTCGAGGAACGCTGGTTGCCCAGGTTCTTGGTACGGGCGATGTTGACGACCATGTCGCCGGCCTTGCTGCGCTCGCCCACGATCATGCCCTCGTAGCACTCGGTGCCCGGCTCAACAAACAGCTGGCCGCGCTCCTGCAGCGTGCCCAGGGCATAGGCAACGGCCTTCTCGGTGGTCATGGAGATCATGGCACCGTTTTGACGGTTGCCGATCTCGCCGGCGTAGGGACCGTACTCCAGGAAGGTGTGGTAGAACACGCCCTCGCCGTGGGTGACGTTCATGATGCGGTTCTTAAGGCCCATGATGCCACGCGTCGGGATCTTAAACTCAAGGTGCGTCACGATGCCCGAGGTATCCATGCTCGTCATGATGCCACCGGAGGTGCCGAAGACCTCAACGACCTTGCCCGAGTACTCGTCCGGGCACTCGACGACGGCCTGCTCGACAGGCTCCATCTTGTTGCCGTTCTCGTCCTTCTTAAACAGAACGCGCGGACGACCGACCTGGAACTCAAAGCCCTCGCGGCGCATGGACTCCATCAGGACGGACAGGTGCAGGATGCCGCGGCCCGAGACCTCGACGCCGCTCTTGTCCTCGAGCTCCTCGATCTTCATGGTCACGTTGTTCTCGGCCTCGTTGAACAGGCGCTCCTTGAGCTGACGGGCGCCCACGATGTCGCCGTCGCGACCGACGAGCGGGGAAGTCGAAGCCTCAAAGACGATGGACAGGGTCGGCGGGTCGATCTCGATGGGCTCGAGCTCGACGGGGTTCTCGGGGTCGGTGTAGACATCGCCGATATCGGTGCGGTCGATACCCACGACGGCGGCGATGTCGCCGGCGCCGACTTCCTGGCACTCGGTACGGCCCAGGTAGTCGAAGGTAAAGAGCTGCTTGACGGTAGCGGTGGCGCTGGAGCCGTCGTTCTTGACGACCAGGATCTGATCGCCCTGGTGGATGGTGCCGGAGTACACGCGGCCGATGCCGATACGGCCGACGAAGTTGGAGTGGTCGATGGTCACGCACTGCATGGCCAGCGGGGCGTTCTCGTCAACCTCGGGAGCGGGCATGTCGTCGATGATCATATCGAGCAGCGGGTACATGTCCATGTTGCCGTCGTTGGGGTCAAGGCGGGCAAAGCCGTTGACGCCACTGGCGTAGATGACATGCTCCATGGCAAACTCGAGCTGGTCGTCGGTAGCACCCAGATCGGCCATAAGGTCCAGGCAGTCGTTGTAGGCCTTCTCGGGGTTAGCACCCGGACGGTCGATCTTGTTGATGACGATCATGATCTTGAGCCCGGTGTCGATAGCGTGACGCAGCACGAAGCGGGTCTGGGGCATGGGGCCCTCAAAAGCGTCAACCAGCAGCAGGGCGCCGTCGGCCATACGCAGCACGCGCTCGACCTCGCCGCCAAAGTCGGCGTGGCCCGGGGTGTCGATGACGTTGATCTTAACGTCCTTGTACTCGATAGAGATGTTCTTGGCGAGAATCGTAATGCCGCGCTCGCGCTCCTGGTCGTTAGAGTCCAGGACGCGGTCCTCGACCTGCTGGTTAGCACGGAAGGCGTCCGTGGCACGCAGGAGCTTGTCGACCATCGTCGTCTTGCCGTGGTCGACGTGGGCGATGATGGCGATGTTCCTCAGATTGTCTACGCGCATGTAGTTCCCCTATCTTCTATCTATATACAAACGGCACGCGTATGCGACCCGCCCAGCGATACAACGCTCAGCGGGAATATTGAGCCTTTTACCGAAAACTCGTTTATTTTAGCGATTTTAGATAAGAGGGGTTTCCTCACCTGCAGGTTCAGGGTCGCTCCACATAAAACCATCGCCGGCGCCCATGCCCTCATACAGCACATATGCCGAAAAACCGCTCTCGAGCGCCGTCTCAAAGAAACTCACGAGCAGAGCGTCGTGGTAGCCGCCGTCAATCTCGACACAACCGGTGTAGCCGATGGCATAGCGGGCGATGCGGCCCAGGCCCTCGTCCTTAAGACCCATCTTGTGCTCGGAGATAAAGTTGGTGGCCGCCTCGAGGCACGCCTCTTCGCCGTCCTCGTCGAGCGCCGCCAGATATCGGTTGGAAGCAGCGTCCTCGATCGCCACAACTACGCCCGGATTCTCGCCGGCGGCAAGGTCGTCCAAGAACGCACCAATCAGGTCACACACCATGGCGTCGAGCTCGGCGGAGACGTTACCGGCGTCCTGCATATCCTGTGCCATCTTTAGACCTTCCCATCGAGTCCGGCGTCGTTACAGTTCTTGTGCCTCGGCAGCGATCTTGGCGGCAGCGTCGCGGGCGCGCATCATATCCATCGCGCGCTTGTCGAGTACCTTGATCTGGTTGGTCAGCATTACTGCATCGACCACACCCCAGATTACCAAGCCTGTTGAAATCGAAAACCCAAGCGCACCAACTGTACCACGAAGGCGCGAGCAGATTGCCGCGACAAGGGCGGAGACGACAACCATCTTGATAAACGAGCCGCGGCGCTCGCGAAGCGTGCGGGCCTGCGTCACATAGGCAATGCGAGCCGCCTCAGAAGCCTCCGAGCGCATCTGGGCTTCACGCGCGATGGCGGCCGCTTCAGCCGATACGCGGGTACCCATCAGCGACCTCTCCGCTCGCGTGCCAGACATTTAGAAGTCATCGGGGGAGAGCGTATGGACGAACTCGTCGAACTTCTCGAACTCCTGCTCGTCGTCGACTTCCTCGGCGTGGGTGGAAACAGTGCCCAGGCGATTCATGATGTCGTCCTCCACAAACATGGGGGCATTGCTGCGCACGGCAAGGGCAATGGCGTCACTGGGGCGGGCGTCGATCTTGCGCTCCTCGCCATCGGCCAGTACGACGATCGTCGCGTAGAACACCGGCGGCTCGGCGCGAACGATCTCGATGCGCTCGAGCTTGGCGCCCAGGGCGTCAACGGTATCGAGCAGCAGGTCATGGGTAATCGGGCGCTCGGCGCGGCCGCTATCGATGCCGCGGCTGATGGCAGCAGCTTCAAACGAACCAGTCTGGATGGAGAGGGAGCGCAGCGGCGCGGGGGAATCCGACTTGCTGCAGCGTTCGCGAAGCACGATAAGCGATGGCACGGGACCGGCGGCCATGACGATGGTCTCTATGTCGACACGAACCATGGAACACCTCCGGTACGTAGCGGTTAACAGGCGGCAGGGTCGCCGCATTGAATAGCTATACTACCCAATCTTTCGCCCAGCACACAAAATCAAAGTAGTTAATTTGGGACGGGGTATTTTGACTACTTTTGTTTGATAAGAAAAGAGCCCCGAGGCAATGCCCCGGGGCTCTTCACGTTTTTGATGGTGGACCTGACAAGATTCGAACTTGTGACCTCCCGGTTATCAGCCGGACGCTCTAACCAACTGAGCTACAGGTCCATCATGGTGGAGGTTAGGGGGA
>JAGZKE010000001.1:0-175604 GCA_018365375.1 Collinsella sp. | reverse complement strand
CGACCAAGAATGACGATACAAACTGGTATGCTATCCGCACCTTGCTCAATTTCGAAGAGCATAAAAAGACGGGCTACAGCATTTGGTCGGTCGATGGCGACTCGGACAAAGACGGAAAGGTCATCCACGTATGGAGTGGCGAGCATGACGGCAAGCCCAGTCGCTCTTTTGCGTTCGAGCGTCAATCAAACGGAACCTATATCATCCGAGACCGCACGGTCGAGAAAGAAACCGAGAAAAAAGACATTAAGTACCTGGCAATAGAATCGAACGGCGAAGACCAGGACAACAATAAGATCTGCCATAAGAGTAAGAGCATTCCGTGGGAGCTCGAACTTATCGGTTACGACATGAAAAAGAACGATGCCACGGTTAGCAGCCTCGACTGGATCACGTACAGCAGCTACGTCGATGGGCCATGTTGGATGAAATACGTCGACGACAACAAGTTCCTCGACGAGCTGAGCATCCCGGGCACGCACGATTCGGGCACCTGCAGCGTGGACAACGACACTGAGCCCCAATCCTCGCAAGTAAAATGCCAGCAGGATTACATTCCCACGCAGCTGCTCGAAGGCATTCGCTATTTTGATATCCGTCTCGGAAAGGGCGACAACCCTGGCATCGACCATGGGATGTACTACCTGCTCAAAAAAGACGCGTACTTTTTGCATCTTTCCGATGTCATAGGCTACTTCAAAACGTTTTTGAACGAAAACCCGACAGAAGCGCTCATCATGCTTGTATCACGAGGCAACGACGAGGCTACCGACGAAAGTGTTACGACGGCTTTCGCCAAGGTTTTGGACGACAACCCCAAACTGTTCTATACGTCGAGCCGCGTTCCCACACTGGGCGAGGTGCGCGGAAAGATCGTCCTGCTACGTCGATTTGGACTCGACGGCGACAGCGTAAGCGGCCACACGTGGGGACTCGACCTCACCGAATGGGATAACAAAATCGCAGCGCACACCGACAGCAGTTCCATGTGCCTCGTCCAAGACGCGCGGGGCTTTGAAGCCGCGGGGGAAACAGGCGACAAAGAGCCCTATTGCACCAAGGTATACGCCCAGGACAAGTACAAACTCACGGGAACCGACAAGCTCAGCTGGGTCGATAATGCGCTGAAGGAAACGACCGGGCGCACGCGCAACGAGGTAGATGTCGAGGACGATAACGGGGCCAAGGAGAAAGTCCTGGAGCGTTGCTGGTCTATCAACTACACCAGCTGCACGGGCTTGTCGCACGGAGGCAATCCTTTTACCTCGGCACGAGTAGTCAACGAGCATCTGTATAAGAGCCCGTACATCAATCCCAGCGGCATCGAGGATACAAAGTCAGATTACCTCAAGCACATTGGCATCATCGCATCCGACTTTGTTGATGCGGCGCTGGCCCGGAGCATCTACCAGCGCAATTACGATACGGAGCACAAGCAGACGGCTTCGTACTATCTCCCGTACTATCTCCCGACCCGCATGCGCATGACGTACGGCGACTCGCTGAGCGATGCCTCATTCCAGGACGGCAAGACCGTTGGCGAGGGTCATTTCCGCCTCGTCGACAGCAGCAACGTACTCAACGTGGCAGCTTCGGGCCATGCGTTTGCCATCGAATATGTGGATGTCGACGCCTTGGGCAACGAGACCGTTACGGAGCTGCGGGGCTCCGTGCCCATCGATATCGATCCACGCGCGCTGACGCCCCATTTTGAGGGACTCGAAGGCCTTAAGGCCGGCGAAGACGTGCGCGCCAAGATTGCGGCATCACTCGAGGGCAAGCTCGAAACCGATGCCTGCACGGCCCAGCTCGAGTTTGTGCACGACGCGAACGGCGCTCCGGGAACGGCGATGGCCGAGGGCGAGGCATTTACCGCGGGAACGTACTGGGTGCGCGTGAACGGTCTCTTGGGCGACGCGGCGCAGAGCTACACGCTCGCCAGCGATGGAGCCGCAAGCTTTACCGTAGCGGCCTCGGGCAGTGCAGGCGGCACCGGTAGCGGCACGGGTTCCAACGCAGACGGCGCCGACAAGAACGGCGGCGGCAACAAGAGCAAGGGCTCGACCGGAAAACTCGCCGACACGGGCGACGGCTCTGGCGTTGCCGCCGGGCTCGCTGCCGCCGCCGTGGCGACAACGGTCGCCGGCGCGGCGATGCTTGCCAATGACCGCGAAAACGTTGGGGACGACAGCGAATAGGCAAGCCCGCCTTTTAGACACATCGACTCAATTGGGGGGGGCGCAGAATACCGTTCTGCGCCCCGATTTTTACCTTAGCCCGAACACCGTTATCGGCTACATCACCATGTTCAGCGCATTCACGAACTCCTGAGCTTGGGAGCGGCTGCTCAGACTAAAGACACAGGCAGTCAACAGCCTGTTACGTAGGAAAACGTCGCGGCCCTTGATCCTGCTGACCCCCGTAATGTCCTTAAGATAAACAATCTCGGTGTGCTTGCCACCAAAAGTGCCCTTCTTGAGCACCTCGATGCAGTTAGGGTAGATCTTGACGTCTTTAAACCTACCCGAACCTTTGTCCTGGAACAGCAGCGTGTTGTTGTCCATACGCGTCACTCCCGCGGGGTTCGCTAAAACTGCCTCTATGGTCACATTTTAGTCACTTCGGGAATCCTGCACGAAGGCGTTAGACGACATTGAAATTCGAGTCCGTGCGAAGACCTTTAATGAAGTGCCCAGTACTTCCCCGCAACACAAAAACGGGGCAGTCCGCACTTCTGCGGACTGCCCCGTTCCTCTAACTATCGCATCGCAGCGCCAACCGGCTGCGCTTCCCTACTTCCCAAATAGCGCACCCAGCAGACCGCGGCGTTTGGGCTTCTCCTCTCGGTAGGAACCCTCGACGGCGGCTGCAACCTGGCGCGGTTGCTCGCCGCCTCCACGGCGCACGATCTGGTACAGGAAGGGCGATTTAACATATTTGACCTCGACGGGCGTGGCGTGCACGGTGCTCTCACCGGACAGATGCAGGCTCGGGCTGAGCGGCGCCACGATATGCGTTTCGCGTTTGTCGCTAAACACCACCGCTGCTGCACGGCCCGTCTGGCCGTTTACGGCGATGCGCACCTGCTCGCCGTCGCGGCTGTCCGTTGCCGGACGGTCGACAAAGTAAACCGGCACCATCACCAGGCCGTCCTTATGCTTGCGAGCCTTGCGCGCCCAGGTGCGGATGCTCTTTTTATTGAGCCCCAGTACCGCCTCGGCATCGTTGCCGGCAATGTCGAGCGCCAGCTTATCAATGACCACCTGGTCCTTGGTAGATGCATCGACGGAGACAACGCGAAAGTCGCCCTCCTGCATGGCAGGATCGAACGGCCCCACCTTGCCAAAGTCCCACGGCTCCAAAATGCCCATAAGACGAACGTCCAGGTAGTTTGCCCGCGGATACGCCCAATCGAGTACCTCGTAGTACACCAAGGTCTCCTTGCTCAGGCCCTTGCCCGGGAAGGACGCCATCATGCGCAGGTCCGCGAGCGCCATGGGGAAATAGAAGAGCATCATGTCGTTTTGGATCGCATCTTCTACATCGTGCCCGGCAAAGGCGTCGGGGTACTGACGCACCAGCTGCAGTGCGTTGGCACGCGCCTGCTGCGGCGAGATTTCGCATGGAATACCCTGCTCCGGCACATACTCCGCACCCACGCCCAAGGTCAGGCGCTTGCTAAACGTACCGGGCTTGAGCAGGTCAGCAATGCCGATCTTGTTGCCGCAGGACGGGCACTCAAACACACGCTGCGTTGACTCACCCTCAAAGGACGCTCCGCAGAAGGGGCAGGGAATGCTCACATGCGTGGCCTCTTGGAACTCCTGCGCCGTGCCGCGATCCTCCCACAGCAGATGTTCCAGGACCGACTGATTGCGCCAGTGCGAATTGAAGAAATACCAGTCCGGGTCCTCCGGGCGCTCGAGTTGCGACACATGCGTGAGCTTGAGCAGTCCATCCACCACCGTCAACGGCGTATGGCGAATGCCCAAAGCGCTCTTGGGCTCTCCGGCGTCCGCCTGCCACGGAATGACCGCGCCGCAATAGGCGCACTCAAAGCTGCGCTTAGCCTGGTGCGAGTACATAGGGCCGCCGCAGTTTTGACATTTAATGGCAAACATCTCGTCCATGGAAACGTCCTCCTTTGCACAGGGGCTGTCGACATTAAGTATGTCGAGCAAACTGGCACATGCCCATACCCATGTGGCCCAAAATGGACCACCCAGGCAGACGGGAAGGCGCAGCGGGCTCAAAGCCATGCGGGCAACCGCCCCCCCCTCCGCCCCGTGCCCGTTAGCATCGGCAGACCATTGCTGCATTTTCTGAGCATCGTCGCACGACGCGTCCGTGCGAGCTACACTATCCCCTTAAACATGATTGTGAGGACGACCGTTATGCTATTTGTAAATCGGCTGGTACATACGCTTGTTCCCGGCAGCGAGAGCGAGCCGGTCGATACCTCCTGCCGCACCAACGCGGGGTTTGCCGCAAGCCTCATCTGCATCGGCCTCAATATCACGCTGTGCCTGGCCAAGGGCATCGCGGGCCTGCTCGCGGGTTCCGTCTCGCTTGTCGCCGACGCCTTCAACAACCTCTCCGATGCCTCGAGCAACATCGTGAGCCTGCTCGGGTTCCGCCTTGCCAGCCGCCCGGCAGACGAAGGCCACCCCTATGGCCACGGTCGCTATGAGTACCTCGCCGGCCTGTTCGTCGCCGTCCTGGTTTGCGCCGTCGGCATCAATCTGATCCTCGAGTCGGTCACTAAGATCATCAAGCCTTCCCCCACTGCATATTCGGTGCTCTCCTTAGCCGCCCTCGTCTTGTCCATGCTCGTTAAGCTCTGGATGGCAGCGTTCAACCGCACGCTGGGCGATCGCATCGACTCGGAGACGCTCATCGCCACAGCACAGGACTCCAAAAACGACGTCATCACCTCGGGCTCGGTCTTGGTGGCGGCGCTTATTTCGCAGACGACCGGCTTTGACCTCGATGGCTGGGCAGGCCTGGGTGTGGGCATCTTCATCTGCATCAGCGGCATGGGCCTAGTGCGCAACGCCATCAGCCCGTTGCTGGGGCAAGCGCCCGACCCCAAGCTCGTCCAGGCAATCCGCGACAAGATCATGTCCTATCCGCAGGTCTTGGGCACACACGACCTGATGGTGCACGACTACGGCCCCGGTCGTCAGTTTGCCAGCGCCCACGTGGAGATGCCCGGCGAGGGCGACGCGTTTGAACACCACGAGATCCTGGACACCATCGAGCACGACATCAAGCGCCAGATGGGCATCGGCATCACGCTGCACTGTGACCCCATCGCCACCACCAGCGACGACCTGCGCGGCTGGGTCAAGCGCGGCGTCATGCAGATCGACCCCGCGCTCTCCATCCACGACCTGCACGAGCACGACGGGTTCGTTTCGTTTGACCTGGTGCGTCCCGACGGCTTTGACATATCCGACGAGGAGCTGCTGGAGCTCGTCACGCGCATCGTGCACGAGCGCCGGCCCGATGTCTCGTGCGTCGTCACATTTGACTCGGGCTTCAGCTCGCCCGAGCGTCCGGCCGAGCAGTTGTAGCCCGCTTAACAGCTAGTTTCCCTGCGCGCCCGAGATGCCGTTTTGCAGGGCATCCCAGGCGTTCGTTGCCATATCGCCCAGGCTCTGCGCGGTATCGCCGAGATTCTGAGCCGTGTCACCCAGCTCTTGGGCCTTATCCCCAAGCTCCTGTGCCTTGTTGCTCAAGTCCTCCAGCGTATTGGAACTCGAGCTGTCGGTACCGCTTTGGCCGTCGGACGAGTTGCCCGAGCCATTCTTGTGCGTGAGTTGAATTTCGAGGTTGCCGTTGTCGTTATAGTAGGCAGAAGTAACGACCCAGTTGGAATCGACGACGGGCGTTGAGCCATCATCAGTCAGGACCACGGCATTCGAAAGATCGGCGCCGCGCGACTTGAGGAGCTTCTTGGCGTTGGACCAGTACTGCCCCGGGATATCGCTCAGATCGACGGTGCTAGACGAGGCGGACTCGGTTTGCTCGGCAGCGGTATCGGCCGTTGAACTCCCTCGCTTGTTGAGCATGCCCGACACGATGGCAAACACAATCGAGAGGGCAAAGAAGATCGCCAGCACGATGAGGATCTTCTTGATCACGCTCGACGAACGCGACGGCTTCTTCTCCTCGTCCTCGCCATATTGCGGAATCGACTTGGGGTACACGCGATACGGCTCGCGCGACTCGTAGCGAGGCTGCGCCGTGCGAGGCATATACGTCGTCTGCTGGGGCTGCGGAATGGGATTCTGCGGCAGGTCATCATAGGGATTCGGTGTCGAAGCGGCATAAGAATCCTGCGACGCATAATCAAACGGGTCCGGAGCTGCGTTGCCATGGGGGCCTTGCGAAGATGCAGCGCAAGAATCCTGCGCCGTGTCGCCATAGCCCATAACCCGGGTGGGCTCGGCAGAAGGCTGCGTCGCGGCGGGGTCGGTATATCCGGGGTTGGGAACAACGCGGGTCGCATCGGCGCTATCGCCAGCCTGCGCGGAACCGTAGCCGCCCATCACGGTTGTCTTGTCCTGATCCATGCAACGATTCCTTTCCGTCGCGCGTGAGCATCAAGTTATCCATGCATTCTACCCGCGCAAAAGCCTATGATGGGCAGAGCCCGTCGGTATCTACAAGACATGCGCGGGCCTAAGGATCAAAAAGCCCCGCCGTGCCTTGTGGGCGCGGCGGGGCGGGCTAGCAGCTATGGACAGCAGGCTTAGAACAGGCCGGTGATGTTGCCGTCGTTGTCGACGTCGATGTTCTCGGCCGCGGGGACCTTGGGCAGGCCCGGCATGGTCAGAACGCTGCCAGTCAGTGCGACCACAAAGTGGGCACCGGCGGAAACCTTGAGCTCACGCACCGTGATGCGGAAGTTCTCGGGAGCGCCCAGGGCCTTGGCGTTGTCGCTAAAGCTGTACTGCGTCTTGGCGACGCACACCGGCAGGTTGCCAAAGCCGTTCTCGCGCAGCTCGGCGAGCTGACGCTTGGCAGCCGGCGTAAAGTCGACGCCGTCGGCACGGTAAACCTTGGTGGCGACGGCCTCGAGGGCATCGGCAACATCGGCGCCATCCTCGTAGGCAAACTTGAGCTCGCTCGGCTGCTCAATCAGACGCATGACCTCATCGGCCAGGTCGAGCGCGCCCTCGCCGCCCTTGGCCCAGACCTCGGAAAGCTTAACGTTGACGCCGAGCTTCTGACACTCGGACTCGATGAGCGCAAGCTCAGCCTCGGTGTCCGTCGGGAAACGGTTGATGGCGACTACGCAGGGCAGACCATAAACGTTCTGGATGTTGTCGACGTGACGCAGCAGGTTGGGCATGCCAGCCTTGAGTGCCTCGAGGTTCTCCTCGTTGAGGTCGGCCTTGGCGACGCCACCGTTGTACTTCAGCGCACGAGCGGTCGCGACGACCACGACGGCGCTGGGGCGAACGCCCGTCATGCGGCACTTGATGTCGAGGAACTTCTCGGCACCCAGATCGGCACCGAAGCCGGCCTCGGTAATGGCGACATCGCCAAAGCGCATCGCCATACGCGTGGCCATGATGGAGTTGCAGCCGTGGGCAATGTTGGCGAAGGGACCGCCGTGGACAAACGCGGGCGTACCCTCGAGCGTCTGCACCAGGTTGGGTTTGAGCGCGTCCTTGAGCAGGGCCGCCATGGCACCCTGAGCCTTAAGGTCACGGGCGCGGACGGGCTCGCCGGCAAAGCTGTAGCCGACGACGATCTCGCCCAGGCGCTCCTTGAGGTCGCTGATGCTCGTAGACAGGCACAGGATTGCCATGACCTCGGAGGCGACGGTGATATCGAAGCCGTCCTCGCGCGGCACGCCCTGGGCCTTACCGCCAATGCCGTCGATAACGTGGCGCAGCTGACGGTCGTTCATATCGACGACGCGCTTCCAAGTGATGCGCTTAACGTCAATACCGAGCTGATTGCCCTGCTGAATATGGTTGTCGAGCATTGCGGCCAGCAGGTTATTGGCAGCACCGATAGCGTGGAAGTCGCCGGTAAAGTGCAGGTTGATATCCTCCATGGGGATGACCTGAGCCCAGCCGCCGCCGGCAGCACCGCCCTTAACGCCAAAGACGGGGCCGAGCGAAGGCTCGCGCAGGGCCACGGCACTCTTGACGCCGCGACGACGCAGGCCATCGGCCAGACCGATGGTCGTGGTGGTCTTGCCCTCGCCCGCAGGCGTTGGGTTGATAGCGGTCACGAGGACGAGCTTGGCCTGGTGATCGGTCGGCTCGTTGAGTAGTGAATAGTCGACCTTAGCCTTGTCGAAGCCGTACGGAATCAGGTGCTTTACGTCGACGCCGGCGTTCTTAGCCACCTCGGTAATGGGCAGCGGCGTGACAGAACGTGCGATTTCGATGTCAGTAGGCATGGGCGGTCCTTTCGTTACCGAATGAGAAAAAGACCAATTCAGCATAGCACGGGCGCGCAATAGTAAAACACCCGTAACCGATGAATGGCGATATGTTTATCCAATGCTCAGCGATAGCCTACAGACTAGCCAAAACAAACCCGTCTCTAAACGGCTGGCTCGATGCCCAAGTGCTCAAAGGTGCGAAGGGTTGCCTGACGGCCCTGCGGCGTACGAATCATCAACCCGCACTGCAGCAGATAGGGCTCATAGACATCCTCGAGCGTGCCCGGGTCCTCACCCACCGCGCTGGCAAGGGTCGTAAGTCCCACGGCACGACCGGAGAACGTCTTAGCGAGCGTCTCCAAAATGCGAATATCCATCCAGTCCAGACCGAGCTCGTCGATCTCGAAGAACTCAAGCGCCTGGCGACAGATATCGAGCTCGATGGGGCCGTTGCCGCGCACCTGTGCGTAATCGCGCACGCGCTTGAGCAGGCGGTTGGCAAGACGTGGCGTGCCGCGCGAACGCGAGCCGATCTCGAGTGCACTGGGATGGTCGATCGTCACGCCCAGGATAGTCGCCGAGCGCGTCACAATCTGCGCGAGCTCCTCGACCGTGTAGTAATCCAGGCGATATGAAATGCCAAAGCGGTCGCGCAACGGGCCGGTCAACATGCCTGAGCGGGTCGTTGCCGCTACCAGCGTAAACTTGGGAATATCCAGGCGAATCGAGCGAGCCGCCGGACCCTTGCCAATCACGATATCGAGGGCAAAGTCCTCCATCGCGGGGTACAGGACCTCCTCGACCGAACGGTTGAGGCGGTGGATCTCGTCGATAAACAGCACATCACCCGGCTGCAAGTTAGTAAGGATGGCTGCCAGGTCGCCCGTGCGCGCGATGGCAGGGCCACTCGTGGTCTTGATCTGAGCGCCCAGCTCGTTGGCGATAACGGTGGCCAGCGTGGTCTTACCCAGGCCCGGAGGACCCGAGAAAATCACGTGGTCGAGCGTCTCGCCACGGCTCTGCGCTGCCTCGATGAGCACGCGAAGGCTCTGCTTGATATGCTCCTGACCGCAGTAGTCATCCAAGCGCTGGGGACGCAGGGTACGGTCGACATCGAGGTCTTCGGCCGTCAGCTCCGAGCCCACCATGCGCTCGCCGTGCGCCATGGATGCCGCCGGCGAGTTGCCGGGCGTCGCCCACAGGTCCTGAGAGTCATCGGCTTCCCACATCACGCATCCATTCCGAGTCGCTTAAGCGCCGCGCCGAGCAGATCCTCGACACGCATATTCTGCCCATCATACCCGCTCAGGGCAACATCGGTCTCCTGCGGGCTAAAGCCCATGGAAAGGAGTGCCGCACGGGCATCATCGATCGCCGAGGGAGCGGCGGCGGGAACCGGCATCGAAACCTGTCCGGGAATCACGTCGACCGGCACAAAGCCCTTGTCCTTGGCAAAGGTGCTCTTAAGTTCCAGGATCAGACGCTGAGCTGTCTTTTTACCCACGCCGGGCACCTTGGCCATGCCCTTGTCGTCCTCGGCCATCACCAGGGAGTACAGTTGCCCCACCGTATAGGTGGAAAGTACGGCAAGCGCCAGACGCGGACCCACGCCCGAAACGGACACAAGACGGTCGAACATCGTGCGTTCGTCCTTGGAGGCAAAGCCAAAGAGCGTCATGGCGTCCTCGCGCACCTGCATGCGCGTGTAGAGGCGGACCTCGCCGCCGGGCGTCGGCAACGTGGCAGCGGTGCTGCCCGAGATGCCGAGCTCAAAGCCCACGCCCGATACATCGACGACGGCCGAGCTCATCGTGGCCTCGACAAGCGTTCCATGGAGCTGGGAAATCATCAGTATCCGGTTCCTCTCTGTTGATAGAACTCGCCACCGGTGAGGGCGCGGGTGCGGCTTAAGTTAACGTGGCAAATGGCGCAGGCCAGGGCATCGGCGGCATGGTCGGGATGCGGGTCGTGGTCGAGCTGCGTGAGCGTACGCACCATGTAGGCGACCTGCCGCTTATCCGCGGCACCGGTGCCCACCACAGCCTGCTTGATCTGCATGGGCGTGTACTCGCCAATCTCGAGCGCGCACTCCGAAAGTGCCACAAGAGCGGCGCCGCGGGCATGTGCCGTAGGAATAGCCGAGCGGACGTTGGCACCAAAGTAGATACTCTCGATGGCCGCCGTGTCGGGACGGTACCGCTCGACGACATCCTTAAGGTCGTGGGCAATATGCGACAGGCGCACCGCAAGCGGGCTTCCGGCGCTGGTCTCGATGCAACCGTAGGCACGGCAGCGAACCTCGCCGCGCCGTTCCTCGATAATCCCCCAACCCGTATGGGCCAAACCGGGGTCGATTCCCAAGATAACCAAGCCAGCCTCCCCTCGCCTTTTGTCAAACGCAAGGCAAGGCCCCGCGCACTATTCACGAACGTCTGTTCTAGAATAACACAACGGGGCCAAGATGCTTAGTTGAAGTGTCGGGGTTGGGAGCGAATCCCATCCCATAGTTAATTTTGAGAAAAGAACGGGAATTGACGGGGATCCACCGGCGGATGAGGCGTCGGCATGCCCTGAGGCCCGCCCTGAGGGCCGCCCTGGCCGCCCATCATCTTATCGATGGCGTCCTGGACCTCGCCCTCAAACTTCTTCATGCCCTCGTGCAGGCGGCGCTGACCGTCCTCGGAGCGCAGCTCCTCCATCTGCTCGGGCGAAATACCCAGCAGCTCACCGAGCACGCCCATCATCTCGTTTCGCATGCGCTCGCTTGTGTCCTCGTCGGCATAGCGGCGCACCTCGGCGCGCGCCAGCGAATCGACCGTCATGCGCTCTTTACCGCTAAGGCCAAGATCGGACCACGCGAGCATATACGGCCAAGAGCGCTCGGCAAATGAGCGGGCCGAGACGATCGGCGCTGTCGGCAGCTGGTGGCGGGCAGCCTCGCCCTGGCGCACGAGCATCAACAGCAGCGAGCAGGCCTCGGGCTTGCCGGCAGCCATCGGGATATCGTCGAATGGACGATTGCGGTCGACGTGCGACTCGAGCGTGCCATCGACCTCGCCCGGCTCAAGCCCGCCCAGCAGCTGCGCCGCACGGTCGAGCATATCGACCGGACCATCGAGCGTCGAGAGCGCCTGCGCCAGCACGCGCTCCATGCAGTCCTCCACCGCGTTGAGCGTCACAAGCTCCTGCGGCACCACGGCAGACGTACGGTTGCGCACGCGCGCCACAAACTCGAGCGTCGACAGGTACACGTCGCCAAAGGGCGCATAATCTCCCTGGTAGCCGCCGCAAAGCGCCGGTGCCGCCAGCGCGTACTCGGTTTTGGAAAGCGGGCTCAGCGCCATCGCGCCCAGCTCGAGCGCCGTGTCCTCCAGCATCAAACCCAGCGTGCGCGAGCGCAGACGCTCGGCATTGCCCGCCGACACGTCGCGGTCGAGAACGCGCGCGGCATCCGGCGCATCGCGCTCAACCGTGCGAATATGCAGGCGCTCGGCAATGGCGCGAACGGCGGCGCAGCGAGCCGCCTCGGCCTCCTCCTGCGCCGGCGTAAAGATGCGGTTGCGTCCCAGCACCAGGCCGATTACATTGCGCGGACCCAGGGCGTCGACGGCCAGCGCCGCCAGCAGGGACGACGGCAGGTCGCCTTCGAGCGCCACCACGGCGCGCGACGTACCATGAGCGCGGGCGTTGTCGCGCACGGCGAGCACCAGTGCCTGCCACAGCCACTCCTCGGAGCGAAACTCGGGCAGCTCGTGGTCCTCCAGAGCGTCGAGCATCACGCCGCGCTGGATCTCCTGGACCAGCAGGCTCTCCTCAAAACACGGCGCCTGGGCCACCACGCGGCCGCAGTCGTCGAGCACAAACGACCCGCCAGTATACACCGACTCGTCGTACGCACCGACCGGCGCCATGCAGGCAAACCACACGCTGCGCTTGGATGCGATCTTGCGGTAAGCTCCGCTGCGCACGGCGGCAACGGCAGCGGTCTCGCGGTCGGTCATATCGAATGCGTTGAACTGGAAATAGGCAATGAGGTCGACACCGGTCGGCAGCATCTCGAGCTCGCGGTCCAAGTCGAAGATCACCGCGATGCGCACGCCGTCCACGTCGAACACCGGCGGTGCCCAACGCGCGTCGTTGTTCTCGCCGCGCTGCAGGGCAATGCTTGCGCGCGCGGGCACCACGCGACCGTCCTTGAGCATCATATAGTCGAGCAGGGGCTGCCCCTCAAACGAAACCGCCGCGGGCACGATGCAGATCATGTCGAGCTCCTGGATGCGCTCGGCAACGCCGGTCAGACCGGCAAGCATATCGTGCTCAAAGTCGGCAGCGCCCACCAGGCCACAGGGCAGGGCGCCCATAAAGAGCGGAGCCGGCACGCACAGCACGCGCGCACCGCGCTCGTGGGCCAGGCGCGCCTGGTCCTCGATGCGACCGCAGATACCCTCAATATCACCCAGGCGCATATCGATCTGTGCAAGTGCGAGCTTCATGGCTCAGCCCTTTCCGTCGTAAACCGTCGTTGTCGTAGTAAAAGCGCCGGCCGCAAGATGCAGTCGGCGCTTGCATGTGCATATGCTAGCTATGATACCCCGAGCGGGGGCACGCTCCTAGAACGTCGCGGACCACAGCCCGTGCAGGTTGCAATAGGCATAGACGGTGCCGGTCTTGGAACCGCCGGCAAAAAACGTCGCGGGCTTCATACCGGGCTGGAGGTAGTGGACCTCCAGACGGCCCTCGGCCTCGAGGGCAATCCACTCGATATAGTGCTCAGGCAGGCTGGGGTGCTCGACCGAGCCAACGCGTGCGCGAATCACGTGACCGTCGCGCTCGGTCTCGACAACAGGTACGTGCTTCTCGTGCGCCGCGTCCTCGGTGTTTGCGGTCAGTTCCGTGCAACCGGCAGGGGTCGCAACGTCGTCGCCAAGGGCGGCAATGAGCTTGCCGTCGGGATCCTTAAAGAATTTCGCCATGATGTTCTCCTTTGCTGATGTGCCGGTGTTCTCGATGCTTCTTATGCCCAAAGGCAGGAGAACCATCCACGGCATCGCAAATGAACACATAACGAGCGAGTCTAGCGACCGTCACCGCCGAGCAGTGCCAGAACATCCTCGCGCGTGAACAGTGCCGACGAGATGCCGTCGCCGCCGAGCACGCTGTTGACCAGATCGCGCTTGGACTCCTGCATCTGCATAATGCGCTCCTCGATCGTGTCCTTGGCGATGAGCTTGTACACGGTCACGGTATGTTGCTGGCCAATACGGTGCGCGCGGTCGGTCGCCTGGTCCTGCGCCGCCACGTTCCACCACGGGTCGTAGTGAATGACCACGTCGGCCGCCGTCAGGTTAAGGCCCACGCCGCCCGCCTTGAGCGAAATCAAAAAGACCGGAACCTCGCCCGCTTGGAACTGTGCGACCATCTTGGCGCGGCTCTCCTTAGACGAAGCGCCCGTGAGCTTAAGGAAGCCGATGTCCTCCTTGGCCAGGCGTTTGCCGATAATATCGAGCATGCCCGTGAACTGGCTGAACAGCAGAATGTGATGCCCGCCGTCGAGCGCGCCATGCACGAGCTCCATGCAAGCGTCGAGTTTGGCGCTCCCCGCCTTGTAATCTTCGTAGTGCAGACGCGGGTCGCAGCAGATCTGGCGCAGCTTGGTGAGCTCGGCGAGCACCTTGAGCTTGTCCTTCTTAAACTCCCCGGCCTCGCGGTGCTGCACCTGCTGGGCGATGCGGTCCTGATTTGCCAGGTAAAGCTTGCGCTGCTCACCGGCGAGCTGAGCCACGACAGTGTCCTCGATCTTTTCGGGCAGGTCGGCCACCACGTCCTCCTTGACACGGCGCAGCACAAACGGCGACACGAGCGCCTGCAGGCGAGCGGCACTGTCGCCCTCGGCATGCTCGACCGGGCTTTCGAAGCGCTTGGCAAACGACTCGCGCGTGCCGAGCAGGCCCGGCATTAAAAAGTCGAAGATGCTCCAGAGCTCGGATAGGCGGTTTTCGATGGGCGTGCCCGTCAGGGCAAAGCGCACGCCGGCAGGCAGGCGCTTTGCGGCGCGCGCCACCTGCGTGAGCGGGTTTTTAATGTACTGGGCCTCGTCGAGCACCACACGGGCAAAGTCCTGCTCGGCATACTCGTCGATATCGCGGCGCATGAGGTCATACGACGTCACGACCACGTTATGCTCGTCAGCGCCGGCTATCTGCACGCGGCGCTGCGCCTTGGCACCCACGATGGCGCACACATCGAGCGACGGGGCAAAGCGCTCCAGCTCGGCGGTCCAGTTGTACACGAGCGACGCGGGGCATACCACGAGCGTGGGCTTAATGTCCCCCGCTTCCACACGCGCCAGGATATGTGCGATCATCTGCAGCGTTTTGCCCAGGCCCATATCGTCGGCCAAAATGCCGCCGAGACCCAGGTGCTCGAGCGAGCCGAGCCACTGGTAGCCATCGACCTGGTAGCCTCGAAGCGTGGCCTTGAGCGTGGCGGGCACCGTAAAGTCCATCTTGCCGAGCGTATCCAGACGCTCGACGGTACGGCGGAACGCAGCGTCGCGATCGGCCTCGAGCGCGGGCGTGCGCGCGAGCATGCTATCGACGAACAGGGTGCTCGATGCGGGAAGCAACACGCCGTCGAGCAGGTCGACGGCATCGACGCCCAGATCCTCGGCGAGGCCAAACGCGGCTCGGGCGCCCTCGTCCAGGCGAATGATGTCGCCGGACGTAAGGCGCGCAAACGTCTGGTGACGCTTGTAGGAGTCCAGATAGATGGCAAGGTCTGCCGCCGAAAGCCCGCTCGCGCTCAGTTCGACGTCGAGCAGGTTACTCTTGACGGTCGCACGCACCGAAAGCTTGGGCGCGGGGCGGACCGAAATCTGGCGCAGACGGTCGCTGAGCATGACCTCACCAAGCTTGGACAGGGCGGATAGGCCCTCGATCAGCAGGCAGAACAAGCTCTCGTCATCGCGCTCCTCAAACGCCAGACCGCCCTCGTAGAAATCGAAGTACAGAGCCGCCGTGTCCATAACGCGAAACTCCGCCACCTCGTCGCGGGGCGGCACGCCCGGGCGCTGCTCTTCGAAGGGGCTGCCCGGAGCGCCCAGACTAAAGAGGTCTGCCGACCAGTCGCCGTAGGTAACCGTAATTTTGCAGGTCACGAGCCCATCGTCGACGCCGATTGCCATAGCAAAGCTCGGCTCGGGCGCCACGGCATCGAGCGCAGCGGGCGCGGTAAGGTCGGTATAGTCGCGCAAAATGGGCAGAGCCATACGACAGAACTCCCCCACCTGGTCGGCAGCGATATGGACTGGCGTGCGACAGGGCAGCAAGCGCGATAGGAACGGCGCCGCATGCTGGGCAAACGCTACATCGGTGCGGCGCGCACGGCGGGTGTCGACCAGATAAGCTACGTCGCCCGAAGCAAAGCAGTATGCATCGGCCGGCAGGCGCAGATCGTAGCTACCACCAGCCGCCGGCGCGATTTTGGCGGCAAGGAGCGGTGGGCGCTTAGCGGACGCCTCGTCCTCCCCTTGCGGAGACAGCTCAACCGCCACGTCATAGGTGCGATGCGTCGTCGTCCCCCGCGACCAAGCGGGCTCAAAGGAGATGGTCTGGCCGCGCAGCAGGTCCAGCACATATACGATGCTATGCTCGGACAGCGGCAACTGACGCTCGGCGACAAAACCGCTGCGGGCAAAGTCGTACGACGCCGAACGCGAGCTTGTGATGTCATCGAGATAGGCAACTGTCGTCACAACAAGGTTGAGCAGCTTTGTCGACACGTCTTCGAAGGCTTCGGGCGTATGGACAAACGTGAGCTTCTTGCCGTACGAGAAGGTGCCGCCGCGCACGTAGGCATCGGCCATGCCGTCGATGTCCTTGACCACGTAGGAGACCGATCCACAACGAATGCGAAGCTCGAGCGCCCAGCTAAAGCGGTCGGCAAACAGTGGATTGTAGTACGGCACCAACGAGGGCTCCAACACCGCCTTGGGGGCATCGGGATCCACACTGCCAGCGAGCTTGCGGCGCATGCTCGCCAGCTCATCCATGCGTGCGTCCGAAAGATCGGAGAGCGCCGCCATGAGGCTGGGACTCGTGGGGACGGGCGCCGGAAAGGGAAAGTTGGGATTGACGGCCGGCGCTTTGGGCGCGGTGCGCGCGGGCTGTTTCGGCTGCGCCGTAAACGTGCGGACCGGCGTGCGCAAACCTTCGACGGGCTCGGCGCCGCTGGCATCCAAATACGCCAGAGCCGTGGCAATAGCGTGCTTGCACATACCGGGGTAACGATAGGCGGCGGGGCAATCGCAGTCGTAGTCGATCACCTCGTGCTCGTCCATGTCGAGCGCCACGTGCGTCTTGTACAGGTCGCCACGCGAACCGCGCACCGAGCCCTCAACCGTCACATTTTTGGAGAAGCGCGAGCCGCTGTCCTCGATCGACAGCACGGCGCCGTTGAGCATGAGCGAACGCCCCTTCATAAAGGTGCCGCTCAGCGCCGCCTCTTTCCGGAGCGCCTGCACAAACGTCCCCTGCGCCATCACTTCCTCCAATCTCACATGCCAAATGATTTTTCTGGGACGGGGATGAGAAAATCATTCCCATCCCAGAAAAACTGGTCTTCCGCCGCGCGTCACCCAAAATGATTTTTTAATCCCCGTCCCAGAAAAATCATCTTAGATCACCGTCACGCGACCTTGGTTGCCGACGATGGCCTTTGCCTCTGCCAGCAGCGGAATCGAGCGTGCATTGACCTTGGCCGGCACCTCGGCACGCAGCACGCGCCCGTCGACTTGCTCAATAAAGATCTCCACGCGGTCGCCGCCCGGGTTGGTGGTGAGCACCGTGGCCAGGCGCGCCATATTGCCCTGGCTAAAGCGGCTGTTGGGCACCATGACCTCAAAGACCTTGGGCTTGTTTTTCTCCTCGCTAAGCTCCAGCGGCACAATCTCCTGCGCGATGATCTGGTCGCCGCGGTCCGAGCGCTCGAGCTTGCCCTTAATGCGCACAAACGCGTCGGACAGCTGCGCGCCGGTCTCGGGATCGACCTCGCCGTACAGATACCCCTCGGCCTCCTTGTAGGTCTTGGGGAACACCACGACCGTGGCCTCGCCTTCCATGTCTTCGAGCTGCACGATACCCATGGGGTCGCCGTTTTTGGTCACGCGCTTGGACACGCTCGAGACCATGCCGGCCCACCACAGCGCCTTACCCTCGGGAATCTCCTGGTTGATGGTGCCGCCCGTAGGATTCTGAACCTCGTAGCCGGTGTCGATCTGCGAGAACGAGAAGTCGCGCGCCTTGGCTAGTGCATACTCAAACGGGCGCAGCGGGTGGTCCGAGACGTAGATGCCCAGAACCTCTTTCTCCTGGCTCAGCTTAAGGTGGCGGTCCCACTCCTGGCCATCCGGATCGGGCACGCTCACCTCAAAGCCCGAGCCCTCAACGTCGCCAAACATATCGAAGAACGACGTCTGGCCGCTCGCGCGGTCCTTCTGGCGCTTTACCGCGGCATCGATGATGTTCTCGGGGTTGTTCTTGTCCACAAAGTGCATCATCTGACGACGCGGATACCCCGTGGAGTCGAAGGCGCCTGCCTTGATCAGCGATTCGATCACGCGACGGTTGGCCTGGCTCGAGTCCACGCGCTCGACAAAGTCGTGCAGCGTCTTAAACGGACCGCCCGCCTCGCGCTCGGCGATAATCGCCTGCGCCACGCCGGTGCCCACGCCGCGGATGCCGGCCAGACCAAAGCGCACGCCCTCCTTGGTAGCCGTGAACTCGGTACCGGACTCGTTGACATCTGGCGAAAGCACGGGGATGCCGTCGTGACGGCATGCCGAGACGTAGTGCACGATCTTGTCGGTCTTACCCGTATAGGACGTCAGAACGGCCGCCATGTACTCGTGCGGATAGTGCGCCTTGAGCCACGCCGTCTGCATAACCAGGATGGCGTAGCCGGCGGAGTGCGACTTGTTGAAGGCGTAGGACGCGAACTCAAGAACATCGTCCCAAATCTTCTGGGCGACCTCGCGCGTGTAGTTGTTCTTGATAGCGCCGTTCATCCAGTGGTCGTAGGTGGTCTCGTCCGAGCCATCCTCCCAGTGCAGCACCGTCGACGTGAGCAGCTTAATCTTTTTCTTAGCCACGGGCTTACGGATACGCGAGTCCGATTCGCCCTTGGAGAAGCCGCACATCTCGACGGAGATGAGCATAACCTGCTCCTGGTAGACCATGGTGCCGTAGGTTTCGCCCAGGATGTCGTCCAGGCGGTCGTCGTAGGAGACCGCCGGCTCCTTGCCATTCATACGGTTGATGTAGGACGAGACCATGCCGGCGCCCAACGGGCCCGGGCGGTACAGGGCGATCAATGCTACGACGTGCTTGTACTCGGTGGGCTTCATGTTCTTGATCGTGGCCGTCATGCCGGCGGACTCGACCTGGAAGACGCCGGCGGTGTGGCCGGAGCCCATGAGCTTAAAGATCTCGGGATCGTCAAAGGGGATCTCTTCCTCTTTGATGTCGATACCGAAGTTCTTTTTGATGTTGGCCTTGGCCTTGGAGATAACCGTCAGCGTGCGCAGGCCCAGGAAGTCCATCTTGAGCAGGCCCATGTCGGCGACGGTATGGCCCTCGTACTGGGTAATCTCGACGCCGCCCTTGGTATCGAGCTTGGTGGGCACGTGCTCGTTGACGGGGTCACGGCAGATCAGAACGGCGCACGCGTGCACGCCCTCGCCACGGGTGAGGCCCTCGATCGAGAGCGCCGTGTCGATGATGCGACGGGCGTCGTCGTCCTTTTTATAGGCCTCGGCAAAATCGGGGTTAAACAGATCCTCTTTGCCGGGTTGCTTTTCGAGCACCTGCTTGAGCTTGACCTTGGGGTCGCTCGAGACCATCTTGGACAGGCGCTGGCCCATGTAGACCGGGTAGTCCAGGACGCGCGCGGCGTCGTTGATGGCCTGCTTGGCCTTGATGGTCGAGTAGGTGATGACGTGGGTGACCTTCTCGGGGCCGTAGAGCTGGCGAACGTGCTCCACGACCTCGAGGCGCCGTTCATCGTCGAAGTCCATATCGATATCGGGCATCTCGGTACGCTGCGGGGACAGGAACCTCTCGAACATCAGGCCGTTCTCGAGCGGGTCGAACGCGGTGATGTTCATGGCGTAGGCGACGATAGCGCCGGCGGCCGAGCCACGGCCGGGGCCGACGCCGATGCCGTTGTCCTTGGCCCATTGCACGTACTCGGCAACGATGAGGAAGTAGGCGGCAAAGCCCTTGTCGCAGATGACCTTGTATTCGTACTCAAAGCGCTCTTTGATGTTGACGCCGCCGATCTCGCGCGTGGCCCAGTCGTCACCGTAGTGTTGGCGCAGGCCCTTCTCGCACTCGCGGCGGAACTGGCTCTCGTGCGTCTCGCCGGGATCGAGCAGCGGGAAGCGCGGCAGGATGATGGAGTCCCAGTCCAACTCAACATAGCACTTGTCGGCGATCTCGAGCGTGTTGTCGCAGGCCTCGGGGCAATACGGGAACATCGCCCGCATCTCCTCCTCGGTCTTCATGTAAAACTCCGAGCCGGTCATGCGCATGCGGTTGGGGTCGTCGACCTTGGCGTTCATGCCAATGCACATGATGACGTCCTGCACGGGCGCATCCTCGCGGCGCAGGTAGTGGAAGTCGTTGGTGGCGATAACCTTGACGCCCACCTGTTTGGCGATGTCGATGAGCGTGCGGTCCATCTGCTCGTCGGTCAGGCCGTTGTCGGTGGTGATGCCGTGTTCCTGAATCTCGATATAGAAGTCGCCGGGATCAAAGGTGTCACGGAAGGTCTCGGCCCACTTGATGGCGCCTTCCATGTCGCCGCGGTCGATGTATTTGGGGATGATGCCCGCGATACAGGCGCTCGTGCAGATCATGCCCTTGGCATGGCGGCGCAGGTTGTCGAGCGTCACGCGCGGCTTGTAGTAAAAGCCCTGCACGGCGGCCTCGGAGACCGTCTGCATTAGGTTGACGTAGCCCTCCTGATCCTTGGCCAGAAGGATCATGTGGTAGAGCTCGGGCTTGTGGTCGCGGGCAAGGGTCTCGTCCGGCGTAAAGTAGACCTCGCAGCCAAAGATGGGCTTGATGACCAGGGGCGGTTTGAGCTCGTCGATGTTGCCCTTCTCGTCCCACATGGCCATGTCTTTGACGTACTGGGCATGCTCGCGCGGGTTTGCCTCGGGGTCGGGCTCCACCAGCTCGTCGCGGCGGTCCTTTTCCAAGAAGGCCTTGTCGTGGCTCCAGGTTTTGTACTCGGGCGTGTTGTGATTGACGGCGTCGCAGGCCAGCGCTAGGTCGGGCACGCCATACATGTAGCCGTGGTCGGTAATGGCCACGGCGGGCATGCCAAGCTCAACGGCACGATTGACCATATCCTGGATACGGGTTGCGCCGTCGAGCATGGAGAAAACAGTGTGATTGTGCAGATGGACGAATGCCATGTGATGAGCTCCGATGCGGGTTCGTGTTCTGACTGAACGATTTTACCGCACGGCACGGACAGCACCCGAACCTAGCCAAACCAACACGGCTCCTCTTGCAGTTGCGGTGAAATGCGGACTGTTTGGCGGCTTTTTTGGCCAAAACAGCCCGTATTCCACCGCAAGTTATCTGAGGGCTAGAGATTGTAGATGACTACTTGAGGTTCGGCGGGTTCGACGAAGATGGCTGGATTCGCCTGCTCCACGCGAACGAACTTGACCGTCACCGTCTCAAAGCCCGCCTTGTGCAACACGTCGGCGTAGACGCGCGCCTGCAGGGCGTGCTTCTCGAGCAGCTGGTCCGGCGTCTCATCCGGCGTGCCACCCGTCTTGTAATCGATGACCAGTGCGCGTGACGGATCGGCCGGGTCGGTCGCCAAAGCGTCGATGGCGCCTTCGGCATATGCACCGTAGCGGGCGATGTCCTCGTCCTCGCAGCCCAGCGAGAAGAACGGCACCTCGGCGCGAACGCACGGCCACGCGAACAGCTCGGCACGAACCGACGACTTGAGCCAGCGCTCCAGAGCGACATCGAAGCGCTCGCGCTGTTCTGGCGTCAGGTGCCACAGGCGAGCCAGGGCGTCGGCACGCTCAGCGGGCAGCGCATCGGCACCCATCTCGATGAGCCACTGGCAGGCGGCGTGGAAGGCCGAGCCCAGCGCCATGGGATTGCCGGCGGGCTCGACAGCGGCCACGTCTGCGTCCGTCATCTCGGAACCATCCGACTCCGCATCATCGCCGGCCTCGTCCATGGGAACACGAGCCTCGGCGGCACGGTCTTCCGTCTCGGCATGGAGTGCCGCGGCGATTGACGAGTAGCCATACGAGTCACGCATCGGATACGGACAGATGCCCATGCGCACGCCCACTGCCTGGGGATACACAAGCTCGAACGAATCGGGCTTGGGGTCGACAGGACCGGGGACGATTGTACTGGCCGAATCGTCGGCAGCATCCGTATCGGCATCGCCACGAACAAGCCTGCCCTCGGCATCCAGCGAAGCGTTGGCCTCAAACGTCTGCTCGCCAAAGGTAAAGCCCGCGAGCGAAATGAGCTCGTAGTCGCCCAGCTGGGAGTTGTCGAACACCAAGCGGTCGGCATCGAGCTGCGGCATATCCAGAGCATCGGTCGGCAAAATACGGCGCAGCACATCGTAGGTCAGATCGGTCTCGACATCAAAGGTCGGCGCCGTCACCTTGCCGCGGCTCACGCCGGCATCCATCGCCAGAATGACCAGCTCACGCGCTCGCGTCATGGCGACATAGAGCAGACGAGCCCGCTCCTCGAGCGAAAGCTGCAGGTCGTCGTTGCGCAGGCGAGCAAATGCCTCGGCGGGAGAACCCGTCGCACAGACGTCCTCCATGAGCTCCGGCGGCAGCCACAGCGACGTGCCCTTGCCCTTAAACACATGCTCAAACTGCTTTTTGACGTCATCGCCCTTCACAAAGGTCCCATCGGCAAGCTTAACGCCATCAAAACGAGCTGGCAGTGCCACGACCTGCGCTCCGCCCTCGACACGCCCCATCTGAGCCGCACCGGACGGCTTGCGCACGCCAAAACACTCGGCAACCGCTACGACCGGATACTCCAGACCCTTGGACGCATGCACGGTCATGATGCGCACCGCGCCGTCGCCCTCCTCGTTGAGGGCACCCGGGGCCTCCTTGCCCGCCAAGAAGCGGTCGAAGGCCAGCGCGATGGAACGCGGCGAGTTGCCGAACTCGGCCTCCTCCTCGGCCACGGCGTCGAGCGCCTTGAGCACGTTGGCGGCGATGGCCTTGCCCTCGGGGCCGCGCTGCGCCAGGCGCACGAACCAGCCGGAGGCATTGACCGCGTCGCGCGCGATGGCGGCGAACGAATCACGCCCCACGCGACGCAGTGCGTAGCGCAGCACCTCGCGGGCACGCGTCACAAGCGGCAAGCCCTGCAAGCCCGGCACATCGGAATCGCTCATGATGCCCATGTCGATATTCCGGCGCGAGGTCTCCCCCGTCTCGCCATCGAGCTTGGTCGCCAGCGCCAGGAACTCCTGGGCGCCGAGCGCAAACATCGGCGAGGCGAGCAGCGGCATAAGGCCCTGCGCCGTATCGGCCGGATTGGCGAGCGCGCAGACCAGGGCACGCACCGTCTGCACCTCGGCTGCCTGGGCAAAGACCGAGCCGCCTGCGATGACGCAGTCGAGCCCCTGATCGCGGAAGGCCTGGGCGTAGACATCGGCGTTGGTCATGCGGCCCAGCAGCAGTACCATGCCGCCCTGGGGCTGGCCGGCATCGGCAAGCGCGCGGAAGCGCTCGGCGATCGCGCGGGCCTTGGCCTGTGTGCGCTCCTGCATACTGCCGCCGGCAACAAAGAGGGCCTGGCGGCGCGAGGCGTCCGCCACCAGCGTGTCCTTGCGGCCGTCGCTCGCCTCAAGATCCAAAAAGCTCTGCATCAGGCCGCCGTCATCGCCGTCGAAGACGCGTGCCACGTAACGCAGCACCTCGTCATGGCTGCGGAAGTTGCGCACGAGTTTGACGAGTTCGCCGGCAGGGGCATCGGCCACGGCAGTCGCCTCGGGCGCGGCAGACGAGCCCACCTTGCGCTCCTGACGACGGAACACCTCGACCTCGGCGCCACGGAAGCGATAGATGGACTGCTGCGCATCGCCCACGGTGCACAGCGCGCGCTCCCCCGCACCCGTCAGGTAGCGTATCAGATCGACCTGCATCTGGTCGGTATCCTGAAACTCATCGATCATGACCATCTTAAAGCGGCCCTCGTACGCAGCACGGATGGCAGGGTAATCGCGCAGGGCCTCGTAGGCCATACGCAGCAGGTCGTTATTATCGAGGGCGGACTGGGCAGCCTTCAGCGCGCGATACTCAGCCTCCACGGAACGGGCCAGGCCCACCAGCGCATCGAGCGCCGGGCCACCGCAGGCAAGCACGATATTGATAAACGCATCGGCGGCCTCGGCCTTGAGCAGCTCGACCTGCTCCTTAGGGAATGCCTTGCTCGCGCGCGGCATGGTGCACGACATCATGAGTCGCGCTGCATCGGCCATGGTCTTGCCGCTCGCCTCGAACGCGTCAATGGCGTCGAGTGCCATCTGCGCCTTCTCGGTCGCGGCCTTGCTTGCGCCCAGCGCCGCGCGATAGGCATCGGCGAGTGCCGAGGTATCGGCCTGCCCGCGCGCCACGCACACGTCGTCCATACCGCCCGGCAACTGGCTCGACAGCTCCAGCAGGTCGCGCACCAGGCCCTTGATGGTCGCGCCAGCGCCAAAGGAACCGCCCTCGCCCGCCATGGGATACCAGGCATAGAGGGCCTTGAGCGATGCCGCGAGCTCGGGGGCGGCATCGGGCGCCGTCGCGCGGGCCAACACATGCTCAACAGCCTGGTCCATAAGCTCGTCGGTATCGGTGAGCACCGTGAACTCGGGGTCGATGCCCAGCTCCAGCGCATGCGCGCGCAGGATACGCGAGCACATGCCGTGAATGGTCGAGATCCACGCGTCGTCGACGGTCAGTGCTTCCTCGTCCATGCCCTCGTCGATAAGCGCACGGCGCACGCGGTCACGGATCTCGGCCGCGGCATCTTTGGTAAAGGTAATGGCGAGCACCTGGTCAAGATGTTCAACGAACGGACCGGATTCAGGCGAGAGCGCGTAGACGATGCGACGCGTGAGGGTAAAGGTCTTGCCCGAACCGGCGCCCGCCGAGACAAACAGCGGACGGTCGAGCGTTTTGACAATCTGCAGCTGTTGCGGCATCAAAGTCGAAAGATCCATGGTCTACACGTCCCTCCTTACAAACGTTCCTTCGTGGTTATACGAGCAGCGCGCATGCGCGGCCTGAGCCGACGTCGGGTCGACGGCGGCAACGTTGCCTGCCTCGAGCTCGCGCAGGCGCTCGGCGATGCCGGCCTCAACGCGATCGAGCAGGGCGTCGAAGTCCATGCTGCCACCCTCGCCGGGGAAACCTTTCTTAAGCCCCGGGATGCGGCCGTCGCCACGCTCCTCCTCGAGCAGCTCGGCACTCGCGGCGCCTCGCAGCGCCGGTTTGCTGCCCTTGGTCGAAAAATAGAGCGCTGCACGGGTATCCAAGCCCAGTGCCCGACGCATGGCCTGCGCGTAGATGAGCGTTTGGGTATGGGGCGGCAGCCAGCGCGGGTCGTCGATGGGAGCCTCGCCCGTCTCCTCGTCACGCACCGTGGGGTCGGCGAGCTTAAACTCCTCAACGCCCGTGCGATGCTTGTAGTCGATCACCACGGCACGATTCTCGGCGTCCACGTCCACGCGGTCGATGCGCCCGCCAAGCGGCCAACCGGCATACTCGACCTTGAGCTCGTTGAAGGCGAACTCCAGGTAGCGCGGGGCAAAGGGGGCAAGTGCCTCGGACTCGTAGGCAAGCACACCCTCCAGCTGCGGCAAGATCTCGGCCACCTGGCGTTCCTCCACCGCAGAGAGCGGCACCAGCGGGCCCTCCGTGCCACGCTTGCCGGCGTGCTCGGCCAACGTCTCGTCAAAGACCTCGTGCAGCAGCTCCTGTGCGCGCGGCAGATTCTCGGGCGTCACGCGCTCCATGCCCTCTTGGGGCAGACGGGCATGCAGATGCTCCAGCACGTCGTGGACAAAGTTGCCCTTTTCCATGTTGCCAAAGCCCGCGTCGATCGACTGGGGCTTCACGCGGTACGAGACGAACCAGCATAGCGGGCAGGTCGAATAGGCCTCGATCTGCGAGGCGGACGTCAGACGCGGCACGAGCGGCGCGTCCTCACCCTCGCCATCGCGACGGCGCAGGACCAAATACGGCACGGCCTCGGCACTCAGATGCTGAGGGGCTTCACAGGTCACGCGCTCGCGCTTGAGGCCTTCACCTGCCGCGGGATCAAAGTCGGCGATGATATCGCCCTCGCCCACGCGCATGGGCTTGGCAGCGCCAGCGGCCTCGGCATGTGCCCACAGCTCGGTCCATACGGCTGCCGGGTAGCACTCGCGTGCCTGGCGATCGTGCGTCACACGGGCGAGCGCGACCGGACCGCTCGCCGCCTGCATCGCACGGCCAAAGCGCACGCGCAGCAGGGCAGCGGGCTCCAAAGACACGCCGTCGCGGCGCAGCTCGGCTGTCAACGTGGCAAGCGGGCCCTCTTCGTGCGAAAGCGGATAGCTGTCCAGGTCGACATCGGCAAACAGCACGGCATCGTAGCTGCCAGGGCGAAGAACCGACGCATCGGCAAGCGACGCGAAGCGCACTTGTGCTCGTGGTGTGCGATCGACCTCATAGGTCTCGTAATCGTAGGCGGTACTGCGCTTGTCCACCTTGGTTCGAACGCCGTCGAGAACCGGCACGGTCGCGGCCTGCGACACGTCGAGCGCGCGAGCATCGTTCATAAGGATGTCGATGGCATGGCGCAGCAAAGCCGTCTCTGCCTGGCGACGGGCCTGGCCGTCAAGGCCGCCTAGAGCGCGATCGGGCAACGCCTCGGCAACGGCAAGCATGGCCTTAAGCGCCGTCACGGGCTTGTCACGCCACAGCGCCTGGAACACGTCCGAGACCACACACGGTACGTTCTTAAACCAGTTATCGTCGCTCGTCGCCTTGCGCGCGCCCCTCACCTGGCCCTGAACGCTCTGCAGCAGGCTCTTGACGCCCGCGGTAGTCTTGCTGCGCGAGAGACGCATATTCTTATCGAAGGTACGGGCATTGACGGCATCAGCGCCCGAAAGCGGACTGTAGATCCAGTCGGTAAGCTCCGGCGCGGGCCACCACTCAGTCTTGGAAGCGGTGCCCTCGTCGGCGGCTTTCATACGCTCGATCAGGTTGGCGAGCGCCGTAAACTGTCTGCCCGCGATGGACTGGGAAAACGCCGTGAACTCAGTCGTCTCGGCCGCAATGTGACGCGCCGCCAAACGGGCGGCGAGCTCGCCGAACAGCTGGGGTGCCCGGGCAGAAACGACGAGCACGCGCACGGGGTCGGCGGGCGTTGCAGTAGCTTTATCGGCCTTGGACTCCTTGTGCGCTTTCACCAACTTATCGATGGCGTCCGCATAGACATGAGCACAGGCATGGGGGCCGGCGACCTCAATAAAGGCAGGCTGAGCGGCGGCCCCGCAAGCGACATCAGACGCGACGGCGTCCTCCCCCAGCGGCGCGATCTCAAACAGCACACCGCGGGCATCAAATGCCGTGGCAAGCTCCTCGCGCATCGCCGCCTGCTCGCGGGCAAGCAGCACGACGACCTCTCCCCCATTGTTCGCCACGGCAGACAGCAGCTCGAGTAGACCGTGCGTAAACGACGTGGTACCGCGCACGCATACGGCGCGGGCGCACGCCGGCAGGCTATCGGCCAGGGCACCGGCCATAATGTCGGCTGCCTCGCAGGGCTCGACCATATCTCGACGGTCCAAACCGCCCGCGTAGGCACGCAAAAGCTCAAACACACGAGCCTCGGCATCGCTTTTTGGCTCAGGCTGGCAATTGTTGCCACCGCATCGCTCGGCACCCGTCCCCGCCACACCCGGCAGCACATCGCGGGCCATGCGCGCGAGCATGCGCACCGTGCCCTGGCTACGCGAAAGCGGCTGCAGGTCGGCATCGTCGCGGCGGGCAATCATATCCGAAAACAGCATCTGACGTTGCAGGTTGTCGACGAAACCGCGCCCGTCGCCCAAAAGCTCCCAAAGCGAGCGAAGCCACGATGCGGGTGTCTTGTAGTCGATACCCAGCGAAATGCCGGCTTCCGCCGCATCATGACGGCACAGATCGAGCTCGGCAAACGTTGGTGCCAGCAACACGGCACGCCCGTGACGGGCAATAAGGTCGGCAAGCAGCGCCGACTCGGCATCGCTCAAATCCGTGCCGGCATTGGTGGTATAGATTCGAACAGGCATGGTCCTCCGCTCAAACCGTTCGCAATAATCAATGCATCCATCCTACCCGCCCAAGCGGACACATTGCCACCGCAGTTCCATCTTTTGGTACAAAGCAACCTGAACCCAACGCACCAGCCGATTGCAGGCATATAAAAACCGCCCCCGGAGGGACGGTTCTTCGTAATTCAATGTTGTCGCTGGCCTACTCGCCATCCTCCAACTTAATGAGGATCTTGCGGTAGCCACCGTACTCGCCGTTCAGCGCCTTTGAAACGCGGCTCACCGTGGTGGACGAAGCGCCGGTACGGGCCTGAACCTCAACATAAGGCTCGCCCTCGTCCAAATAGCGCGCAACCTGCAAACGCTGAGAAAGGTCGCAAATCTCGCGCGGCGTGCAGATATCGGTCAAAAACGCTTGGATATCCTTCTCGTCGTCCAAAAGGCTAAATGCGTGGACCAGCTGCTTGACATCAGGCTTGTCAAACATGTTCTCGATATTCATCGATCACCGCCAAACCCGCCAAAAGGCATCGAAGTTGATACTGACATCGGGCATCGTTCACCCGTTCTATGCAATAGGGCAACGCCTGTGGCTTTTGCCCGTAGCAGTGTAGCACACCACCAAACTAAAGCGACAAGACTCTCTGCCAGCGGCGCGTTTTTCAGGACGAACGCCGTTTAGAAACCATATGCGCACGTAAGCTCCACGAATATTTGAGACAATGGGCGCCCAAACACCGCGGCGCGCCCGCGCAACCATCCAGGTCGCCGCCGTAAGCCGCTTCACGCGACGCCAGCAATCCCGGCGCAAGAAAGGATTCACGCCATGCGCTTTATGCTTAACTGGCTCTTCACCTCGATCGCCATCGCGATCGCCACGTTCCTCGTCCCCGGTATCCAACCCTTCGGCTTTGCCGAGACCTGGGTCTGCTTTGCCTTTGTGGGACTGTTCCTGAACATTGTCGATTCGTTCGTCAAACCGTTCCTCACGGTCATCTCGCTGCCGCTCACGATCATTACGCTGGGCATTTTCCAGCTTGTCGTCAACAGCTTTATGCTTGAGCTCGCGAGTTACCTGTCGGTCAACCTGCTGGGCGTCGGCATCTCCATCGCCAGCTTTGGATCGGCCTTTATGGGCAGCATCCTGGTGTCCATCACGCGCAGCATCCTCGACAGCATCGCCGAGGACTAAAATGGCCATTCCGGCCGTGTCCGTCTCAACAGCCCAAAACGAAGGCCGCCCATCGCAAAAATGGGCGGCCTTCTTATTTGCCAAGTCTCAAAGGGCGAGAAAATCTACCATTTCCACCCCGTCCCCAAATGCAGGTGTGGGTTAGATGACGTAGTCGTAGCCATGGTTGGGAGCGACAAGTTGATCGAGCGTCACACCGTCGAGGTAGTCGTTGATGAGCTTGTCCAGGTTCTTCCACACGTCGAGCGTGGGGCACTCATCCGAACGCGAGCAGCCCTTGCAGTCGCCATCCAGGCAGGCGACCGGCGCCAGACTGCCCTCGGTCAGGCGCAAGATCTCGCCCACCGTGTATTGCTCGGGCGGGCGCGTGAGCACATAGCCGCCGCCCTTGCCGCGCATGCCCGATAGCATATTGGCGCGCACGAGCGTCGCCAGAATATTCTCGAGGTACTTCTCCGAAATCCCCTGTCGCGCCGCGATCTCTTTGAGCGGGATGCGACCGGCTGCCTGGTGCTCGGCCAGATCGACCATAACGCGCAGGGCATATCTGCCCTTAGTAGAAACCAACATGTATAGTGCTGCCTTTCGGTCATTTAGTCCGTAGAAATTCTAGCCGAAATATTGGTTTTGAAAATACCCGTTCCGGTCAAGATGGTTAATCGACTCGTAATAATCTTCTATTTCCTATTGCGTTACTAGGCTTTACTGTCTACTATGCTTGCCAACAGCAAAACGAACAACCCATAAGGTTTGTGGGTTTCGCTGCTATGCACACCGTAAAACCACACGGTATCCAGTCATTTGAACACTTTGGAGGTTCACCATGAGCAATGTTTACACGTCCATCGATCAGCTTATCGGCCACACTCCGCTTCTGGAGCTCACTCACTTTGAGGCCGATGAGGACCTCAAGGCCCGCGTGCTCGTCAAGCTGGAATACTTCAACCCCGCCGGATCCGTCAAAGACCGCGTCGCCAAGAACATGATCGACGAGGCCGAGAAGGCCGGCAAGCTCGTGCGCGGCGGCGACTATACCATCATCGAGCCCACGAGCGGCAACACCGGCGTCGGCATCGCCTCGGTGGCGGCTGCCCGCGGCTACAAGGTGATCATCACCATGCCCGAGACCATGTCCGTCGAGCGCCGCAAGCTTATGCAGGCATACGGCGCACAGCTCGTGCTCACCGACGGCTCCAAGGGCATGAAGGGCGCCATCGCCAAGGCCGAGGAGCTGCAGAAGGAGACCCCCAACAGCATTATCGCCGGCCAGTTTGTGAACCCCGCCAACCCCGCCATCCACAAGGCCACGACCGGCCCCGAGATCTGGGATGACACCGACGGCGAGGTCGACATCTTCGTCGCCGGCGTTGGAACCGGCGGCACCGTGACCGGCGTGGGCGAGTTCCTCAAGGAGCAGAACCCCGAGATTAAGGTCGTCGCCGTCGAGCCCGCCACCTCCCCGGTGCTCTCCAAGGGCCAGGCCGGCCCGCACAAGATCCAGGGCATCGGCGCCGGCTTTGTGCCCGACGTCCTCGACACCCAGGTCTATGACGAGATCATCCCCGTCGAGAACGACGACGCCTTTGCCACCGGCCGTGCCGTGGGCCACAAGGAGGGCGTGCTCGTGGGCATTTCGTCCGGTGCCGCCGTGTGGGCCGCACTGCAGCTGGCCAAGCGCCCCGAGAACGAGGGGAAGACCATCGTGGCCCTGCTTGCCGACACCGGCGAGCGTTACCTGTCCACGGCACTGTTCCAGGACTAAGGGCCTGTCGCCCATAGGTTGAGCCCACGGACGAGCCGGTCTCCTCTCTCCCGGCAGCCTGAGCCCATCCAATCAGGGTGTCCCACGAGACGTCCGAACTTGCTACAATGTCTGCGGCGCGGAACCAGCCTCCCGCGCCGCTTTTCTTTTTTGGCCACATGCCACCAAGGAGAACCTCCCCATGCACAACAAGCGCGTGCTCGTCGCCATGAGCGGCGGCGTCGATTCCAGCGTGACCGCGTACCTGCTCAAAAGCCAGGGCTACGAATGCGTCGGCGCCACCATGCGCCTCACCTGCCCCGCGCCCGATCCCGTCACGGGCATGAGTAAGGTCGACCGCGACATCGCCGATGCAAAGGCTGTCGCCGAGCGCCTGGGGATGCCCCACCATGTGCTCGACCTGCAGCAGGCCTTCGACCGCAACGTTATCGAGCGCTTCGTGACCGCCTATCAGGAGGGGCTGACGCCCAACCCATGCATCATCTGCAACCGCCACATTAAGTTTGGCGCATTGCTGGATGCGGCGCTGGATATGGGCTGCGACTACATCGCCACGGGCCACTACGCCAAAACGAGCCAGGCGTCCGACGGAACCTGGCAGCTGTACCGCGGCGAGGACCCCAAAAAGGACCAGAGTTACTTTTTGTATTCGCTTACGCAGGAACGCCTGGCGCACACGATCTTTCCGCTGGCTGGGCTGGACAAAGAGCGCGACGTGCGCCGCATTGCCGCCGAGCAGGGCTTTACCAACGCCAAGAAGGCCGAAAGCGAGGACATCTGCTTTATTCCAGACGGTGACTACGCGGGCTATATCGAGCGCCGCTGCGGACATCCCGCTGCACCGGGCGACATTGTGTGGCGCGACGGCAGCGTGGTCGGGCGCCACAACGGTGCGCTGCGCTACACCATCGGTCAGCGCAAGGGCCTGGGCGTCGCGATGGCGCATCCCGTGTACGTAACGGGCGTCGACGCCGACAGCAGCACCGTGCATCTGGGCGAGGCCGAGGACCTAACGGCCACAGCGCTCACGGCCAACGACTGGATCTGGAGTGCCCCTGCCGACCGCATGGAGGCAGAACTCGATGCCGGCGGCATTCGCGTGGGCGCCAAGTACCGCTACCGTCAGAAAGACCAGGCAGCAACCCTTACGCGCGGCGAAGACGGGCAAATGCTGCTAACTTTTGACGAGCCGCAGCGCGCCATCGCCCCCGGCCAGGCTGTCGTCGTCTACCGCGGCGACGTCGTCCTCGGCGGCAGCACCGTGACTGCCGCCATCAAGTAGTCCCATCCCCTTCATAAGTTGCGGTGAAATAGGGACTGTTTAAACGTTTAAAACCGCCAAACAGTCCCTATTTCACCGCAACTTAGAGAGGACGGCCTCAGTCGGTACTACTGTATCAGCCGAGGCCGCTGCATCGTTAGCGCTGAACGTAGGCGCGAACCAGCTCGTAGGTATTGCGCACGCCGTCGATGTGGCTGCGCTCGTAGTTGTGGCTCGCGTACACGCCGGGGCCGATCAGACCATGGCGAATGTCGTAGCCGGCCGAGAGCGTGGCCTCGACGTCGGAGCCATAGTGCGGGTACACATCGATGGCGTAATCGAGCTCCAGCTCGCGCGCGATGTTGGACAGCGTGGTTACCAGGTCGTAGTTGTACGGACCGCCCGAATCCTTAGCGCAAATCGAAACCATGCGCTCGGTGCAGCCCAGGTCGTCGCCCACGCAGCCCATGTCCACGCTGATCATCTCGCGCGTGTCGGCCGGCACAAAGGCGCCGCCGTGGCCCACCTCCTCGTACACGGTAAAGAGCAGCGAAACCTTACGCGAAAGCGTCACCTCGCCAGCGGCGACGGCACGCGCCAAGCCCAACAAAATGGCGGCCGATAGCTTGTCATCCAGGAAGCGGCTCTTAATGTAGCCGCTCTCCGTCACCGTCGTGCGAGGATCCATAGCGATGATGTCGCCGGTCTGAATACCCAGCTCGAGCACATCGTCCTTGCTGTCGACGTTCTCGTCGAGCAAGATCTCCATGTTCTTCTCGATGGTCTTGACCGGCTCGTCGGCCACGTGCGCCGAAGGCTCGGTGTTAAGAACCACGCCCGTGTAGACATTGCCGTCGCGCGTGTAGACGGTGCAGTTCTCGCCATCGGCCGTAGACCACTGATGCCCACCGAGCGTCGTGGGGCGCAGGCGGCCATTGTCCTTAATGGAACGCACCATGGCGCCTAGGGTATCGACATGGCTCGCCAGTACGAGCGGCTCGCCCTCGCCGCCAAGCTCAACGAGCACGTTACCCTTATTAGAACGCTCAGGCCCAAACCCCATATCGCGCAGGGTCTCCATCAGATAATCAGTCGCCGCACGGGTATAGCCGGTAGGGGAGGCAATAGAAGTCAGCGTCTTAAGCTGTCCTGCGATATAGGAGAGCGTCTCCTCTAGAGAAGCATCAATATTAGAAGTCATATGCATCCTTCCAAGTAAAACTAAGACCGAGTCCCGATTTTAACCGTTCTGCACGTGCAATGCCCCAGGAGCCGAGCCGCCTCCAGACGTCCCCGCACCGGTTTTGTGCACGTGCACGGTTTACAATCTCAATCTTGCATAAATCCTATTGGTATTTGCATAGAAATGAGGCATCTTTTTGCTTCGTCTCAGGGTGCCCCACCTTGGACCGTGCAAAAAACGGAGTATTCAGCACCGTGGGCCCCAACGGCCCCATCACGAACGACAAAACGACGCGGTTACAGCAGTGTTGCAGGTCGTCGCAAAGCAGAAACTCAGTAACAACCCCCTCCACTCATCGATAGCCCGCCCACAATGGCTGTCGATGGGCGCCTGCGGATCACTACCGCCCATTCACAACGTTATGCATTTTTAAGAGCTTGTTGAATACTCCCAAAAATGCACGCAGGGAAGTGCACCACCTATCCGCAGCGGGCAGTACGCCTTGGTTTTGTCCGTCTCAGGGCATCGACGCAGCACAAAAAGCCCCGCCGTGCGTAGCACGGCGGGGCCAGCGGCACGTCAAAAGACCATACACCTACGGGCGAAGGACCACCAAACTGGGCTAGGCAGCCGGGCAGATCTTCTTGAAGAGCTCGATGACGTCGTCGAGCGTTGCCTCGCGCGGGTTACCCGGGAAACAAGCGTCGGCCATGGCGTCCTTGGCCAGGACCTCGATCTCGTCAGCCTTCATGGCCTCGCAGACGTGCGGGATATTCACGTCGGCGGAAAGCTGCTTGACGGCGGCGATAGCGGCGTCGGCAGCCTCGTCGGTGCTCATGCCCGTGGTGTCAACGCCCATGGCGACGGCAACCTTGGCCAGACGCTCGGCGCAAACCGGCTTGTTGAACTCCATGGCGATCGGCAGCAGCATGGCGCAAGCGACGCCGTGCGGGGTGTCGTAGTGAGCGGACAGGGTGTGAGCCATGGCGTGGTCGATGCCCAGGCCAACATTGGAGAAGCCCATGCCGGCGACATACTGGCCAAGGGCCATGCCCTCGCGGCCGGAGCCGGGCTGGCCGGACTTGGCCTCGGCAACGGAGTCGCGTAGGTTCTCGCTGATCAGCTTGATGGCCTCAAAGTGGAACATGTCGGAGAGCTCCCAAGCGCCCTTGGTGGTATAGCCCTCGATGGCGTGGGTCAGAGCGTCCATGCCGGTGGAGGCGGTCAGGCCGGCGGGCATGGAAGCCATCATGTCGGGGTCGACGACGGCGACCTCGGGGGCGTCGTTGGTGTCGACGCACACGAACTTGCGGACCTTCTCGGGGTCGGTGATGACGTAGTTGATGGTCACCTCGGCAGCGGTACCGGCGGTCGTCGGCACGGCGATGGTGAACACGGCGTGGTTCTTAGTGGGAGCAACGCCCTCGAGGCTGCGGACATCGGCGAACTCGGGGTTGTTGATGATGATGCCGATGGCCTTGGCGGTGTCCATGGAGGAGCCGCCACCGATGGTCACGATAGCGTCAGCCTCGGCGGCCTTGAAGGCCTCGACGCCGTCCTTGACGTTCTGAATCGTGGGGTTGGGCTTGATCTCGGAGTAGAGGCTCCAAGCGATGCCGGCGGCGTCGAGCTCGTCGGTCACCTTAGCGGTAACGCCAAACTTGACCAGATCGGGGTCGGAGCAGACGAAGATCTTCTTGTAGCCGCGACGCTGGAGCTCGCCGGGGATCTCCTTGATGGCGCCGGAACCATGATAAGAGATGGTATTGAGAACGAAACGATTAGCCATTGATAGCCTCCCATCGTGTGCGGGGCATCCATTACGCCCCACGCTATGAGTCCCATCCTAACGCTTTTGAAACAAAAAACGCGTGAGAACGTCAAACTATTTAAAGCGTTTCAACAGACGATGAAAAATATTGCGGCAAAGGGACAGCCCCTTTGCCGCATTCGGTTACTTTCGGCAGCCCTCTTTCCAAGCCTCGGCCGCAACCTTCCAGCGTAAGCGCAAGTCGCGCTCGCGGTCGATGAACATGATGGCAAACGCGACAAACAGCAGCAAGCTCGCCACGACGATGGCGTGCAGGCCCATGCGCTCAATACACCAGTTGCCCAACACGGCGCCAAACACAAAGGTAAAGATCACGCCAAAGTACAGCAGGCCGTTTTCCAAAAAGCCGCGCCTGTGGGTGATGATGTAATCGTCCACGTTTTGCAGCGCGTTGCGCAAGTTGCCGATGCACATGGTCGTAGCGATGCCGTGACCGTGGATCTTGCGGAAGCTCTCGACCTGCATGCCGCAGGCAAACGAGGTAAGGCAGTTGGCGAGCAGGTTGTAACCGCCACCGGGGATAAAGCTCACGCCCAGCAAGATGACGGCTTCAAAGAACACCGTCACCTGACGCCAGTGGATCACGCTGCCAAACCGCTCGTGCACCAGGTCGGCAAGCATAATGCCCACGGCAAACGACACCACGGGGAAGAAATAGCGCCCCGCCAGCGCCCAGTTGCCCTCCGAGATGCTCACGCCCACCAGCAAGATGTTGCCCGTCTGCGCGTTGGCGAAAACATGGTCGCGCCCAATGTACGAATACACGTCCATAAAGCCACCGGCGAGCGCCAAGATGATGCCCAGCTCAATAGACTCCGATATCTGTTTGGCACGCTGCATCGTCGTGCATCCTCCTTGTTGACGACTCTCTCGTGCGTTGGCGGAAATATAGCCGCCGTTCATACTGTAACCCATTGACAACATGGCGTGCGCGCGAGACGGCTCCTTCGACGCAGGGATACACAGTCTGGAAACAAACGGTGGGCGCGGCGACGCTCCCACTCACTAGTCCATGTACTCCCCCAGTCTTTTTAGCCCCGTCCCAAAAAGACTGGTTACAATTACGTGCAGCATACAGACACCGGGAGGGATCGTGGCAAAAAAGCCTCAGCACGCTCAGAACAACCAGCGCAGTCAGCAGGGCAAACAGGGCCAGCAGCAAAAGCGCGGCGGCAAGGAGCAGGCCACGGTCGCCCGCACCAAGCATTCCCAAGCGACGCCCGCCCGCCCCTGGCGCCCGGGCCGCGATAAATTCCTCCCCGTCAGCCGCGCCGACATGGATGCGCGCGGCTGGGACCAGTGCGACTTTGTCTACATCTGCGGCGACGCCTACGTGGACCATCCCAGCTTTGGCATGGCCATCGTCAGCCGCGTACTCGACGCGCACGGCTACAAGGTGGGCATCATCTGCCAGCCCGACTGGACCGACCCCGCCAGCATTACCGCGCTCGGCGAGCCTCGCCTAGGCTTTCTCGTCAGCGCCGGCAACATGGACTCCATGGTCAACCACTATTCGGTGACCAAGCACCGCCGCCACACTGACACCTATACCCCCGGTGGCGAGGAGGGGCGCCGTCCCAATCGCGCCGTCACGGTCTACGGCAACCTCATCCGCCAGACGTTTAAGGACGCCCCCATCATTATCGGTGGCATCGAGGCAAGCCTGCGCCGCCTGGCCCACTACGACTACTGGCAGGACAAGCTTAAGCGTTCGGTACTGCTCGACTCGGGCGCCGACATTCTCATCTACGGCATGGGCGAGCACGCGATTGTCGAGATCGCCGACGCGCTCGACGCGGGGCTACCCGTCGACCAGATCACCTATATCAACGGTACCGTCTACCGCACGAGCTCGCTCGACGAGGTCTACGACTACGACCTGCTACCCAGCTGGGACGACCTTGCTGCCGACAAGCTCAACTACGCACGCAGCTTTAACGTGCAGCAGCAGAATATGGACCCCATCACCGGACATCGCCTGGTAGAGCCCTACCCCAACAGCATCTATGTGGTGCAGAACCCGCCATCGGCGACGCTCACCACCGACGAGATGGACGAGGTAGCCGAGCTCCCCTACGCACGCGACTGGCATCCCGACTACGACGCGGCAGGCGGCGTGCCGGCCTTTGCCGAGATTAAGTTTTCCATTAGCTCCAACCGCGGCTGCTTTGGCGAGTGCTCGTTTTGCGCCCTCACCTTCCACCAGGGCCGCGTGCTGCAGATGCGCAGCCATGACTCGATCGTGCGCGAGGCCGAGCTGCTCACGCGCGATCCCGAGTTTAAGGGCTACATCAACGACGTGGGCGGACCGACGGCTAACTTTAGCCGCCCGGCCTGCGACAAGCAGCTCAAGCACGGCGTGTGCAAGAACAAGCGCTGCCTGTGGCCGAGTGTGTGCAAGAACATGGTGGTCGACGAGAGCGGCTACACGCAGTTGCTGCGCGACCTGCGCCAGCTGCCGGGCGTCAAGAAGGTCTTCGTCCGCAGCGGCATCCGCTTTGACTACACCATGGCCGACGCCTCGGACGAGTTTTTGCGCGAGCTGCTGGAGCACCATGTCTCGGGCCAGCTGCGCGTAGCGCCCGAGCACGTGAGCGACGCGGTACTGTCCGTGATGGGCAAGCCGAGCCGAGCTGTCTACGACGCATTCTGCCGTAAATTTGAACGCTTGAATCGCGAATACGGACTCAAGCAGTACGTGGTGCCGTATCTGATCTCGAGCCATCCCGGATCGACGATGAAGGAAGCCGTGGACCTTGCCGAGGCCGTGCGCGACATGGGCTACATGCCCGAGCAGGTGCAGGACTTCTACCCCACACCGTCCACTATGTCGACCTGCATGTACTACACCGGCGTGGATCCGCGCACCATGGAGCCGATCTATGTGGCGCGCGACCCGCATGAGAAGGCCATGCAGCGCGCGCTCATCCAGTATCGCAAGCCCGAGAACTACAAGCTGGTGCGCGAGGCGCTAGAGAAGGCCGGGCGTCGTGATCTGATCGGCTATACCAAGCATTGCCTGATTCGCCCCGTGCCGCCACGCCCGGGCGAGACGTCTGCCGGCGGTGGGCATGGCACCGGCAAGAAGGGCGGCAAGGCCCACGGTGGCGCCGCCGGCAAGGGGCCCAAGGGCAGCAAGGGTCACGGCGGTATGTCCCGCGCGCAGAACACTGCCGGTCGCAATCGCGCGGCACAGGGGCGTCAGGGCGCCAACGGAGGCGGCAGACGCAACTAGCGCGGCGAGGCGGCATGCCGCCGTTGGCGACACGACACGCCCCACCAATAAAATGCCGCTCGCTGGGGCGTCGCAGAACGATTCCCCGGCGAGCGGCCGATTAATATTGTCTATCTCAAAACGTCGTTACTTTTTGTCGAAACGACCATAGAGCGCAAACGAGAGCGCCGCAGAGATAACCCAAGTCAAAGCGATGCAGACGACAATCATGATCAGGTTCATGGGATTGCCGCTTGGATCGGCATAAACGGGCAACGAGGTAATGCCGGGCATAACAAAGCCGAAGCACTTTGCGCCGAGAACAACGGTAAGCGCACCGCCAATGCCATCCGCAATCATCGCAGCGATAAGCGGAGTCCTGTTAGGAACCTGAACGGTAAACAAGGCGGGCTCGGAAATTCCCATAAATGCTGAGAAGGCGCACGTCATTGCAGCGGACTTGAGCTTTTCGTCGGTCATGCGCAGGGCTGCACCAAAAGACGCACCGCTTTCGGCGAGGTTATGGCAGAAAGAGATCGGGAGCAGATAGTCATACCCAAGCGTTGCGATATTGGAAATCTGGATAGGGCTCGTTGACTGATGCATGCCGAAGAGCACGATAAGCGGCATAAAGAAGCCCAGCAGAAAACCGGCAACGGGGCCTAACGTCGAGAATAGCCAGACGATACCGTTGGCAAGACCAAGACCGCACCAGGCACCAATCGGAGCGAGCACAAACAGGTTGACGGGAATCACGATAGCAAGGGAGAGCGCCGGAACGACAACGAGCTTAAAAAGATCCGGCACGACTTTGTCGATTGCACGATATACAAAAGACAAGCCAATGACGCCAAAGATAACCGGGAACACGGAATCGGCGTAGCTAAAAATCGGCACCGCAAAACCGAACAGCGCAAGGGGCGTCTCGCCCGTACCGACAGCGTTGACAATGGTCGGGTACATCAGCGATCCGGCAACACAAAGCGCAAGCGAACGGTTGACCCGGAACTTATCAGCTGTAGACATTGCCAGCAAAAACGGCAAGAAGTAGAACGGGATATCCGAAATCATATTGAATATCGCAAAGTCGCCGGCACCCGTGTCGATTCCAAAAGCCGCGATAGCAGCCAGGATGCCCTTTACGATGCCTCCCGCCACCAGTGCGGGAATGATAGCGGAAAAGATGCCGGTGATGATATCGAATACGCGAGCCGAACCTTTTTGGAGCTCAGGCTGCTCGGCGTCGGCGGAGACCTCGCCACCCATCCTGTCACCTAGCATGGGCTCCAATTCGTCATATACCGACCCCACGCTGGCGCCGATGATAACTTGCCACTGTCCGTCTTTAACCTGCGCGCCCAAGGCGCCGTCAAGCGTCTTAAGGGCCTCCAGGTCTGCCTTGCTATCGTCCTTCAGGTTGAATCTGAGCCTTGTAATGCAGTGCGTTGCCATAACAACGTTATCGGCGCCGCCCACGAGCTCGAGGACACGAGCGGCCAGTTCCTTCTTGTCTGCCACGACAATCACTCCTACCCAAGATCCTCGCCATTAGTGGCGATACATTTCTGATACCAATAGAAAGAGTCTTTACGCGAGCGCTCCGCAGTGCCGTTGCCGCAATTATCCAGATCGACATAGATAAGCCCGTAGCGCTTGTCCATCGTAAGAGGACCGCAGGCAACAAGGTCAATGAATCCCCAGATCATGTATCCGCGCACGTCAACGCCATCGATCACCGCTTCTTTAAGGCACTTTATGTGCTGGCGCAAATAATCGATTCGATACTCGTCGTGGATGCTGCCATCCTCCTCGACTACATCAGATGTACCGAGGCCGTTCTCGGCGATATACAGGGGCAGCCCATAGCGGTCATACATCTGGTTAAGGGTAACCCTCAGGCCAATGGGATCGAGCTGCCAGCCCCACTCACTCGTCTCGAGATAAGGGTTCTTGTTTGCCATGACCAGATTTCCCGCAGTCTTCTCCCATCCCTGATCGCAGGTGGATACCTGGGAAAAGTAGTACGAGAAGGCCAGGAAGTCGACCGTGTTGCGAGCGATGAGCTCTTCATCGCCCGGCTCCATTTGAATCTCGATATCGCACGCGTCGAAATAGCGATTCATATAAGCGGGGTATTTTCCACGAGCCATCACGTCCGTATAGAACCAGTTGGAATACTGGTCGTCGTGAATAGCCTGCATGTTATCTTCGGGACGGCAGGTGGCGGGATACGTACAGAATCGAGCGATCATGCCGCCAACGGGAGTATCGGGCGAAAGACGATGGACAATCTCGACGGCACGCGCATTGGCAACGAACTCGTGGTGCAGGCACTGGAAGATGGCTCGATCGAAGTTCTCCCCCTCTTCGTCTTTGACCAGACAGACCCCGTCCCAAGGCGAAAAACGCGCTGCATTGAACTCGTTAAAAGGCAGCCAGAAATCGACCAGATCGCCCAATTCCGTAACGATTGTCTCGACATAGCGGGCGAAGAAATCAATCGTCTTGCGATTCTTCCATCCCCCATATGTGGTGACAAGATTTACCGGGATGTCATAGTGGAGCATGGTGACGAAGGTTTTAATGCCGTGCTTTTTGCACTCACCCAGCATGCTTCGATACCACTCGATGCCTTCGCGGTTAGGCTCAAGATCATCTCCGTTAGGATAGATTCGGCTCCAGCAAATAGAAGTGCGGAACAGCTTGAGGCCCATCTCCGCAAAAAGCGCGATGTCCTCACGGTAGTGATGATAGAAGTCGTTACCGCGCCTAAACGGGTAGAACTCAACACCATCATCTGCGAGAGCGTTCATTAGTTCGTCATGGCAGAAGGGGTTGTTTTGATGCTTGTCCTCAATCTGGTCATGAGTCCAGGTACCATCCAGCCATCGACAATCCTGCGTCGACTTTCCCTTTCCGCCCTCATTCCAGGCGCCATCGGCCTGCGAGCACGATATGGCTCCGCCCCATAAAAAGTCGGAGTCAAACCCATGTTTTAACTTACTCATTTGCCCTCCTTGATCGGATGCTCCAGCGGATAACCCAATACTAGGAAGAACAAGATGCATAAGATATCGCATAGAAAGCGTTTGTTTATAACATTTTTTTAGATATAATACCGTTTAAGGCATCGATTCTACCGTTCACCCCTGGAGCACCCCATGGATTCGAATCTCAAACAGCTGCTCTATACGCATACCGAGACCGAAGAGTGGCATCGCACACATCCGGGAGAGCTCAGCCCGCGATATAACAGGGTGGAAACCACAACCATTAACGGCGAAAAGGTCTATCTGTTTGATTGGAAAGAAACTCTCGACGAAAACCCCGTGGGCCTTATCAAGGAGTCGCGCTTTACCGATATTCCTCCTCATATCAATCGGGATATGGAGCTTAACTACGTGTACGACGGCGTCTGCACGTTTATCGTCAACGGACGGCGACTACTCCTTAAAAAGGGCGACGTGCTCATTTGCAACACCGGCGTAGTCAGAAGCGTTCCATACGTTAAGGGCGAGCATGATATCGTCATTTCGATCGTCTTCAAAAAAGAAATGTTCGATTCGTTGTTCCTGAGCCAGCTACCCGGCGCGTCACCATTAACGAATCTTCTATTTGATTTTGTGTCCAAAAACCGCGAGGCCCGAAAATATCTCATTCTTCCAGAGGAATACGCCCGACATGCGCGACGCCTCATCGAGATGCTCTTTATCGAATATCACTTTAAAGATGCCTATTCCAATGAACTCATGAGGCACCTCGCCGTCAGCCTATTCCTTGTTCTCATTCGAGGACTGTACCGACGCTCCGCAACTGATAACCAGGCGATCATGTCGGACGAACGCATCGTGTCGATTCTGAATCATATTGAGCGAAGCTACGGCGACTGCACACTCGAAAGCATTGCGAGCGATACGGGTTATAGCACCAGCTATCTCAGCAGCTTGATCAAGCAAAAAACCGGTAAAACGTTTTCGCAAATCAAGCTCAACCAGCAGCTCACAGAGGCGGCATATCTTCTCAATAACACCGAGCGCAGCGTGCAGTATGTAGCCCGAAAAGTCGGCATCTCCAACATGTCATTCTTTTACTCAAAATTTAAAGAAGCATTCGGCGAAACGCCAGGTGCGTTCAGGACGCATCGGTCTAATTAAAGGCGTTATTACTCAGACCGATCAGCTTCGCGCGACACGGGAATGCGCAATCGAAGCAGCGAGCGCATCGCCTCTACCAGCACAAAGCCGGCGATAGCGACCGTAATTGCCACGTCGAGCGGCGTGTTCACAAACCAGAGCATCGTCATGAGATACGACCCGGCATTAAAGGCAAAGTGCAGCAGGATCGTGTAGCAAAGCTTTCCGGTCGTCACGAGCACCCAACCAAAAATGAGGCCGGCAGCGCCCGCATAGCAACCCTGCACCCAGTTCATGTGCATAAAGCCGAAGATCGCCGCCTGCAGCACAATCGCCGCGGCGATACCCCAGTTACTCGGGGCCGCCCAGGGCACCATGGCGCCGTCTTGCGGTCGCACGAGACGTCGGCGCTTCCAAAGTGGGCGGCACTGCGGGTTAAACGCTCGGAGCGAAAACTCAAAAATAATGCCGCGCACCAGCAACTCCTCGCAAAACGGAGCGCCGAGCACCGTGGTCAGGACAGCAAGAAGGCTGGTATCGCCCATGCCCGTTTCCTCGACGAGCTCGCTATAGTCTGCCGAGACCTCGGGCAACAGCGACAGCACGGCGTCGGTCACGTAGCCAACGACCACCTGCAGGGCCAAGCCGATCACGATAACGCAGGCAATGCGCTTCCACGCGCTACGCAATCCCCCGCCAAGTGGACGCTCACCTTGCCAGCGCGCGATAAACGACCGCGGCCACAAATAACGCCACCACAGCAGCGCCATCAAAAACGATGCCGTCTGAGCGGCAGCCTGGAACCATTGGATATCGAGATTGTCGATCGGATAGCCCGTCAGCACCGACACGGCATCGAGAACTGAAAACAGAACCACGCTCAGGGCTATATCGGCAGCGACAACGCCAAAACAGGCAAGCGCCCACGCCATCGCATTGAGCATGCCAACCTCCTCAAAACCCGGCACTTAGGGACGTTCCTTAACTGCCGGCAGAAAAGGAACGTCCCCAAGTGCCGGCAGTTTGGGACAGTCATTGTTGATGAGAATCGGGCGCAGCGCCAAAAGCCCCGCTCGGCGAGATGTCGAACGGAAAGGTGCCGCAGCGATTGAAGGCGGCGATGAACATGCGGATGGCGTTGGACGGCGTGGTGCCCACGAGCTGGGTTGCCGCCGCGAAGGCCGCCTTTTCCTCGGGCAAGACCTTCGCGACAACCGGGGTCATGTGTTCTGCCATGGCGCTTCCTTTTTGAAACGACGGTGGTGCGAATGGATGCGGGCCACGCGGCTGGGCGACGGGCTGTGAAGGCAACCCGATTGGCCCGCATCTGGAGTTTGTTCTACGGCGTTGGTATTACTTGGTATTCCTAAGTATTACCCCGCAGATAGAATACCATACCCGACCCCATGGGGACGGAGAAAAAACGGATCATTTTGTTGCTGAGTAAGTATTTACAGCGTGATGATGTCCGAGATATTGAGGGCCTGAGCGTCGACGGCATCGTGTGTAGCAAGCAACAGCATGCGGCCGTCGAGCAAGTCGAGCACGATCTCGGCGCATGCGTCGCGCGCAGCGGTATCTAGGCCGGTAAAGGGCTCGTCCAGAATCACTGCGCCGCCCGGACACAGCAGGGCTCGGGCAATCTCGACACGACGGCGCTGTCCACCCGAAAGCTCGGCCACGCGGGCATGCACATCGACCCCCGGCACCAGCAGGCGCAACAGGGCCGCGGCACTCGAGGCGTCCACGCGCGCGTCGGCGCACACCAGCACGTTATCCAAAGCCGAGGCGCCCTCTACCAGGCGCACATCCTGAAACACCATGGAGCACGGCGCGCACTCCCCCGCCGCCAGCGCAAGCAGCGTCGACTTGCCCACGCCCGAGGTGCCCATCACACAGATACGCCCACCCGCAGGCACGTTGAGCACCAGCCCGTCGAGCGCCGGCGCCCAGGGCGCACGATCGCCCACGGCAAGCGCAAGCTCCGCCGCAGCGCCGGCGCCAGCAGGGTCGCCCGAACGCCCGCGAGTACCACGCCCATGTGCCCACACGGCAGCACGCCACGCCGCGGGCCCCGAAGCCCGCAGCAACCACACCAGCACACGCTCGCATGCCCGCGATGCCGCCACGACCAACACGGTCCAAGCCAGCAGGTCAGCCGTCTCGATGAGCAGCTTCGCCTGATAGATGCGCTCGCCCACGGTGCCCGTCGCCATGCCGATCAGCTCCGCCGCCACGCCGGCCTTCCAGCTCATGCCAATCACGGCGCGGGCGCACGAAAGCACAAACGGCAGGACTTCGCGCCAGGTGTGGGCACAAAACAGTCGCCAACCCCGCACGCCATGCAGACGAAACATCTGCTCCAGCGGCTTATCCGCTTGCGTCAAACCCTCGACCAGCGAAAAATACACGCCCGGAAGCGCCATCAAAAAGACCGCCGCAATGCTCACGCGCGCCGACCCCAGCCAAATGAGCAGCAGGACCACCACGCAGGCAACCGGCGTCGCCTTAACAAACGAAAGCGCCGGAGCCACCAAGCGGACAAACGCCTGCGAGCGCGACGAAATTCCGGCCAGCAAACCACCGCACACCGCGGCAAGCGCCAAACCGCCTAGAATCCGCGCACCCGAGCCCGCCAGAATCGCCCACGTGCCGGCATCGCATACCAGCCGCAGCAACGCCACCACAACAGCACCCGGACCCGGCAAAATCAGCGGCTGTGCCACCAGCGCCGCCGCGAAGACCCACACGGCAAGCCAAAAGGCGGCGACGGCACCTGCTGCCGCCACCGCCTTCATACGCTCTGTCATTTGTCGAGCAAACACACGCACGGGCTACTCCATGTAGTAGAAATCGTCAGCCGGAAGTTTACCACCCACGGCGCTCGCGTCCGCGTCGGCCAGCACCTGCAGATACCCACCGAGCGCCGCCTTCATATCCTTCCCCGTCTGGCACACGAGCATGCACCCGGGAATCGCCTTTTCGGCAATCGTGGCGTTATCCACGATGCCCGCATCGACCACGGCCTGCGCCCAGTCCGCCGGCGCCGCGTTCACGGCCTTCACGCTCGCCTCATGGCAGCGCAAGAATTCCGCCACGGCCTCGGGATGCTCCTCGGCAAAGGCACGGCGCACCACGGTCACGCCCGTCAGCAGGCGCGAACCCGTGTCACCCGCTAGCTCATCCCACACATCGGTCAGGCTCACCGGCGCCGACAGCTTGCCTTCGCTCTTGGCGATGGCAGCGGTCTTGAACGGCTCCGGCAGCACGCCCACGGCGGACGGGTCGACAAGCAACGCCGACAGCACCTCGGTGGGCTCGCTCTTAAACTCAAGCGCCACCTGGCCGGTCAGGCCCGCGCGCTCCAACAGGTAGTTCATGACGTACTCCGGCGTGGTGCCCTTGCCCGTCATGTAGACGGTATGGCCCGCCAGATCGCCAAACGAAGTAACGTCCGCGTTACCCGTCACCACGTTCAGCACGCCCAGCGTGTTGATATCGATGACCTGCACCGCACCCTCGGTCTTGTTGTAGAGTACGCTCGCCACGTTGGCGGGCACCAGGGCGATATCGATATCGCCCTGAATGACCTTGGGCACAATCTCGTCGGCGGCAGTGTTGATCGCAAAGTCGAACTCATTGTCCGTGGCACCGTCGGCCGCCTGGTCCATAAACTGCACCAGCCCAATCGACGTCGGACCCTTGAGCGAGGCGACGTGCACCTCAACCGGCTCGGCAGCGGCACCGTCAGCGGCAGACCCGGCAGCCGAGCCTGCAGCAGACCCGGCCCCCGCGGCCCCGCCGCCACAGCCCGCGAGCGCAAGCGACAGCGCGCCCGCGGCAAGCGCCGAGGCAAACTCCCGGCGCGACATCTCAACATCAAACGCGCGCATCGCTAGCACGTCCCCTCGTTAGGCATCGACCAGGCGTGATGGTCGGTATGCAGCAGCTCCTCGGCCAGCGGCGAGAGCGGCTCGCCCAAGAACTCGCGATAGCACGCCTGGACATCGGGATTCTCGTGCGAGAAGCGAATGTCCGCCTTCGCATCCAGGCCCCACAGTACCTGGCCGCGCTCGGCTGCCAGCTCGCAACCGTCGTGGATAGGCTGACCGCCGCCACCGACGCAGCCGCCCGGGCATGCCATAACCTCGACGAAGTCATAGCTCACACGGCCGTCGCGAATCGCATCGAGTAGGCGGGCGGCGTTGCCCAGCCCGTGCGCCACGGCGACGCGCACCTTGGTGCCATCGATATCGGCCACGGCCTCCTTCCAGCCGTCCAGGCCGCGCACATCGGTAAAGAAGTCGGCGTCGGGGTTCTTGCCCGTCACCAGGTAATATGCCGAGCGCACGGCGGCCTCCATCACGCCGCCCGTGGCGCCAAAGATCACGCCCGCGCCCGTGCCGAAGCCCAGCGGCGTGTCGAGCGGCTCCTCAACCAGCGTGTCGACGCTCACGTGGCTCGCGCGGATCATGCGCACCATCTCGCGCACCGTCAGCGCAACGTCCACATCGGGCGTGCCGTCCTCGCCCACCATGCTCGGCAGCGCGCACTCGGCCTTCTTGGCCGTGCACGGCATAACGGACACCACGAACAGGCGCTCGGGCTCCACGCCCAGCACCTTGGCGTAGTAGGTCTTGGCGATGGCGCCGAACATCTGCTGCGGCGACTTGGACGTGGACAGGCTGTCGACAAACTCCGGATAGCGCGCCTTCACAAAGCGCACCCAGCCCGGGCAGCAGCTCGTAAACATGGGCCAGCCGCGGCTATCGTCCTCGCCCTTGGCGGCCTTCCCTAGGCGCTCGAGCAGTTCGGAGCCCTCCTCCATAATGGTGAGGTCGGCCGAGAAATCGGTATCGAACACGTACTCAAAGCCAACGCGGCGCAGCGCGCAAGCCAGGCGCTCAACGGTGGCCTCCTCGCGCGGAATGCCGAGTTCCTCGCCCCAGGCGCTGCGCACGGCAGGTGCGATCTGCACCAGCACGATCTTGTCGGGATTAGCGAGCGCGTCAAACACGGTCTCGGTATCGTCGCGCTCGCGCAGCGCCCCCGTCGGGCAATGCGTAATGCACTGGCCGCACGCGACGCAATCGGTCTTGCCGATCGGCGCGCGCCCGCGGGTACCCACGGCGGTATGCGTGGCGCGGTTGGTCAGGTCCCAAATCCCTAGGCCCTGCACGCTCTCGCATACCTTGATGCAGCGCATGCATTTAATGCACTTGTCGTTTTCGCGGATGATGGGGAAATCGAAATCCCAGCCCTCGCCCGCCAAATGCCTTTGATACGGCAGATAGAAAATGCCCAGGTCGTTGGCGATGGTCTGTAGGTTGCAGTTGCCGCTGCGCACGCAGCTCGTGCACTGCGAATCGTGCTGGGACAGCAGCAGCTGCACGTTGGTGCGACGGGCCTCGCGGGCCTTGGGGCTGTTGGTGTGGACCACCATGCCGTCGAGCACGTAGTTGTTGCAGGCGGCAACCAGCTGGTCGCAGCCTTCAACCTCGACCACGCACACGCGGCAGCCGCCGATCTCGTTCAGATCGCGCAGATAGCACAGGGTGGGAATCTGGATGCCGACGGACTTGGCCGCGTCCAGGATCGTGGTGTGCTCGGGCACCACGACTTCGCAGTTATCGATAATGAGCCTGACCATGTTGTGCGCTCCGTTTTCGCTGTTGTCGCCGACAGTGGTTTTGTTGAGCCCTACCATTCCAGGTTCCTCCCTCCGCGGAACGCACCAAAGCCAAAGTGGTCGCAGCGCAGGCAGCGGCTTGCCTCCTGGCGCGCCTCCTGCTCGGTGAGGCCCTGCTCGACCAGATTCCAATCGTGAATGCGCTCGCCGGCCTCGCGCTCGCCCAGCTCGCAGCGACCGCACTCGTGTTTGCCCTTAAACTGGACGGTCGGCAGCTCGACCTCGAGCTTGATCTTGTGGTCGAAGCCCAGATAGCGGTCGATGTTTGCCGAAGCCACGCGGCCGGCATTGATGGCGCGGATGACGGTGGCGGGGCCGGTCTGGCAGTCGCCGCCGCTAAAGAGGCCATCGAAGTTGGGCACGGCGCCGTCCGAATCGGTGACGATGCAGCCCCACTTGCAGGCGATGCCCATATCTTCAAACGGCTTGGAGTCGATGTCCTGGCCAATGGCCACAAACACGCGCTCGCAGGGAATGACGCGCTCGGGCGTCGCGGCGGCACGCGGGGCCGGACGACCGCGACGGGGCTCGCCGATAATCTGCGGTTGCACACGCAGGCCGCTCACGCGACCGTCCTCGCCCGTCTCGATGGCGAGCGGGGCCGTCAGCTCCAGCACCTCGCAGCCCTCGGCCTGGGCACCGGCAATCTCGGCGTCCTGGGCCGTCATGTCGCAGATGCGACGGCGGTAGACGATGCTCACCTTTTCGGCACCGCAGCGCACGGCAGAGCGCGCCACGTCCATGGCCACGTTGCCGCCGCCGATGACGCACACGCGCTGGCCGCTCAGGTCGGGCAGCTCGTCGTCTCCGATGGCGCGCAGCATCTTGACGGCCGACTCCACGCCGGGCGCCTCTTCACCCGGAAGGCCGAGCTTCTTGTCGCTATGGGCACCGATGGCCAGGTAGACGGCATCGAACTCGTCGCGCAGGCGAGCGAGCTCCTCGCCGTTCACGGAGTGATCGAGCTCAACGTCGATGCCGGCGCTCAAGATCCAGTCGATCTCGGCCTGCAGGCGCTCGCGCGGCAGACGATAGCTGGGGATGCCGTAGCGCAGCATGCCGCCCAAGTGGTGGCGCTGCTCAAAAATGGTCACCTTGTGGCCCATCACGGCCAGGTAGTAGGCACAGGAAAGGCCAGCCGGGCCGCCGCCGATCACGGAGACGCGCTTACCGGTGTTGTCCACTACATGCGGCTTGTGGTCGTTGAGGTCACTGTGCTCAACGGCAAAACGCTTGAGGGCGAGGATGTTCATGGGGTCGTCGACCATGCCACGGCGGCAATGCATCTCGCAGGGATGCTCGCACACCAGGCCGCAAACGAGCGGCAGCGGGTTATTCTTGCGGATGACCTTGACGGCATCGGCATAGCGGCCGGCCTCGACGAGCGAAATGTAACCGGGAATGTCGACATGCGCCGGACAGCCCGAGACGCACGGGACGCGGGCCTCGCGGTCAAAGCCACAGGAGTGCTCGCGGATGTGGTGCTCAAAATCGTCACGGAAACCGCGGATAGCCGTAAGCGCCATGGCGCCGGCCTCGTAACCGATGGCGCAATCGCTCGAAAGATAGATGGTGCGGGCGGTGCGCTCGATCAGATTGAGCGTGGACTCGTCGGCGCGGCCCTCGAGCACATCGGCGAGCAGATCGCCCAGCGCGCTCAGGCCCACGCGGCAGGGCGTGCACTTGCCGCAGCTCTGGGTGGAGCACAGGTTGACGAGCGCTGCCGTAAACTCAACGGGACACGGGGCGAGCGAACTCACCGCCAGACGACGTCCGAGCGCATCGTGCAGGTCGTCCATGACGGCCTGAGCGTGGCTGCGTTCCATTACGTGCAGTCGAGCCATAAGATCCCCTCTCACATGGCAGCCCGGAGGCGAGGCCGGGCGAAATTGCTACACGCACAACACTGACCTAAAAAGTTGTGAGGTCTCCATACGGTTCGGCAGGCGGTATAAAATGTCACCCTCAGCGGTGAAATAGAACATTACCGCAGATAAATGCCATATTTGATAAAACGCGTTACCAAATTGCAATATTCAATGTGAAAAAGAGCGCCTTACTATTTTTCCTTTTTGATCCGTTTTCCTCCGTCTCCTTCGGATCACATGATCCCTTGGGAACGGAGGAAAACGGATCGTTTTTGGTGCAAAAGGGCCAGGTTTGTTTGCACCAATCTCGCTTGCGTTAGATAAAGAGCTCGCATTCCTTCCGCACGACGCAAACCTTGCTCAGCATCTGGGAAACAGCGGATAGCTTGTTGGGATCAAGCTTGCGAGCGCCTCGCGGACATACGGCAATGCAGCGCATGCAGGAGATGCACGCCTCGCCAGCTGCTCGTTTGGGGTCACCCTTGTCGATAGCACAAACGGGGCACGCCGCGGCGCATGCACCGCAGGAGACGCAATCCTCTGTTGCCTCGGGTGCCATGCGGTGACCTCCGGCTTGTTTATAAGGACAATTGCCGGGGATAGAGGGCTCGGACGCATCCTCAGCCAACAGCTTTTGCTGAATTTTCTGCGCAAACTCTGCGAGCTGCGCCGCATCCTGCGCATCCGGACGACCGGCAGCAAACTGTCGCGCAATGGAATGTTCTGCAATGGCTGCAACTGCCGCGATCACCCGGAATCCCGCATGCTTCGCAACGTCCTCCAGCTCTACGAGCGTGTCCTCAAACGCGCGGTTTCCGTAGACGCACACCAGAACGGCCCGCGCTCCGTTGCCGTGAACCATGTTCAGTCGGTCGACCGCCACGGCAGGGACTCTGCCGGCATACGCTGGCACGGAGATAACAGCCACGTCGTCCTTCGTCATCGAGACCTCGTGGAAATCCAACCCGCTATCGGTCAGATCGACGGTAACGGTATTCTTGTCCAGCGCTCCAGCCACAAGGCAAGACACCTTCTCCGTTCCACCCGTCGGACTAAACACAATTTCGAATACGCTCATCTAGACACCCTCCCCCTACGCTCAGCAACGCGTCAAGCCGTTTTCACATCCAGCCAGAGTATACGGCACGTGGGATCCCCGTTTTGGTGCACCAAGCACCCCAATGCACCCACCCTACGCTGTCTGCCTCTTCGTTTTGTATAAATTACGGTACAGATTGTATATATTTACGGGATACCGCCGTATTCTCCCGAGGTACCCCATCCTGGCCCGTGCAAAAAACGGAGTATTCTGCAACGTGACCGCGCCAGCACCGCCGCGGATGGGCAAAACTGTAGGGCGCCGTATCCTTTTAGGTCCCGACATGGCGAGAAGGACGCGCCCCTGCTCCGGAAAACGACGAAATCTGACTCGGAACGCTCGCCAGGGATATCCGAAGGCCACCGTTGGCGACGTCGAATCATATGCAGACAACTCGAACTGCAGAATACTCCAAAAAATGCACGGCGCACCCCATGGGACCCATTGCCGCATGGCAGGAAACAGGTCCACGGCATCCTCTAGATGCATTCCCGAGGAAATCACATTTGAACTAGCGATCGGATACGGCAAACAAAAAAGGGCCCCGAGTGTAGTTGCTCGGGGCCCAAACTCGTCTCGCCTTACCGCGCGACGAGCATGTTACTTGCGCTTGCCGCCACCGTCACCGGGGCGACGGGAGCTGCTGCCGCGCTTGCCGCCACGGCTGTTGCCATAGCTGCCACGGTTATCGCGACCGCCGGCACGGCCGCCACGGGAGCCGGCCTGGTTGCCACCACGAGCGCCACGATAGCCGCCACGACGCTCCTCGCGGGTATCGTCGTAGTTGCGCCAGTCATCGCGACGATCGCGGCTGGCACGCGGGTCACGGCGATCGCGCGACTCGTTAGAACGACCAGCGTCGCCGCGGCCGCCATTGCCGCGAGCACCCTCGCGACGCTCGCCGCCGCGGCTACCGCGCTCTTCAAAGCGCTTGCCGCCGCGGGACTCACCGCCACGGGCAGCACGCTCACCACGACCCTCGCCGCCGCGACGCTCATCACGGCCACCGCGCTCGCCATCACGACCGGAACGACGGCGGTCGCCCGAACCGCGCTTGCCACCGCGCGAACCGCGGCCCTCGTCCTCGCGCTCGACACGACGACGGCCACCGCGATCCTCATCCTCGCGACGACGACGATGTGCCTCACCCTGGAACTGCTTGGCACGACGCTCGGCACGGTTACCGCGCGCAGGCTGCTCAGCGGCACCGGCACCAGCGCGCTCCTCGGCAGCCACCTCGCGAGCCACGCTCTCAACAGCCTCGTCCACGCGAGCCTGAACGCCCTCGCGCACGCGGGTCTTGCCGCTGCGCTTGGGACGGCTCGGACGCTCGCCGTCACTGCGGCGCTCGTCGCGACCGCGGTTGGAACGGCCGGCCACGTCGCCGTAATCATCGCCGTTGCGTTTGCCGTCGCGACGCGCCTGCTCAAGCTTCTTCTTGCTCTTGGACTTGCCGCGCTTAGTCTTCTTCTTCACCTTAAAGGCCGCAGGGTCGCGCTCGGGATCAACCGCAGGCGGGTTGGGACCCACGTGCAGGTCGCCGGCCTCGTAGATGTCGGCGGTCTTGTCCATGAGCTTCTCGATCTCGTAGAACTCGTCGACGTCCTGCTCGGTCACAAACGTGATGGCCCAGCCCAACTCGCCGGCGCGGCCCGTACGGCCAATGCGGTGGATATAGTCGGTCGGCTCGGCCGGCACGTCAAAGTTCACGACGTAGCGCACGTCGCTAATGTCGATGCCGCGGGCGAGAACATCGGTTGCCACCAGCACGTCGACGGTGCCGTCGCGGAAGGCAGAAAGCGCGCGCTCGCGCTGGGCCTGGCTGCGGTTGCCGTGAATCGCGGCGGCCTTGATGCCCTTACGCTCCAGACGACGGCAGCAGCTGTCGGCGCGATGCTTGGTGCGCATAAAGACAATGGTGCGCTCCGGGCCCTCCTTCTTGAGAAACTCGGGCAACAGGTTATTCTTGGCCTCGATGGACACCGGGAACACAAACTGGTCGACGGTGTCGGCGGTCGACGTGGCGGGCGCGATCTCCACGCGGGCCGGGTCGCTCACCAGGTCGGTGATCTCGCCCACGGCCTCCTCGTCGAGCGTCGCCGAGAACAGCAGCGTCTGGCGCTCGGCCGGCGTCTCGCGCACAATACGGCGGACGGCGGGCAAAAAGCCCATGTCGAGCATGCGATCGGCCTCGTCGAGCACCAGCACCTTGACCTCGTTCAGGTGGCAGGCGCCCTGCTCGATCAGGTCGACCAGACGGCCCGGCGTGGCGACCAGGATATCGCAGCCGTACTTGAGTGCCGCGGTCTGCGGCTTGTAGCTCACGCCACCCACGACGGTCACGGCGACATGGCCGGTGACGTCGGCGATCTTGCTCGCGACCTCGTCGATCTGCTGGGCGAGCTCGCGCGTGGGGGTGATGACGAGCATCACGGGGCCACGGCCGTTGCCCTCGGGCTTCTTGGCGCCGCGACGACGGTTGCGGCCGCCGCGCTCACGCACGGGCTTGGGCGGAGCGATGTGCTCCAGATTGTTCATGGTCGGCAGCAAAAAGGCGGCCGTCTTGCCGGTGCCGGTCTGGGCGGCGGCAAGCAGGTCGCGGCCCTCGAGCACCACGGGGATCGAGCCGGCCTGCACGGGCGTCGGCGCCGTGTAGCCCAGGCTCTCGATAGCACGAAGCATCTCGTCGGAAAGCCCCAGCTCGTCAAAGGCGGGCAGGCTCTCGGTAGCGGACTCGACGGCCTGGGCAGCATTTGCCTCGTCGGCGGCATCGAAGGCAGCCTGGGTCATGGCCTCGCGGGTCTCGTCCAGAATCTCGGCGTCGGTGACGTCGGATACAGAATTACGCATATGTTGTTGTTCCTTATCTGCACGCGCTATGGGCACGGCATGCGGCCGCGCTGGCGTGCTTGGTAGTGCGCTAATACATACAAAAACGGGTGCGCACAGAGAGGACGTTGCTCAGCACGCTGGCGATCGCTTTGGCAGCCCTATCACGCGCCGTCCAGACGCAGCAGCTCTAAGCGATGGAGCAGATTCGCCGCCGGTTAGTATACCCGCACTCCGTATGCCCCCACGTAAACCACAGATGACGAGGCGGACGAGGTGGGCCCGGCCGATTATCTCAATCTGTAACAGATGCAAGGCAAAATCGGGTCCAAATGTTACAGATCAAGACAGAGGGGGATTTCCGTCCAGTCCAAACCAAATCTCTCAGTCTTCCTGCAATTTCGAACATGTGGCCTATAATGTTGCTTTGGTTACACTATTTATTGTGCAGCCATTTAATACGTCGCCCACCGGGGCCATTAATTCCTATCGCCATATTGGCTAGGAAGCAATCAAAGGAGGTATCCGTGGCAGCAGAGACGCCTTGCTCGGTCCTCTATAACGATATTCGCTCGTTCGGCGGTCTTAAACATCTCGAGATCGCCCGAATGCTCATCAATGGAAACTCTTATCTCGGCAGCACCCTGCTCGAGAAATGTTCTTCCAACCGCTCGTATCTCACCCGTTACATCGTCCATCGCAAGCCTGACCAGTGCGCACCCTCCATCTACAGCGACTTTACCGTCACCACACTCAACCTTTCCTCGGCAATCTGCAGCAAGCTCGGCGGCGGCGAGTCCGCCTATCGGGCAATCGCCGAGCACTATCGCGGTCCGGCCGCCAACGAAATGATGTCGGCTCTCGCCAGCTACAAGCTGGACAGCCGCCTATATGCAAATGCCCTCAATCGCATCGACAACTTCGACGGCAATGCCGTGCGCGAGAAAAGCACGCTTTACCTTATGCTCTTTGTGGCAACGGGGGCGCTCGCCGATCCCGTTCAGGGCGTGGCCACCGTCGAGCGCTTTTGCGACAGCAAGACGGGCGGGCACTTTGGCACCACCGAAACTACCGTCGGACGTGGCTTTATGAGCAGCCTGGAACAGCCGCGCACCGTCGCCCCCAATCTCGGTCTGCTCAGAACCCATGCCGACAACTGCGCCGACATGCAAATCCATCCCCTCACACGCGATCCGCGCGGCACCGTGATTGGTTCTTTGCCCAAAACCTCGCCCAGCATCACCGATGTGGGCGCCGACGCATCGCGCGAGCATCTTCGCATTTGGCTCGAGGGTGAGCACTGGTACGCCCAGGGCCTTGGATCGACCAACGGCACAGTGCTCGAATCGGGCGCGGGCGACGGCGATATTGTGATTGAGCCGCCGCGCGACCAACGCGAGCCCGGCAAAGTCTATCCCCCCGTGGAAATCGCCAACAGCGACAGGCTCCATCTGGGTCTCTACACGACATTCCTTGTCATTGTGGACTAGCACGGACGGCGATCGGAAGACGGTCGCCGTCCGTCTTTCGTCTTCTATCTTCTGCGTCGTAAACGACAATACCCAGCGGTATACGTGGGCAGTGCGGCTATCATGGTACTTTACCGATATCCACACTGCCCACGTATACGCGCGGCAACCCATGCTAGACAAAGGAACGCCATGGATACTACCGATAGCGCCTATGGCGACAAACTCATCCGTCTTGACACGTTCGATACCGCCGTAGCAGTCGACCCCAACGCCGAGGACGACGCCAAGCGTCGGTTTATGACGCTTATTCTCCAAACGGCCCACCGCAACAACGGCAACATCGGGCACGTGCTGCGCGCGACCAACACGAGCGGCGAGGTCTTTGCCGTCAAGCTACTCAAGGACAACGCCATCCTTTCCGGCCAAGCCCCCGACCGCTCCGCCGAGCAATCGGCCGCGCACCTGGCCAACACCGCCGCGCTGTTCGAAGAGTACCGTCACTTGTGCACTGTCTCGCACCTGCGCGGATTTCCGCGCGTCTATGGCTACGGCTCGTGTGAGGATGACCCGCTCATCCTCATGGAGTGGGTCGAGGGCACCTCACTCAAGCAGGCGCTGCCCCTGCTTCCGCACGACGCCTCGGGCGGGCTGACCACCCAGATGGTCGCCGCCGTCGGAAACGCCGTGCTTCGTGCGCTCTTGATGACCCAAGGCCTCGTGAATCCGGTCATCCATCGCGACCTGTCGCCTGCCAATATCATGTTCCGCACCTCCAGCCGAACGCTCGAGCAGCAGATTGCCGATTGTTCCTTTGACCCCTGCCTCATCGACATGGGCTCCGCGACCATGGCTCTCGGCGACGACACGATCACCCGGCGCGCCGACATCTGGCGCTTTGCCACACCCGCATACGCCGCGCCCGAGATGCTCACGCAGGATATCGAAGGCATCGCGGCCCTTCGCCGCTCGCCCGCGGTCGACGTCTATGCGCTTTCGAGCATTCTGTACCAGCTCTACAGCGGTCGCAAGCCGTTTGACTTTGAGTCGACGGACGCCGCTGCAACCGGCTCGTTCTATCTCGTAAAGACCAAGACCAAGCCGGCACCGCTCGAGCCGCGCTGCGAGAGCGATGAAGCGCTCGTCCAAATCATCATGAAGGGTCTCTCAGTCGAGCAGTGCGATCGCCCTACCGAGCAGCAGATGCTCGAGGTGCTCTCGGCATACCTCACTGATGCCGAATCCGAGGGCCGCGAAGGCACAGGAGACGAGGCCGCGATTGATATCGATTCTGGCACGCACCTTAAGGTCGACGTCGCCGGCGAGCGCGCACGAGAGATCCTGAATCAGGCCCGCCACGATGCCATGACCCGCCGCCGCTTTATTATCGGCGGCGCTATCGCAGCCGTTGCGGGGCTCAGCGTTATCGGGGCGGCAACCCATGGCTTTGGCATCCCCGACTACCTTGACGGCATCCACGGTACGCTTGACGACTACACCTGGGATCAGCTGCAGGAGATTTCGCTCAAGATTAAGGCCACCGAGACCCGTAGCGAGGCACGCGAGATTGCCAGGCGCTATCATCTGCTCGATGCCGATGGGCATATCCCCTATCCGTGTACCAAGCGTGTCACGCTCACCAACGGGCTGCAGGTTGGCGCGCAGCTTGTGGGCATCCGCCACGATGAACTTCTGGACGGGACGGGCAAGGCCGGACTGACGTTTTTGTTCGATGCGGGTATTGCCGAGCGCAACGCTGCGGCTGAACCGCCGAGCGCCGGCTGGGCAGATTGCGAGCTGCGAGAATGGCTCGACGGCGACGGCCTTAAGCTGCTGCCCAATGAGCTACGCGCGCTCATTAAAGGTGTCAAGAAGGTCTCGAACAATGTGGGCGCTGCCAACAGCGCGGCGTGTCTGAGCGAGTTGCCCGCGACCCTTTGGCTGCCCGCCATGGTCGAACTGTGCGGTGTGCAGCCGCCCGATTCGTTTGCCGAGGACTATCACTACCTGGCAGACATCTACAACGGCGAGGGCAAGGAGTATCAGCTCTTCCGCGAGCTCAAGGTGAGCCCGTATTCCACGAACGAGACGATGGTCCGCCAGTGGAAGGGCAAGGACACCTGCTGGTGGGAGCGCACGGTGAGCCCCGACTCATCGGAGACCGAAGGCACGCTCTACATAAACCGTGTGGGCCACGACGGCGACGTCTTTACGTACGCAACGCCTGCGGACAAGCCAAACAAACGAACCTGTGTGATCCCCGGATTCTGTATCTAGAGAGCGGGCGTCTTGCCGTGACGGGACCCCTCCCCGGCAAACGTCTCGATCTGTAACACTAGCTCGGCAGATACAGGTCTAGATGTTACAGAACGAGACAAACCCCAACCCCGCGAGACAACATCTCAATCTGTAACATCTAGCAGGCAAAACGGTCCTCAGATGTTACAGATTGAGATGATTGGTTGGGACGGTCCATCGGCCAACCAACCACCCTCATCTGTAACGAAATGTCATACATTTCTTTCTGTACTGGACACCCCCAGGGGGTATGGGTGTATAGTATCGGCAGGTTAACAATTCCAACACCGAACTACAGAAAGGAGAAGCCATGGCTCAAGATAAGTTCGACGTGGGCGGCATGACATGCGCCGCCTGCCAGGCGCACGTGGACCGTGCCGTGAGCAAGCTCGACGGCGTCCAAAGCGTCGCGGTCAATCTGCTCGCCGGCTCTATGCTGGTGGACTACGACCCTGCGCAGGTCTCCCCCGACGACATCTGCACCGCTGTCGACCGCGCGGGCTACTCGGCCTCGCCCATCAGCACGGGCACCGACGCTGTCCAAAGCGGAAGTGCGCAAGCCAGGTCCGGCGCCGCCCATATGGAGTCGCCGACCAAAAAGTTGGAGGCCGCCGCCTCTGCCATGCGCACCCGCCTCATCGTCTCGATCGTATTCCTCATCCCACTGTTCTACATAGGCATGGGGCACATGCTCGGCTGGCCGCTGCCCGGCATCTTCACCGACCACACCCACAGCATGACGCTCGCGCTCACCGAGCTCGTCCTGCTCATTCCCATCGTCTACGTCAACGACGCGTACTTTATCAACGGGTTTAAATCACTCGCGCACGGCGCGCCTACCATGGACGCCCTTATTGCCGTGGGCGCCACCGCCTCCATCGCCTGGTCGCTCTACGCCATGTTTATCATGGCCGACCAGCTAGCCGCGGGTCAGGTCCACGAGGCCATGATGACGGGCATGGACAATCTGTATTTTGAGAGCGCCGGCACCATCCTGTCGCTCGTCACCGTAGGCAAATACCTCGAGACGCGCAGCAAGTCCAAGACCGGCGGCGCCATCGAGGCGCTCATCGACCTAGCGCCCAAGACCGCGACCGTCGTGGCAGAGGACGGCACCGAGGCCACCGTCGACGTCGATGCCATTCTGCCCGGCCAGGTGCTGCGTGTGCGCCCCGGCGAGTCCATCCCTGTCGACGGCGTGGTACTCGAGGGCGCTTCGGCCGTGGACGAAAGTGCACTGACCGGCGAGTCCATCCCCGTGGAGAAGACCGCCGGCGACACCGTCAACGCCGCCACTGTCAACCGCACCGGCTCGTTTACCTTCCGTGCCACACGCGTGGGCGCCGACACGTCGCTCGCCAAGATTATCCAGCTCGTCGAGGACGCCAACGCCACCGAGGCGCCCATCGCCCGCATGGCCGACAAGGTCGCCGGCGTGTTCGTGCCCGTGGTGTTCATGATCTCGGCCGTGACCTTCGTGGTGTGGACGGCACTGACCGGAAGCGTGAACGAAGCGCTCACCTCCGCCGTCGCCGTGCTGGTGATCAGCTGCCCGTGCGCGCTGGGCCTGGCCACGCCCGTCGCCATTATGGTCGGCACCGGCAAGGGCGCCGAAATGGGCATTCTGTTTAAGAGCGCCGAGGCGCTGGAGAACCTACGCAGCGTGGGCACCGTGGTGCTCGATAAGACGGGCACAGTCACCCGCGGCAAGCCTGCCGTGACCGACATTGTGGTTGCCGCGCGCGCCGACGGCTCGCCCACTATGAGTGAAAAGGCGTTACTGAAACTCGCTGCCGCGTTGGAGCGCTCGAGCGAGCACCCGCTGGCCGAGGCGATTATGGCCGAGTGCGAGACGCGCGGAATTGTCGCGCGCACGGTCGAGGACTTTGCCGCCGTGCCTGGTCGTGGCGTTACGGCACGCGAGGGGCAGAATGTCATCGCCGCCGGCAACGTGCGTCTGATGGACGAGCTGGGCGTGAAGGTTCCCGCCGGCCTTGCCGAACAGTTCGCGGCCGAGGGCAAGACGCCGCTGTTCTTTGCCAAGAACAGCGAGCTTGTCGGTACCATCGCCGTGGCGGACGAGGTCAAGGAGACGAGCGCCGGGGCCATCGCCGCACTGCGCTCGCTTGGCGTCGACGTGCGCATGCTCACCGGCGACAACCGCGTGACGGCCGAGGCCATCGCCCGCCGCGTGGGGCTGAGCAGCGAACAGGTCATCGCCGACGTCCTCCCTGCCGACAAGGAGCGCCACGTCCGCGAGCTGCAGGATGTGGGCGGCAAGGTCGCCATGGTAGGCGACGGCATCAACGACTCCCCCGCCCTGGCGCGCGCCGACGTGGGCCTTGCTATCGGCACCGGCGCCGACATCGCCAAGGAGGGCGCCGACGTGGTTCTCATGCGCAGCGACCTCATGGACGTCGCCCGCGCCATCGAGCTTTCGCGCGCCACGATCCGCAACATCAAGCAGGACCTGTTCTGGGCACTGTTCTACAACGGCATCGGCATTCCGCTGGCGGCGGGCGTGTTCTTCCCGCTCACCGGATGGCAGCTCTCGCCGATGTTTGGCGCCGCGGCCATGAGCCTGTCGAGTGTCTGCGTCGTAAGCAATGCGCTGCGCTTAAAATCCTTTAAGCCAAAAGTGGCAAAATAAGCTCACCATTAAGTCCATTTAGAACGGGTTTTCCAGGTGCCCGAGATTGACCTGAAAGAGGAGCGACGCGTACTTTGGTACGCGAGCGACGGCTTGAAGGTCAAGGTCGGGTGCCTGGGAAAGCCGACACAACAGGGAGGAATACCCATGCGATACACAATCAAGACTTCCGGCCTCATGTGCGGCCACTGCGACGCTACTGTCGAGACGGCACTGCTCAACGTTGCCGGCGTGACCGACGCCGACGCCGATCACGAGACCCAGACCGTCCAGGTTGAGTGCGCCGACACCGTAACCGCCGAGCAACTCGCCGCCGCTGTCGAGGCCGCGGGCGAGAAATTCCACGCCCTGTCTGTGACCGCCGCATAGCAGTCGCTGCCTACTGAATCCTCAGAAGTTGCGGTGAAATACGGACTGTTGTGCCGCCCTAGGCCTTTAAACGGTCCGTATTTCACCGCAACTGACGGGGGCATCCGGAAGATCGACCAGAAACGAGGACCCGCCATGATGGCAGACCACAAATCGGTGACCCGCATGCTCAAGACGGCACGCGGCCAGATTGACGGCATCTTGCGGATGGTCGATGAGGACCGCTATTGCGTCGATATTTCCACGCAGCTCATGGCCACACAGGCGCTCATTGCGCGCATCAACGCCGACGTGCTCAAGGCGCATATCGAGGGCTGCGTGACTTCGGCAATCGAATCGGGAGACGAAGACCTCAAAGCCGCCAAGCTCGCCGAGATCGAACGCGTCGTCGACAAGCTCTCCAAGTAATTGGGGACATTGGGGACAGACTTCTTTGCATCGTCTTGGTATTCCGGGGACAGGTTAATTTGCACCACTTTGGTGCAAATTAACCTGTCCCCCTTGCTCTAAATCGGGTATAAAGGCGTGCGGTATATCGAATGAAAGGCAATTTGCATGAATGACTTTATGAAGGGTCGCAATGGTGCCGATGAACTCACCATCGTGATGGGTTTTGCCGGCATCGTCATCGCGATGATCGGATCGATAGCCCGCATCCAGTGGCTCAGCTGGATTGCCATCGCCGTAATCGTGATTGGCGTGCTGCGCGGCCTGTCCAAAAATATCGACGCACGTCGCAAGGAGAACGAGGCCTTTGTCGCCACGACCGCCAATGTTCCCGGCTTGGGCAAGTTCGTCGCCAGCTTGGGCGGCGGAGCTGCAGCGGCCAACGCCTCGCGCGCAGCCGGTACTAGCAAGGAAGACTTTGAACGTGCCAAGCGCACAGCCAAGAAGATGTGGAAGGGCCGCAAGACCACGGCCTATCTCAAGTGCCCCAACTGCGGCCAGATGCTCTCCGTCCCCAAGGGCAAGGGCAAGATCCGCGTCACCTGCCCCAAGTGCCACGCCAAGATGGAGACGCGCTCCTAGCCGCCATACCATGGGACAAATAAAAGCCGAGGCCTCGCACTGAGACCTCGGCATTTTTGATTATGACAAAGGGATTGCCCCTTTGTCACACCTATGCCACGCCGTCGCGGGCGAGCTCCTCGGCCAGTGCCTCGGACGGCATGGCCATAATCGTGTCGAGCTCGGCGTCCACCTCGGGAATACGCTTCACCTTGAGTTTGCGCACCAGATCACCACGGCACATCACGTACGCCGGCTCACGCAGTGCGCACAGGTCATCGAGCGGGTTCTTGCGCGTCACCAGGATATCGGCGGCCTTGCCGCACTCGATTGTGCCGGTCTCGCCGCCCAGCCCCAGCAGCTCGGCATTGACCTGCGTGGCCGTATGCAGCGCGAAGGCGTTACTCACACCCACGTACTTGGCAAAATAGGCCACCTCACGCCACATGTCGTACTGCGTCACGAACGGGCAGCTCGAGTCCGTGCCAAGGCCCACCTTAACGCCAGCTTCCAGTGCGGCACGGGCGCTCTCGATGATGCCCGAGCACACGATGTCGCCGTTCTTCTTTTGTGTATCGGTCGAATGGGTCTTTTCCGGGTCGAGCAATACAAACGGCAGCGCCGGGCTGATAGTGCAGGTAACGCAGGGCGCACGCCCCTCGAGCTGCGTGCCCGCGGCGCCACGGTACAGCTCCAGAATCTCGGACGTCAACGGAGCGCCGTGCTCAATCGTGTCAACGCCGGCCTCAAGCGCAACCTTCACACCCTCGGTACTCTCGACATGGGCCATGACCGGAAGGCCCATATCGTGCGCCGCCTTGCACGCCGCCGCGGCAACCTCCACCGGCATACGCAGCACGCCCGGCTCGCCCACCTCGGTCGCATCGAACACACCGCCCGTTACGAACAGCTTAATGACGTCGGCACCGCGCGCATACAGGTCGCGCACCTGTTCGGCTGCCTCGGCGGGACTGTTTGCCACCTGGGCGAACAAGCCCGCACCATGGCCGCCCGGCACCGTGACGCCCGTTCCCGGCGCCACCAGGCGAGGACCTTGATACTTGCCGGCGTCGATGGCATTACGAACAGCGATGTCGGCAAACAGTGGGTCGCCCGCGCCGCGCACCGTGGTCACGCCGCTTGCCAGTTGTTGTTGGGCGCTGCCCTTAAGAATATGGCGCACGATGGCGCGCCCCACGGGATTATCGAGCTTCTTCATCAGCGCGCCGGCATCGCCCGCCGAAACCGGCTTGCCCGAACCGCACAGATGCACATGCATATTGATGAGACCGGGCATGAGATACGCACCTGCCAGGTCGATGACCTCGGCACCTGCAGGTGCCTGCGCCACAGCACTCGGCCCCATCCACGTGATGACACCGCGCTCAACAGTCACGGCCATATCGGGTTGCGGCTCCATATGCTCCGAACCATCCAGGACGGTCGCATTGATAAACAACGTGGAACGATCGGCAGACGCCATATCGAGCTCCTCCCCCTCAGAAAACTTGAACATCTGTCCATTATTATCCAGTGTAGCCCGATTGCCACAGACATATCGGTTAACGGAGGGAAGAGGGGATGTGGGGGACGGAATACGTTGCAGTCCCACCCCACCGACAACAGGGAAATGTCTCGATCTGTAACAGGTACAGGGTTATTGGGCCCCCTGATGTTACAGATCGAGACAAAACCTCTCAGCGCCCATACCACTGACGTCTCCACTCCTCAGCCAAATCGGGCCGTCGCGGAATACCCGCCAACCTCATCTTCTCAACCAGCTTCCCCGGATTCTTGAGCTCATCAAACGTAAACCGAAGCACCTTGTGCCCGAGCATTGTCAGATGGGACTCCCGTTGACGTTCTGCCACGAATGGGTCGACCGACCCCCGATCCCCACCATCCTGCAGGGTATACTTTCCCTTCCCGTCGAGCTCGCCGATGACACACGTCCCGTTCTCGAGCCGCCAAAAATAGTCGACGCGAAACACCTGGCTCGAATCGAGCGGGTCGCGAAACTCCACCTGCAGCTCCGGAACTGGAAAGCCGTACGCAATAAAGAACGCTCGGAACCGAGACTTGCCGCCGTTTTCGGACAGCCCGTCCGCATACGACGCAATCACCTGTGCCCTGCGATACCCTCGCCTGCCCTCGCAATCGGCACGGAGGCGCTCGCACAAATCCCAACGTGATACGCCTTTCGCCCGCAGTGCAGAATCGGCAATCGCCAACCCGTAGGAGAACGGCGCACGCAGTAAGCAATCCTCCACCGTGCGCCAAAACGACGTCACCCGCACGCCATCAACACGCTCGAGCGCGCCCGCCATCTGCGGACGCAACAACCTGCACCCGCCGCTCAACGTCACCGAACAACCCGTCTTAACAAGAAAGCGCGGCCCGAGCAGATCATTCGGCACCTCCAGACCCCACAAAAGCGCCGCGTCATAGCCCCAAAACGCCCAATCGGGATGAAATTCCGCAAGCCCTTTGATAGTCCTCAGCGCTCGCTCCGCCGGCGTCAATGCATCCCAATCATGCTGAAAACAGAACAGGTACGGCTCGGGCTCCGCGATATCGTCGGTTCCAACATGGCGTCGCAGCCACATGAGCTCGGTATTGTCATGCGTTGCGAGCAGCGCACCTTGCTTGGCCGTCTCCGTGAGCCGCGCGAGCATTCTATTCCGCGCCAACGTGTTGCGAGTCGCATGTTTGTGTTTGAGAACGGTATTAGGCACTTTCATCACCGCCACGTCAGACAAATGGGCCATCGTCACCGTTGCCTCCGCTGACAAATGTCTTGATCTGTAACAGGAAGACAGTCTTTGAGCCTCTAGTTGTTACAGATTTAGATTGTTCGGCACCGCGTCCAGCCTTTGTCTCAATCTGTAACAGGCAGGTCGAATTTGGGCCTGTAGATGTTACAGATTGAGACATTCCCCCAACCAGGTGCCAAACGTCTCGGTCTGTAACAGTTAGACGTTCTCCAGACCCCCAAACGTTACAGATTTAGACAAACCAGCGGCGCCCAAGCGTTCGTCTCGATCTGTAACAGGTAGACCGGTTTTTTGTCTCTAGACGTTACAGACCGAGACATAACGGCAGAAGGCAAGGCAGGCGACGCCAGCCACACCCCCTACTCCCACTCCTGCTCGTAGATGTTGAGCGACTTCACGTACCGCCCCTGGGCGCCCATGATGTCGCGGACCAGGCGCAAAAAGAAGCTGATGCACGAGGTGTCAAAGCCATCCTGCAGGTCCTCCGGATGCACCGCACCCGGCCCATCGACTGCCGTGTCACTCAGGCGCGCGATGTCGTACAGATAGAGCTGTCCCGCCGTCAGCCAGACATCGTCGACGCAAGCGAGGCGCACCGCAATCGCGCCGTCGCTCCAATGCTCCTTTTGCACGATATGCGGGTCGTAGACATCAAAGCGACGGTCGGTGCGCGTATCCTTCAGCGCAACTATGCCGTTCGCAGGATCCTTGTCCAAAATGCCAAAGCGCGAGAAATACTGCGTGTCGCGTACCTGCTCGAGCCGCTTGAGCGAGGCAGGCGAAAGCGATGCCGGCGGCTCGTCAACATACAGCTCGAGCAGCGTCTTGCCATGGCGATAGGAGCGCTCGAAGAGCAGCCAATCGGTAAACGCCATGTTGTAGGCCATGATTTCGTTTTGCGAAGGCTCGGTGCAATAGCTGAGCCACGGGTCGACAATGATCTCGAACTGTTCGCGCGCCGGCTCCAAAAACTGGAACTTCCGCAGCATCCAAAAATGGGCTATGTCGGCAATATCGTTGCCGACGGCTTCGGCTAGCTGCGCTCGGTCTAAAGCGTGGTCAGTCATGGCATCCTCCTCAAACTGATAGACCTCAATTTGAGCTTACGAGGAGGGTGGTCGGCCACGACCAGCGCGGGCAAAATAGGCCTCCGGCTGCAAACCAGATGCTGACCAAACACTTGACGAAAAGCTTGACCGAAAATGCGCACCGCAACAAAACCGCAGGTAAACATAGACGGCCAACCCGCCCTTTTGAGCCAGATACCCGCAGCCACCACAGAAACAACAGGTGACCACAGCCCAAGAAGTCGACAAATGAACACCCGTACGTCGACAAACGAGCAAATCGCTCGCAAAGAGTGTCCCCAACGACTAGACAAAATGACCAGTCATTGGGGACGTTCTTAAATGACTACTTTACAGCTCCAGCGCGTCGGCGACTTCGGCAGCGCAGGCCAGGGCGTCGGCCATAGCGTTCACCACGAGCGAGCTGCCGTTGCGCGCATCACCGGCAACATACACCGGTGTGGCGCCCGCGGCGACGCCGTCGACACGCGCCGCAAGATGCGAGCCCTCGGCAGCCATCACAGGCAGCGGACGACCAGCAGCGGCAACGGGCACGCCAACGGCGTCGAACACACCGTGCTCCGGGCCCGTAAAGCCGCAGGCGATGAGCACCAACTGCGCCGGCACCTCGTGCTCGGAGCCCGCGATGCGCTCCGGCTTACCGGCCGACCAGTCCAGATTGACCACACGCAGACCCGCGGCCGCGCCTTTCTTGTCCAGCAGCACCTCGAGGGTATCCACGCCCCAGGCGCGCATCTCGCCACCCATGGCAGCGATAGCCTCCTGCTGGCCGTAGTCGGTCTTCTTCACATTGGGCCACTGCGGCCAGGGGTTGCTCGCCGTACGTTTATCGGGCGCCGCCGGCAAGAACTCAAACTGGCGCACGCTGCGCGCACCCTGGCGCACCGCGGTACCCACGCAGTCGTTGCCGGTATCGCCGCCGCCAATGACCACGACGTCCAGGCCGCGCGCGTCAATAGCGGGCTCGCCGCCATCGAGCACCGACACGGTCGAAGCCGTCAGATAGTCCACGGCGTACACCACGCCCGGAGCGTCAATGTTCGCAGCCGAAAGCCCGCGCGGGGCACGGGCACCAGCAGCCACCACGACAGCGTCAAAGTCATCGAGCTTGGCCGCCACCGCAGGGTCCGTCACGTCGGCACTCAGCTCGAACACAATGCCCAGCTCGCGCATGAGCGCCACGCGACGCTCGACCACGGACTTCTCGAGCTTCATGTTGGGAATGCCGTACATAAGCAGACCGCCCGGGCGGTCGTCGCGCTCAAACACCGTCACGCGGGCGCCACGACGCGCAAGCTCCCATGCTGCCACCAGACCAGCGGGACCGGAGCCCACCACGGCAACCGTGGGTGCACCCTCCCCTGCCGGCTCAAAGCGGTGCGGACCGCCGTTGGCCCACTCATGGTCGCTAATCGCGCGCTCGTTGTCACGGATCGTCGTGGGCTGGCCATCGACCGAGCCCAGGTTGCATGCGGCCTCGCACAGCGCCGGGCACACACGGCTCGTGAACTCGGGCATGGGCGAGGTGAGTGACAGGCGCTCGGCAGCCTCGTCCCAACGGCCGCGGTACACCAGCTCGTTCCACTCGGGAATCAGGTTGTGCAGCGGACAACCGCTCGGACGTGCCTTGCCAAAGCTCGCGCCCATCTGACAAAACGCCACACCGCACATCATGCAGCGACTCGCCTGGGCACGGCGCGCGTCGTCGTCGAGCTCCACGTACAGCGGATCGAAATCGCGGCTGCGCTCCTCCACGGGGCGCAGCTCGTGGGTCACGCGATCGATATCAAGAAAAGCACCGGGCTTACCCATGGCACTTACGCCTCCTTCTTGGTCGAAGCAACAGAGCTGGCGGCGGGTACAGCACCAGCGACACCACCCGCCACATCAAAGCGAGCAACATCCGCGGCACTCGCGCGGCCGGTCACGATGTCAAACGCCAGCTCCTCGGCCTGCGCATGCGTCTTGCCCGCGCCCTCGGCGGCGGCGACAATCGCCAGCACGCGCTCGTACTCGGTCGGGATGACCTTCACAAAATGCTTGCTCATCGAGTCAAAGCTGTAGAGCAGCTTAATGCCGCGCGGGCTCTGCGTCGCGTCCACGTGCTCCTGGATAAGCTTGCGGATCTGCGCCAGCTCGTCGGCCGTCGGAGCCTTGAGCTCAACGCTCTCGTGGTTCACACGGGCATCGAGCGTGCCGTACTGGTCATAAACATAGGCCACACCGCCTGTCATGCCGGCGGCGAAGTTCTGCCCGACCTCGCCCAAAATGAGCGCCAGGCCGCCCGTCATGTACTCGCAGCCATGGTTGCCGCAGCCCTCGACCACCACGGTGGCGCCGGAGTTGCGAACGCCAAAGCGCTGGCCGGCCAGGCCGTTAATGAAGCCACGGCCGCTCGTGGCGCCAAAGAACGCCACGTTGCCCACGATGATGTTCTCGTCGAACTTGTAGGTCGCACGCGGGTTGGGGCGCACGGAGACCTCGCCGCCCGAAAGGCCCTTGCCAAAGTAGTCGTTGGCGTCGCCGCACACGTTGAGCGTCACACCGCGCGGCAGGAACGCGCCAAAGCTCTGACCGGCCGAGCCATCGCAATCGATGGTGATGGAACCGGCGGGCAGGCCCTCGGGATGCGCCTTGGTCACCGCGTTGCCCAGGATGGTGCCCACGCAGCGGTTGACGTTGGCGATATCGGCGCGGAAGCGAATCGGGCGCAGGTGCGCACGGGCATCGGCCGTATAGGGCACAAACAGCGTGGAGTCGAGCGTCTTGTCGAGCTCGCTGTCCGCAGCCATCTGGGGCAGGAAGTGACGGCCGTCGGCGCCCGGGATGTGGGCACCAAACTCACAGGTCGCGCTTGCCAGCACGGGCGACAGATCGAGCAGGTTGGCCTTGCGGTTGCCCGGGACCTCGATCTGGCGCAGGCACTCGGGATGGCCGACCATCTCGTCGACGGTGCGGAAGCCCAGGCTCGCCATGACCTCGCGCAGCTGCTCGGCCACAAAGAGCATAAAGTGCTCGACGTGCTCGGGCTTGCCGCGGAAGCCGCGACGCAGGCGGCAGTTCTGCGTGGCGATGCCGGCCGGGCAGGTGTCCTGCTGACAGTCGCGCTGCATGAGGCAGCCCATGGAGATGAGCGGCATGGTCGCAAAGCCAAACTCCTCGGCACCCAGCAGGCAGGCGACGGCGACGTCGGTACCGTCCATGAGCTTGCCGTCGGCCTCGAGCACCACGCGCGAGCGCAGGCCGTTTTGCAGCAGCGTCTGCTGAGCCTCGGCAAGGCCGAGCTCCAGCGGCAGGCCGGCGTGCCAAATGGAATCGCGAGCAGCGGCACCGGAACCGCCGTTGTGGCCACTAATCAAGATCTTGTCGGCAGCACCCTTGGCAACACCGGTAGCGATGGTGCCGACGCCGGCCTCGCTGACCAGCTTGACCGACACGCGTGCGCCGGGGTTGGCGTTCTTAAGGTCAAAGATGAGCTCTGCCAGGTCCTCGATGGAGTAAATATCATGGTGCGGCGGAGGCGAGATCAGGCCGATGCCGGGCGTGGACTGACGGACCTCGGCGATCCAGGGATAGACCTTCTTGCCGGGCAGGTGACCGCCCTCGCCGGGCTTGGCGCCCTGGGCCATCTTGATCTGGATCTCGAAGGCGCTGCACAGATAGCGGCTCGTCACGCCAAAGCGCGCGCTTGCCACCTGCTTGATCGCAGAGTTCTTGGAGTCGCCGTTGGCCAGCGGGGTCTCGCGACGCGGGTCCTCGCCACCCTCGCCGGAGTTGGAACGGCCGTGCAGGCGGTTCATGGCGATGGCCATGCACTCGTGCGCCTCTTTGCTGATGGAACCGTACGACATGGCGCCGGTGTTAAAGCGGCGGACAATGCTGAGCGCAGGCTCGACCTCGTCGAGCGGCACCGGGGTGCGGCCGCTGTCGTCAAAGTCCAGCAGGTCGCGCAGGCGTACGGCACGGCCGGTGCGGTGCAGGCGGGCGCTGTACTCCTTAAAGGTGTCGTAGCTGTCCTCGCGGCAGGCGGTCTGCAGCAGGTAGACGGTCTGCGGGTCGATAAGGTGATCCTCGCCGCCGAGCGGACGCCACTTGGTCAGACCCAGCGTAGGCAGCTGCTCAGGCGCGGGGCTCTTAAGGATGGCGAGCGCGGCGTCGTAGCGCTCGTTCTGCTCGCGCTCGACGTCCTCGACACCCATGCCGCCCACGCGGCTCACCGTGCCGGCAAAGTACTCGTTGACGAACTCGGTGGTAAAGCCCACGGCCTCGAAGATCTGCGCGGAGTGGTAGCTCTGCACCGTAGAGATGCCCATCTTGGACATGATGGAGACGATGCCTGCGGTCGCTGCCTTGTTGTAGTTGTCGATGCCCTGCTCGGCCGTCACGTCCAGGTCGCCGTGTGCCGCCAGATCGCGGATGCACGCATGCGCGTTGTACGGATAGATGCCGCTCGCGGAGTAGCCCACCAGCGCCGCGAAGTCGTGCGGGGACACGGCGTCGCCGCACTCCACCACGATGTCGGCAAAGGTGCGCACGCCGGCGCGGATCAGGTGGTTATGGACGCAGCCCACGGCGAGCAGCGACGGCACGGGCACTTCGCCCGCGGCAGCGCGGTCGCTCAGCACCACGATGTTCACGCCATCGCGGACCGCGGCCTCAACGTCCTCGGCAAGCTGCTTGAGCGCGGCCTGCAGCGCGCCCTCGCCCGCATCGCGGCGGTACACGGCACGGAAGCGACGAGTCTTAAAGCCCACGCGGTCGATGGCGCAGATGCGGTCGAACTCTTCCTCGTTGAGCAGCGGGCGCTCCAGGCGCACCAGCTGGCAAGCGGCGCGGGAGTCCTCGAGCAGGTTACCGTGATTGCCCAGGTAGAGCGTGGTCGAGGTGACCATATGCTCGCGCAGGGCATCGATCGGCGGGTTCGTGACCTGTGCGAACAGCTGATAGAAATAGTCGTAGAACGAGCGCGTCTTCTTGGACAGACAAGCCAGCGGCGCATCGATACCCATCGAGGCGAGAGGGGCCTTGCCCTGCTGGGCCATGGGGCGCACGACCTCATCGACATCGTCCCAGTGATAGCCGAGCTTGGCCATGCGCACGGCGGCGGGCACCTCGGCGTCCTCGGCCGGCGTTACCGCGGCGGGCTTGTCGAGCGCGTCGACGGTCAGCGTCTCCTCGGCGATCCAATCGCGATAGGGCTTTTCCTTGGCGTAACGGGCGCGCAGCTCGTCGTTGTAGATCACGCGGCCGCGGGCAAAGTCGACCTCGAGCATCTGGCCCGGTCCCAGGCAGCCGCTCGTCAGGATGTTCTCGGGACGCACCTCGATGGTGCCCACCTCGCTCGCCAGCATAAAGCGGCCGTCACGCGTCACGTAGTAGCGAGCCGGGCGCAGACCGTTACGGTCGAGGGCGGCACCCAGGGTGCGGCCGTCGGTAAAGGCAATGGCGGCAGGACCGTCCCACGGCTCCATGAGCATGGACTGGTAGGCGTCGTAGGCGCGGCGCTCCTCGCTCAGGCTGTCGTTGTGGTCCCACGGCTCGGGCAGCAGCATGGATGCGGCGCGCGTGAGCGGACGACCGTTCATGACCAGGAACTCGAGCACGTTGTCCAGAATCGCGGAATCGGAGCCCTCACGGTTGATGATGGGCATCACGCGCTCAAGATCGTGCTGCAGCACGGGGCTGTACAGGTTGGGTTCGCGGGCACGGATCCAGTTGACGTTGCCCTTGAGGGTGTTGATCTCGCCGTTATGGATGATAAAGCGGTTGGGGTGCGCACGCTCCCAGCTGGGCGTGGTGTTGGTGGAGTAGCGCGAGTGGACGAGCGCCACGGCCGTTTTGACGGCGGCGTCGTTGAGGTCGATGAAGAAGCGGCGCATCTGCGTGGCCACAAGCATGCCCTTGTACACGATGGTGCGCGAGCTCATGGAGCACACATAGAAGATCTTGTCGCGCAGGGCAAACTCGGCGTCGGCCTTCTTTTCGATGGTGCGGCGGCACACGTACAGGCGACGCTCGAAGGCATCGCCGGCGGGTGTGTCGTCGGGGCGGCCCAGGAAGGCCTGCAAGATGGTGGGCATGCAGGCGCGGGCCGTCTCGCCCAGGTCGTGCGGGTCGACGGGCACCTCGCGCCAAAAGAGCAGCGGCACGCCGGCCTCGGCGCAGCCCTCCTCAAATACGCGACGGGCATCCTCTACGCCTTTGTCGTCCTGCGGGAAAAACAGCATGGCCACGCCATAGTCGCCCTCTGCCGGCAGAATCTGGCCGCACTTTTGAGCCTCTTTGCGAAAAAAGTGATGCGGAACCTGGAACAGGATACCGGCACCGTCGCCGGTGTTCTTCTCGAGTCCCGTGCCGCCGCGGTGCTCCAAGTTGACCAGAATGGACAGCGCGTCGTCCAGAATCTGGTGATGGCGCTCGCCGTTGATATCGGCAAGCGCGCCGATGCCACATGCATCGTGGTCGAATTCGGGGCGATAAAGGCCCTGCTGCTGAGCGGAATCTGCCTGCATCGCGATCCTCCCCTAGATATTAGACAGTCAGTTGAATAGGCATACTAGGAGCATCGCCGGCCCGTTGTGTTTCCCACCCGTTTCGAAACAATCGCGTAACGCACGCCGGCCATCAACGTCTTGCTATCAAACGTGTACGTCAGCCTCCAAACATGTCGAAATTTGACATCTTTGGAGGCTGACGTACACGTTTTAGTGCAGGGACAGCCGGCACATATGCATCCAACCCCTTTGAATTATTCTGGAAACGAGGGCCACGCAGACTTTTGCATGATGCGACTCGACACCGCAGATCTCAAGGGCGGCAACAAGGCGCCCAAGTTCGGCTTGTAAGCTCACCGCTTCAAACATCTCAATCTGTAACAGTAAGACCCAATTTCCATCCCTAGTTGTTACAGATCAAGACATTTCGGCAATCCCCTTTCACCATCCTATTCAAATACAACAATTTTGTTAGTCTTGGTTAACTTTTTAGCATAAAACGGGTATCCTTTGCGGCGTCAAACAAACGGCACGCGCGCCGTGCCACATTAAGGAGGCCCCTATGGCACACCAGACAGACCGGCAGACGATGCAACTTGTCCTTATCCGTCACGGAGAATCCGAGTGGAACAAACTCAACCTGTTCACCGGCTGGACCGATGTTGAGCTCACCGACACGGGCCGTGAAGAAGCCGCCGCAGGCGGTCGAGCCCTCAAAGAAGCCGGTTTCGACTTTGACGTCTGCTACACCTCGCGCCTCAAGCGCGCGATCCACACCCTCAACATCGTGCTCGGCCAGATGGATCGCGAGTGGCTGCCCGTCATCAAATCCTGGAAGCTCAACGAGCGCCACTACGGCGCGCTGCAGGGTCTCAACAAGGCCGATGCCGCCTCGGAGCACGGCGACGAACAGGTGCTCATCTGGCGCCGCTCCTTCGATGTCTGCCCGCCGGCACTCGAGCCGGACGACGCGCGCGACCCCCACACCCAGGAGCAATACCGCGACGTCGCGCCCGATCAGCTGCCCTATACCGAGTGCCTCAAGGACACGATCGCCCGCGCCTGGCCCTATTTCGAAGACGAGATTCGCCCCCAGATGCTCGCCGGCAAGCGCGCACTCATCGCCGCGCACGGCAACTCCCTGCGCTCACTCGTCATGAAGCTCGAGCACCTCACGCCCGAGGAGATCCTCAAGGTCAACATCCCCACTGGCGTGCCGCTCGTCTACACCTTCGATACCGATTTCAACGTCCTCGACAAGCGCTACATCGGTGACCCGGCGACCATCGCCGCCAAGATCGACGCCGTGGCCAATCAGGGCAAAGCGCACAAGTAGCCCCAACCCAAATCCGACGCGTGGCGCCGCACGACCCAGATGCGACGTCACGCCGCCCATACACAGGAGCGCACCATGCTCAACCATCTCAAACAACACTTTGGCTCCCGACGCACCGGTGGTCACGGAGGCCTAGACATTGCGCGGCATATCGGCCCCGGGCTGCTCGTGACCGTCGGCTTTATCGACCCGGGCAACTGGGCCTCCAATATGGCCGCGGGCTCGCAGTTTGGCTACGCGCTGCTGTGGATCGTCACGCTGTCCACGATTATGCTCATCGTGCTGCAGCACAACGCGGCGCACCTGGGTATCGCCACGGGCGCCTGCCTTGCCGAGGCCACGACACGTTACCTCCCCCGCTTCGTCGGGCGTACGGTGCTCGCCAGCGCCTATCTCGCGACCATCGCCACCGCCATGGCCGAAGTCCTGGGCGGCGCGATTGCCCTTCAAATGCTCTTTGGGCTGCCCGTGCGCGCGGGCTGCGTCATCGTGGCGGCAGCATCGATGGCGATGCTCATGACGAGTTCCTACAAGCGCGCCGAGCGATGGATTATCGCCTTCGTAGGCGTGGTAGGACTCTCGTTTTTGGCCGAGCTTGCGCTGGTCAAGGTCGACTGGCCGCAGGCCGCCGCAAGCTGGATCACACCCAGCATGCCCACCAGCTCGGCCGTGATTATCGTAAGTGTCCTAGGAGCGGTCGTTATGCCCCACAACCTCTTCCTGCACTCCGAGGTCATCCAATCCATGCACTTCGAAGGCCAGGGCGAGCAAGTTATCGAAGAACGTCTGCGCTACGAGCTCTTCGACACGCTCTTTTCGATGGGCGTGGGCTGGGCAATCAACTCGGCCATGGTCATCCTGGCCGCAACGGCCTTCTTTGCGCACGGCATTGTCGTAGACGACCTCGCCGTCGCAGCGGCTACGCTCTCCCCCATCTTGGGCCCGGCGAGCTCGACCATCTTTGCGGTAGCGCTGCTGTTCGCGGGTCTCTCGAGTAGCGTGACAGCGGGCATGGCGGCGGGAACCATCACCGCGGGCATGTTCGACGAGGAATACGACATCCACGACCGACATTCCTCGATCGGGGTGGCGGTATGTTTCGTCGGCGCAGTGGCGGCGTGCCTGGTCGTCCCGAATCCTTTTGAAGGTCTCATCTGGAGTCAGGCACTGCTGTCGCTTCAGCTGCCGATTACGGTCTTTGCGCTCATACGACTCACCAGTTCGCCCCGCGTCATGGGCAAATATGCCAACTCGCGCCCGCTCAACGCGCTGCTTGTAGGGATCGGTGCCATCGTAACGGCTCTCGACATCGTGCTGCTAACGGGGATGTAACGAGGCCGCATGCCTAGGCAAACGTCTCGATCTGTAACATCTAGACCCGCTTTTGATGTCTAGATGTTACAGATCGAGATCATTCCGAAGGACAGCTCCGTTTGTCTCAATCTGTAACAAGTGGACCCAATTTCCACCGTTAGATGTTACAGGTTGAGACCTTCTGCCGGACGGTTTTGGTTTGTCTCGATCTGTAACAGGAAGACCCGTTTTGAGCCGTTAGACGTTACAGATTAAGACAAAAGGTCGGCCGGACTCACAACAGACAGGATCGGCCAACAGCAACCGTGATCCCTTGGGGGCGGAGAAAAAGGGTCCCGGCCGGGATATCCGACCGGGACCCTTGGACAGAGCTATATGTTGCCGTGAGCCGCGTGCCGACGAGCTACTCCTCGACGAGCTCAAACTGATCGGGACCGACGCCGCAGACCGGGCACACGTAGTCCTCGGGCAGCTCGGGCGTGTCGACCTCAACCTCGTAGCCACAAACGATGCACACGAACTTATACGTCTTCTTCTCCTCAGCCATGATGTTCTCCTCTCGAACGCGACTGGTGATGTACTTCGCTTATTAGTATATGTTATCAATAATATAATGCAAGTACTTTTAGAACATTTCTAGCCTTGATACGAGGACGCCTTCGGAGGCGTCTTGCCCTTCAGGACCTTATGGTAGTAATCGTAGGTGAGCGGCGTCTCGTCACTCAAGCGCTCGGCATCCTCGACCTCGCCGATAAACAGCAGATGCGTGCCAACATCCACAGTGTCGATCAAATGGCAGCTAAACAGGGCCGCCGCGTGCTCGGGCACATAGGGCATGCCCAGAGCCGTCTCGCGGGTCTCGTATTTGGCAAACTTGTCATAATCGCTGCTGGTGCGGAACCCAAAGTTACCGATGTAGAGCATATCGGCGGTCTGATCGATCACGGTCAGCGCAAACGCTTTGGCCGAAGCGATGACGCCCGAGGTGAAGTTGCCCTTGTTCACGGCAACCGAAATGCGCGGCGGCATGGACGTCACCTGCACCGCAGTGTTGATGACGCAGCCGGCACGCAGCCCGTCTGCCGCGGCGCTCACCACGTACAGACCGCTCGGCATGGTAAAGAACGCAGTTTTGTCCATAACGATCACTCCCCTAGCTCGGGTTGGAACCTCATGGATGTATGTACCCACAAAAAAGGCAGCGCCCATAACGGACTCCGCCTTTGAAACATATGTGTCAGAACAGTAAGAAAGATAAGACACCCGCAGTTGCGGTGAAATAGGGACTGAATAGCCCCTCAAACAGGCAAAACAGTCCGTATTCCACCGCAACTTATGAAGGACGGTCAGCGGTTGCGTTCCTTGAGGGCACGGTCGATCTCGCGTTGGACATCACGCTTGGCCATGTCCTCGCGCTTGTCGTAGAGCTTCTTGCCGCGACCCAGGCCCAGCAGCAGTTTTACGCGACCGTCAGTATTAAAGTAGAGCTCCAACGGAACCAGCGCATAACCACGGTTGCGAAGTTTGCCGTCAAGAAAGTCGATCTCCTTGCGGTGCAGCAGCAGACGGCGCCGACGGTCGGGATCGCGATTCCACACGCCACCATGGCTATAAGGGTGGATATGCAGGCCGACGAGCCAGCACTCCCCGCCACGAATCAGTGCAAAGGTATCGGTAATCTGGCACGCGCGCTCGCGAATCGACTTGACCTCGGTACCGCTCAGCTCAATACCGCACTCAAACGTCTCATCGATAAAGTACTCGTGATGTGCCGAGCGATTCTTGGAAATGAGCTTGCGCTCGCGCTTACTGGGCATCGCCGGCCTCCTTGGCGCCATCGGCGTTTGAGCCCGCAGCCTCGCGCTTTGCCCTGCGCTCGGCATTGAGCTCGGCATCGCTCTCGCGCACCAGCTTGATAATCGCCGCGCATGCCTCCTCGCCCACCAGGTCGCGGGCACGGACCGTCAGACGCGTAGCCTCCTGCTTGTCGCCGTCGCTTGCAGCATCGGTCGCGCACATGATCAGGCAGATGGCGATCTCGGCCGAAGGCGAGGTCGGCACGCCCTGCAGGGCGAGCTCACCCATCACATGGTCGTCACTCTCGTCCGCGGCATCCGGATAGGTGGTATGGATCTTGTTGAGCAGGCGCGTCGTATGCGCATCATTGGGCGCCAGGCGCAGCGCCAGACGTGCGCAGCCCACGGCAGCCGAAATGTTCTCGGTCTCGGGCTCCAAGAAGTACTGACCCAAGTTGGTGTAGGCGCGTGCGGCGCACTTACCGTCGCTCGCGCGCTCCAGCACCGAGAACGAGAGCGATGCCCACTCCTGCTTGTCCTCGAGCGCGCGGAACAGCTCGGCCAAGTCCAAGCGATAGTTGCAGTTCATGGGATCCCAACGCACGGCCTGCATCAGGGCATTCCGAGCACTCACATAATCCTGCTGGCGAATGTAGGCAAACGCCATGTCGGAGTACAGGCGGTCAAAGGGAACCTCGACCTGCACCAGCTCGCGCGGATCCTTCTCCACGCGGCGATAGGCCAGGCGCTCAAACTTGCTGTCGAAGCTAAAGTACTGGCGCTTCTCCTCCGTCTTGCACTCAGCGTCGATATACTCCTCGGCGAGCTCCACCAGACGCTCAAGCAGCGGCGTCGCCGTAGCCAGGTCGCCCTGCGCCAGATAGTTCTCGGCATACGTGATGTCTTCCAAGCTGATAGGCAGGTCCATGACAACTCCTCGGTCCGGGCGGCAGACTCAACGCGCGCCTTAAATATCGGTCAATACACAAAACCCGGGTCTCTTACGAGGCCCGGGCGTTCAATTTTGGTAGCCCGTACCAGATTCGAACTGGTGATCTCCGCCTTGAGAGGGCGGCGTCCTAAACCGCTAGACGAACGGGCCATATGTAGCAAATGCAATGGCTGGGATGGAGGGAGTCGAACCCCCATTGACGGAACCAGAATCCGCTGTCCTGCCATTAGACGACATCCCAATGACTGCATCGCTGCGCTCGGCTGTGCCTTTGCGCAAGAAAGAAATATACGGGAAGTCCGGCCGTGACGCAAGCCCCAATTTTGACTTTTTTGAAATTCAGTCAAATACGGCCAACACGTGAAGGACCTGTGAAGTCGACCGCTGCACACGAAGGGCAAAACGCCGCGAGCGGTAGCCGTCAACCGTTGGCAGATTCTACCGCGAAAACGATAGCACCAGGCAACACAATCGAAGTATCAATGATCACGTAGATATCGAGGCGCCATGGACGAAGAGCTTGATTACCTATGGGAGACCCTGGGCCTCGAGATCACTGCTGACCTTTGGCCCGAACGGGACAAAATCCATCCCACTCTGCGCCCCGCCATCACGGTGATGCAGGCAAAATACCGCCGTGCATCCTTTTTGATCATGCGGATGTCATGGCACGCGGGACTCCCCGACCTTAAGCGAATCCAGGCAAGCCTCGTCGAGCTGTCCGGTATGCCGACCGTCATATCCGAGGCGCACCTGGAGCAGCGCCAGCGCGAGCGACTGCAACAGCAGCGGATCCCCTTTATCTGCCCCGGCGTTCAGGCATATCTGCCCTTTATGGACGAGGAGTACTGGAGCGGCAAGCCCAACAAGCACGTAAAGGTCTACGGTCCGCACGAATGGGCACAGCTGGCGGACTGACTGGGGCAGGCCCGCCGACGGAAAGTGCGTCCCAGATTTCAAGCTCAAACTGGTCCCCACTTTCCCGTCGAGCCCTCAACCGGAAACCGTATCCCACAATCGAAGCTCAGAATGGGACGTGCTTTCCGCAACCGGCCACTTTGGGAAAGCGCATCCCATTCTGGAAGCGAATTCCGGGACGCACTTTCCGCAACCACTACAGCAGCACCTCGGTCCAGGTCGCTTCCTTAAACCCAGGAATCGCAAAGTCGTCGCCCACCAGCAGCGGACGCTTGACCAGCATGCCGTCGGTCGCCAGCAGCTCGTAGCATTCCCGATCCGTCATGCCCGCATCCAGACGCGCCTTCAGGCCCAGCTCTCGATATTTCATGCCCGACGAATTAAAGAAGCGCCGCACCGGCAGCCCCGAACGAGCAATCCAGGTCGCAAGCTCATCAGCCGTGGGATTGTCCAAAACGATATCGCGGTCGATATACTCTACCTCATGTTCGTCCAGCCATGCCTTGGCCTTCTTACAGGTCGAGCACTTGGGATATTCAACAAACAATACCGCCATGGGATTTCCTTTCTTAGAGAAAACAGGTGTATGGAAAACTGCACATCGACGACCGCTCGCGATTGCAGCCGTTATTGTAGTCAATGTCGAAGCATAGGCAGTCGCGATGTCTCGTCTTAAGGCTAGAGCCTCGCATGGGCGCCGATCGGCCGAGTCGCATGGCGCACCAACGCCGCCGCCAGCAATACCAACAGCATGGCGGTGACATAGCCCGCAGCATCGAATCCTAAATCGATAACGTCGAAATGCCTGCCGGGAACAAAGATCTTATGTACCTGATCGCCAACGGAGCAGGCGGCGCAAAAGAGCAATACGGGCACGCAACGGGAGCATACGCTCCACGGACGCCTGGAAAAGCAAACCACGACCACCGAGGCGAACAATCCGACGAAGAAAAACTCTACGGTATGGGCAACGCGACGGACGTTTGCGCCCACCCACATGCGAATGGAAGCAAGTCGGCCAGACCGGACATTCGAGGCAGCCGAATCGGCGCCCCCGGTCATTCCGTTCTCTGTCTGGGCTTCACCCGTGGCATCAGTAGCCTGAACGCCCGTAGCCTGACCCTCCACCACACGCGCGGTGGACTCGCTCAGCAACGACGTCTCCACCGCATTTTGCTCCGTCAGCACCCAGATGCCCGCCAGCGTTGCAACGAACAGAACAATTGCGGTCCATCCGATTATTTGTTTTACGCGCGCCAAGGGCCAACCTCCTTTTTTGAATATCAGCGAGTGTAGCCCCAAATGGCATCGTCACCGTATCAAAATTTGAATCGCAACAGGAAGCGACAAAGCGACGCAAACCCCTACCCCGCCTCGCGCATCCAGCGATCGAACGTCCCCACACACACGCCCAGGCACTTTGCTGCCTGGCTGCGGGTAATATCGCCCGCCTCATAGCTATCGCGCACCAGCTCAAACTGAGGAGGGCACGGTTTGCGAGGTCGACCGAAACGGACCCCTCGCGCCCGCGCCGCTGCAATTCCCTCCGCTTGGCGCCGATGGATATTCTCGCGCTCCACCTGCGCCACGTAGCTCAGCAGTTGCAGCACAATATCGGCAATCAGGACGTTGGTCACATCCGGCGCGCCGCTGGCCCTAGCGCGCGTGTCAAGCAATGGCATGTCCAACACCACAATGGCAACCCCGAGCTCCTTGGTAATGCGTCGCCATTCCTCAAGAATCTCGGAGTAATTACGGCCAAGTCGGTCGATAGAAAGCACCACCAGCACGTCCCCGTCTCCCAGGACGTGCAGCAGCTCGCGATAACGCGGTCGATCGAAGTCCTTGCCGCTCGCATGGTCGGCATAAATATTCGCCGAGCCCACGCCATAGGCGCCCAGCGCATCCAGCTGCCGATTAAGGTTCTGATCGCGCGAACTCACCCGCGCATAACCGTACACCGTCGCCATCTCATCCCCGCTTTCTTGTAAACCTGCCAAAAAGGGACAGGTTTATTTTGGTAGGTTTTACCTCTCAAATAGCAGGTAAGCGGGCGGCCGAGCAGACGGCAAGGTAGCCACGATTCAAATGCGAAGGGCGGTCCCGAAAGGCCGCTCTCCGCTCCCCCACCATGAGTCGGGATTTGGCTAATGGATTAGCTTAAAGTCCAAGTGCCCGCGCGTGGTATTGACGCGCGAGACCTCGATGACCACGCGCTGCCCCAGCTCATAGCGGGTCCCCGTGTCGGCACCTGTGAGCGTGAGCGCGTCCTCGTCAAACTCGAACCACTCGTTGCCCAGGCTCTTAATTGAAACCAGGCCCTCGACCTGCGTCAGATCCAAGCGTACGAACAGGCCCATGCTGCTGACCCACGAGACCGTTCCGGCATAGCGCTCGCCCAGGCGATCCTCGTAGTACTGGGCAATCTTGATCTTTTGCGTCGCATGGCTGGCGGCATCGGCCGCACGCTCCGCATCGCTGCATGCACGGCAAATCTGCGGCAGAATGCGTGGCAGGGACTCGCGACCCTTACCGATGAGCCGGGGCGTGCGTGCCAAGGCGTCCTTGCCGCCCAGCTGCTCATAGGCCAGCTGCAGCTTGAGCACGCGGTGCACCACCAAATCGGGATAGCGGCGGATAGGACTCGTAAAGTGGCAGTAGCACGGAGCGGCAAGCGCAAAGTGGCCTTCGTTGCGCGGCTTGTACAGTGCGCGCTGCATGCTGCGCAACAGCAGCGTGTTGACAAGCGGCGCGTTGGCCGTGCCAGCCGCGGCGTCGACCGCAGCCTGCAGCTCATCGGGACTTCCCAGGGCAATACCAGCCGCACGGCGGTCGTCGATGATGCCCAGCTGCGCCAGCGCCACGGCGGCGCCGTGCAGGCTATCGGGACTGGGATCATCGTGCACGCGATAGCAAGCCTCAATGTCGCGGTCGGCCAGCCACTCGGCCACGCACTCGTTGGCGAGCAGCATGGCTTCCTCGATAAGCGACGTGGCACACGAACGCTCGCGCGCCACAATCTGCACGGGTACTCCGTCCTCATCCAATAGAGCGCGAATCTCGGCCGTGTCAAAATCGACTGAGCCGCGGACGCGACGAATACGACGGCGAAGTTCGGCGAGTTCGTTGGCGGCGACAAGGAAATTGCCGAGGTCGACGTTGCAGCCGCGGGCGGCCTTCTCGCACGCAAGACCGCGCTCAAGCGCCTCCTCGCGCGAGGCCTCAGCAGCCGCAACATCCTCGGCCGCACCCTCCAGCACCCCATACTCCACCGCGCCGGCACGCACCAACAGTGCCTCGGCGCCGTCGTAGTCCATTCGCACGCGCGAGCGAATCACACTGGGATAAGGATCGTAGCGGCGAACGCGGCCCTGCGCATCGAGTTCAATATCGACGGTAAACGCCAGACGGTCCTCGTCGGGACGAAGCGAGCACAGGTCGTTCGATAAGCGCTCGGGCAGCATGGGCAGCACTCGATCGGCCAGATACACCGATGTCGTGCGATGGCGCGCCTCAAGATCGATATGCCCGTCCCAAACCACATAGTGCGAGACATCGGCGATGTGGACGCCCAGCTTATAGCCGCCATCGGGCGTGCGCTCCAGCGAAATGGCATCGTCAAAGTCGCGAGCGTCGACCGGGTCGATCGTGATGATAAAGCGGTCGCGCAGATCGCGTCGGAGCGGATCTTTGAGCGCCGCGGTCACATCGAGCGAAAGTCCCTCGGCCTCGTCCAGCGCGGCCTCGGGATAGCTATCGGTATAGCCGTAACGCGCCATCACGTATTGAACGCCCAAATCGGGCGCGTCATCTCCGCCAATGCGGCGTTCGATCGTCACGGTGCCCGATTCCAGGCGCGTCGGGTAGGTCAAAATGCGCGCGACAACGGCATCACCCGGGTGGACGCCCAGACGATCCGCCGAGGTATCCTCGGGCAGAATGAAGAAGTCGGCCTTCAGGCGCGAATCGAGCGGCTCGATCACACCGAGCGGACCAGCGGTCTGGTACGTACCCACCACGCTTATGGCTGCGCGCTCAACCACGCCTTCGATCACGGCGCGCCGCTCACCGTGCGGGCTGTTCTTAATGCTCACGGCAACGGTATCGCCATCCATGATCTCGCGCTTACCGCGGCCCATGACCTTGTAGTCGCCGTTTTCGGTTACAACGTAGGCGCTATGCTCATGGAGCTGCACGCGCCCGGTCAGGCTCGGACGGCGTTCGCTGCGCACCGGCCCGCGCTTATTGCGAGCTCCACGCTTATGCTTGTTATTGCGCCCCATGGCGCCTCCTAACTATCGATTGCGAACTCCAAAGAGTCTACCCAAATGATCCGTTTTCCTGCCGTCCCCTAGGGATCAAAAAACGGGCCGCCCCGCAAGAGACGACCCGTTGGAAGGGATGAATTCCAGGCATGCCTACACGCGCAGGTAGCGGCGCATGGCGATGGCAGAACCAAAGAGACCGATAATCACGCCGACCAGAATCAGCGCAGCATAGGTCACCAGGTAGTACTGCATCGGCAGGGCAAACGACATCCAGCCGATGCTCTCCTGCAAACGCGGAATCATCAGATTGCGCAGCAGCTCCAGAACGCCGATGGAAAGCAGCGAGCCCAAAATGGCCTGCAGTACGCCCTCGGTGATAAACGGGCCGCGAATGAAGCCGTTGCTGGCGCCGACCAGACGCATGATCGCGATCTCGCGACGACGCGCCGTGATGGACAGGCGAATCGTGTTGTTGATAAAGATGAACGCGATAAAGGTCAGCAGGCCGACGAGTACCACGGCAGCAATGCGGATGTAGTTAGTCACCTGGAACAGGCGGCTCACTTCCTCCTGGCCGTACAGCACGCTCGCGTTGACGTCGCCATCATCCGCAATCTTCTGGAAATCGGCGTCGTCCTTGAGCTTCTCTGCCGTGCTCTCGACCTTGGACGGATCGTCCATCTCGATCGCAAACGAAGCCGGCAGCGGATTCTGGCCATCGAGCGCGCTCATGGTAGCGTCGGCGTTGCCCGACATCTTGCTCGTATACTCGGCCAGCGCGTCATCCTTGTCCTTGTAGGTCACGGACTTGACGTTGCTCCACGTCTTGAGCTCGGCCTCAAAAGCCTGAACATCGGCCTGATCGGCGTCATCACTGATGAACGCGTTGATGACAACCTGATCCTCGACGGTGCCGATCACGGAGTTCAGCATCGCGGAGCCCATGATGAACAGGCCGATGATAAACAGCGAAAGGAAAATCGTGATGACGGCGCCGAGCGAGGTGGTCCAGTTACGGAAGAAGTGGCTGATTGCCTCCTTGAAGGAGTAGCCCACGTTAGTTGGTGCCATAGTTGCCGTAACCTCCCCTCTCCTGGTCGCGGATAACGTGGCCGCCCTCGAGGGCGATCACGCGACGGTGCATGCTATCGACCATCTCGCGGTCGTGCGTAGCCACGATCACGGTCGTGCCGGTGCGGTTAATACGCTCGAGCAGCTTCATGATGCCCAGCGAAATCGCCGGGTCGAGGTTGCCCGTGGGCTCGTCGCAGATCAGCAGCGGCGGGCGGTTGACCATGGCGCGAGCGACGGCGACGCGCTGCTGCTCGCCACCCGAAAGCTGGTCGGGCAGGGAGTCCATCTGATCGGCCAGACCGACCAGACGCAGGACCTCGGGCACCTGGCTGCGAATGACACCCTTGGGCTTGCCGATGCACTGCAGGGCAAATGCCACGTTTTCGTAGGCGGTCTTTTGCGGCAGAAGCTTAAAGTCCTGGAACACGGCGCCAATCTGACGGCGCAGGAACGGAACCTTGCGGTTCTTGATCTTCATGAGGTCCTGACCGGCAACCAAGATGCGGCCACTCGTCGGCTTGACGTCGCGGTTGAGCGTCGACAGCAGCGTGGTCTTACCCGAGCCGGAGTGACCGACCAAGAAGACAAACTCACCAGGGTAGATCTCGATGTTAATGTCATCGAGCGCGGGCTTGTTGGGCTGCGCCGGGTAGATCTTGGTGACGTGCTCCATGAGGATGACAGGCTCGACACCGGCCTGCTTGGCCATCTTTTTACGGCTCGCCTGCGGGTCGATGGGCGCGAACACCGACGTAAAATCGGGGTTGTTGAGCGCGTTGTCGAGACTTGCGACCTCGGCGGCCTGATCGCGCTCGACCACCGGCGCAGCGGGCTGCGTGGGGTCGGGAATAGCGGCAAAAAGACCAGACTGCGCAGGCTGCGGAGCCGGTGTCGCAGGAGCCATGGGGTCGGGGATGCCGGCCATAGTAGGCTGCGGCGCGGCGGCACCAGCCTGAGGCTGCTCCACGCGAGCGGTTACGGTCTGGACGGGCTCAAAACCCGCCGTGCCGGAAAGCGCGACATCGCTGGTGGGATTGTAGGCAAAGGGATCGGATGCCGGCTGTGCCTGATCTGCCGGCTGAACGGGGGCCTGATCGACATGCTGGCCCTCTGAATCCGGAGTGGCGAAACGACTGCCCTGGACGCCTGGCTGCGTCTTGGGGGCATCATCGCCCGCACCGGAGGTACGGAAGTGGTTACCCACTGGTGCTCCTTATCGTCGTGCGTTTAAACTACATGAGCGCTTTGTATTTTAGCAGCATTAGCTTTGCTGCACATAAGAAGCATGGCGTGCTTAGGAATCCCGCCGGCCGGGCACAGGGTTACTCTCCAAATCGTCCTCGGACATGTCGGAGCCCCCGCTGCGCGCTTCGCGCGGCAGGGGCTCCTCCGTCCTGCGGAAAGATTTGGAGAGTAACCCTGTGTCCGGCCTGCGGCAACTAAGGGGTCGCCGCGTTTCTATTAGGTGCAGCAAATGCATGCTTGGGAGGATCTGAATTGCACTTTGTTGGGATGGCCCCTTATCCCAATAGAAATCCTGCTTGATACGGCCTCTTTAGAAGTTGCGGTGAAATAGGGACTGTTTTAGCAGTTAAAAGCCCTAATCAGTCCTTATCTCACCGCAACTGAAACAGGGGCGCTCTCCAAGAGAGCGCCCCTGCCGGGTTTCCATAGTACTGGCGAAGCAGTCCTTGAGATCCGTCTTGCCTTATGCCAAGAACTCCTTGGTGGTCGCCACGATGTTGGCGGCGTCCAGGCCGTACTTGTGCAGGAGCTCGGCACCCGGGCCAGACTCACCGAAGGTGTCGTTGACGCCGATCTTCTTGAGCGGTGTCGGGCACTGCTCGCACAGGACGTCGGCAACGGCGCTGCCCAGGCCGCCAATCACGGAGTGCTCCTCGACGGTCACGACGTGGCCGGTCTTGGTGGCGCTCTTGACGATCAGGTCGGCATCGATGGGCTTGATGGTGTGCATGTTGATGACCTCGGCATCGATGCCCTCGGCGGCGAGCTGCTCGGCGGCCTCGAGGGCCTCGCCGACCATCAGACCGCAGGCGACGATGGTCACGTCGGCGCCCTCGCGCATGACGATACCGCGGCCCAACTCGAACTTATAGGTCTCGGGGTCGTTGATGACCAGCGAGGCCAGACGGGCGAAGCGCATGTACACGGGGCCGTCGCACTCGTAGGCGGCGCGCGTCACGGCTCGGGCCTCCACGTCGTCGGCCGGAACGATAACGGTCATGCCGGGAATGACGCGCATGAGCGCGATGTCCTCGCAGCACTGGTGCGTGGCGCCGTCCTCGCCCACCGAGATGCCGGCGTGCGTGGCGCCGATCTTGACGTTGAGGTGCGGATAGCCGATGGAGTTGCGGACCTGCTCAAAGGCGCGGCCAGCAGCGAACATGGCAAAGCTGCTCGCGAAGGCAACGCGGCCGGTGGTTGCGATACCGGCGGCAACACCCATCAGGTTGCTCTCGGCAATGCCCACATCGAAGAAGCGGTCGGGGCAAGCTGCCTTGAACTTGCCGGTCTGCGTGGCGGCGGCCAGGTCGGCGTCGAGGACCACAAAGTCATCGTGCTCGTTGGCGAGCTCGACGAGGGCCTCGCCGTAGCTTACGCGCGTGGCGATTTTCTTGACGTCTGCCATCCTAGAGCTCCTCTCCGGCGGCCGTGAGCTCTGCCATGGCCTGCTCAAACTGTTCATCGTTGGGGGCCTTACCGTGCCAGCCCACCTGGTTCTCCATAAAGGAGACGCCCTTGCCCTTCATGGTCTCGGCGATAATGGCGGTCGGCTGACCCTTGGTAGCGCGGGCCTCGGCAAAGGCGGCGCGGATCTGATCGAAGTCGTTGCCGTCGGCGAGCTCCACCACGTGGAACTTGAAGGCGCGGAACTTGTCGGCGAGCGGCATGGGGTCGTTGACCTCCTCGACGGGGCCGTCGATCTGCAGGCCGTTGTGGTCGACGATCACGCAGAGGTTATCGAGCTGCTGGTTGCCGGCAAACATGGCGGCCTCCCAGACCTGGCCCTCCTCGCTCTCGCCATCGCCCAGCAGGGCGTAGGTGCGATAGTCGTCGCCCCAGTGTTTGGCGGCAACGGCCATGCCCACAGCGGCGGAGATGCCCTGGCCGAGCGAACCGGTGGACATGTCAACGCCCGGGGTGTCGTTCATGTTGGGATGACCCTGCAGGTGGCTGCCGATGTGGCGCAGCGTCTCGAGATCCTCCTTGGGGAAGAATCCGCGCTCAGCGAGCACGGCGTACAGTCCAGGCGCGCAGTGACCCTTGGAAAGCACGAAGCGATCGCGGTCGGCCTTGCGGGGGTCGGCCGGGTCGACGTTCATTTCCTCAAAGTACAGATAGGTCATGATGTCGGCAGCGCCGAGCGAACCGCCCGGATGGCCGGACTTGGCAGCGTGCACGCCGGTGACGATGCCCTTCCTTACCTCGTTGGCAACCTTTTTGAGCTCTTCGTCGCTCATTGTGCCTTCCTTTCATCCTCATTAGACAAAATGCGCACGGCACCGAAGGTAATCCCAACACAGCCGCAATGCACGTACGTCATTCATTATGCTGGAAACTGATGGCTTTACCAGAGTTTTTATCATTATTTGAACAATTTAGCAGGCAGAACCGCTGATGAAACGGTTTATCAATGTGAACGTCTTTTGGATGGAACGCGATCGACCCTACGCGCTAATGTCCTTGAATCCCTCGCCGAAGGCTTCCGTAACGTCAGCGACCGTCACAATGGCGTGAGGATCGCGCTCGCGCACGATCGTCTTGAGGGTATTGAGCTCTCGACGGCTCACGATGACCATAATCACCGGCTTCTCGGCACCCGAATACATGCCAGTCGCCTTAAACTTGGTACAACCACGACCCAGGCCATACATGATATCGGCAGCAATATCAGGGAACTTGCCCGAGATGATGAGTACCATACGGCGTTTGTTGCCGCCATCAACCACGGCATCGATCACGTAGCCGCTAATGACCATCGAAAGGCCTGCATATAGTGCGTTTTCGATTGAAAAGACCGGAGCCGACAGCGCGCATACGGCAACATCGATCGCCATGACGGTCGAGCCCACCGGCAGCGAGGTGTTACGCGAGATGATTTGGCCAATCGTGTCCGAGCCGCCGGTGTTGGCGCCGGCGCGCAACACCATGCCGTAACCGATGCCCGTAATAATGCCGCCCCACATGGCAGGGAGCATCAGGTCCGCATCCGCCAGAGGTGCTACAAACGGGGCGAACAGATCGGTAAAGAAGCCCAGCAGCACAAAGCCCGTCGCGGTCTGCACCACGTAGAACATGCCGCCCTCGCGCATAACGACCAACAACAGCAAGGCGTTCATCACGATCGTCTGAATACCAACGGGAAGCGATAGGCCGCGCGATGCACCGACCGCCTGGATAATGGTGGCAAGGCCCGTAACGCCACCGGCAGCAAGGCCGTTGGGAATCAAAAACAGGTCGGTCGCAATAGCGGCCAGAGCGCACCCCAACATAATCTGGGGCAGGTCGTGAAAGAAGTTCATCGAAAGAATGCGCTTGATGTCCAGACGATATGCCATGCTGCCTCCCTCAAAAAAGCGCACCCCATCGGATGCGCTTTGAACTTCTTCTTGTATTCGATTCTACCGATTCGCCGGACAAAAACCACCCCTGCGCAGGGTTTGCTCTGGATACAAAACCACCCTGCTGGGAGGGTTTTAATCCATTTCCACATAAACCGGGCGGTTTATGCAGACGGGGTCTCCGCGTCAGCGTTGCCGGTGGCCCAGCGATGGTAGCCAATAACAAACGGGTCCAGGTCGCCATCGTCAAGAACAGCCTCGACATTGCTGGTCTCCACGCCCGAGCGCAGATCCTTGACCATCTGGTACGGGTAGAGCACGTAGCTGCGAATCTGGTTGCCAAAACCAATCGTGGTCTTGGGTCCGCGAATCTCATCGAGCGCCTCGGCACGCTTCTCGAGCTCAATCTCGTACAGGCGAGCCTTGAGGATCTGCATGCACGCGGCCTTGTTCTGGATCTGGCTGCGCTCGTTTTGGCAGGTGACCACAATGCCGCTGGGGAAATGCGTCACGCGCACGGCGGAGTCGGTGGTGTTAACGCCCTGGCCGCCCGGGCCGCTCGCGTGGTACACGTCCACGCGGATGTCATCGGGACTGATCTCGATGTCGATATCATCGGGTAGCACGGGGATGACCTCGACGCCGGCAAACGTGGTCTGGCGGCGCTTCTTGTCGTCGGTGGGGCTAATGCGAACCAAGCGGTGGACGCCGGCCTCGGCGCGCAGCATGCCAAATGCGTCCTTGCCCTCGACGGTAAAGGTCGCGCGGTCGATGCCGATGACCTCGGCTGCGGGACAGTCGTTGATGGTGACCTTCCAGCCGCGACGCTGGCAGTACTTCATGTACATCTTAAAGAGCATGAAGGTCCAGTCCTGGGCCTCCAGACCACCCTGTCCGGGCTTGATAGTCACAATAGCATCGCCGTGATCGAACTCACCGGTAAACCAGCTCGAAAGCTCAAGCTCGTCGATAGCGCGGGCCAGGCGTTCTGCCGTAGCGGCAGCCTCCTCGCGCAATGCGGCGGCGTCGGGGTCATCCCCCATCTCTTCGGCAAGCTCCAGCGCGGCGCGGGCATCGGAAAGCTCGCCGCGCGCGGTGTCCACGGCAGCGATATCTTCCTTGGTGCGAGCGATCTCCTCCATGGTGGCACGAGCGGCGTCGGCGTCATCCCAAAAGCCAGGGGCAACACTTTTGGCCTCGAGCTCGGTCACGCGGGTACGCTTCTCGTCCAAGTGGAGATACGACTCGACCTCACCGAGCCGGTCCGCAAACGCGTCCAGCTCGGCGGGCGTTACCTCTAAAGCCTCAGCCATTAACGATTCCTGCCGTGGCAGTACTTAAACTTCTTGCCGCTACCGCAGGGGCACGGGTCGTTGCGGCCCACGTTGACGTACGGATCGTCGCTCTCGGACTTGCGATAGGTGGTCACCTTGCCACCGTTGTTGACGGCAGCCGGACCACCCTGGACAGCCGTGCGGGCCTGCACCTGTGCCTGCTTGCGCAGCACCGAGTCGCCGTTGTCACCATCGACCTCGGCAGGACCGGAGAAGCGCGCGCCCTCGAGCGCGGGCTCCTCCTTGTGCTCCACGGCACGCGGGGCAGCCTTGATCTCGATGCGCAGAACCGTGCGCAGGTAATCCTCGTACATGGTGTCGACGAGCATCTGGAACGCGCCGTAGGCCTCGGTCTTGTACTCGACCAGCGGGTCGCGCTGGCCAAAGCCGCGCAGGCCGATGCCGGTCTTGAGGTAGTCCATCTCCTGCAGGTAGTTCATCCAGCGGGTATCGATGACGCGCAGCATGACCTGGGTGTTGAGCTCGCGCATCAGGTCCTCGCCCAAGCGCTCGGCCTTCATGTTGTAGCACTTCTCTACGTAAGCCAGGACATCGGTAGCCAGGGCCTCATAATCCTCGTCGGGGAACTTCGGCGTATCGATGTGGCCGGTGAGCTCCACAACCCACTTGCGCAGGCCCTCCAGGTCGCGCTCGCCATCGTGACTGTCCTTGGTGCAGAACTCCTGCACGCAGCGGTACACGGTGTCGTGCATGACCTCGGTGATGTGGTCGGTCAGGTCCTTGCCGTCCAGAATCTTATTGCGCTCGGCGTAGATGACCTGGCGCTGCTTGTTCATGACGTCGTCGTACTCAAGGACGCTCTTACGCATGGAGAAGTTGATGCTCTCGACCTTGTGCTGGGCGCTCTCGACGGCCTTGGAGATGATCTTGTGCTGGATGGGCATGTCGTCGCCCATGTCGGCCGTGACCATCATCTTGGAGACGCGGTCCATCTTGTCGCCGCCGAACAAGCGCATGAGGTCGTCCTCGAGCGACAGGTAGAACTGGGTCTCGCCCGGATCGCCTTGACGGCCGGAGCGGCCGCGCAGCTGGTTGTCGATACGACGGGACTCGTGGCGCTCGGTGCCGATAACGGTCAGGCCGCCGGCGGCAAGCACGCGCTCACGCTCGGCCTTGCAGGTCTCCTTGGCCTCGGCGTTAAACTGCTCGAGCTGCTCGGGCGTCACGTCCTCCATGGTCAGGCCCTCGTACTCCAGGCGCTCGCGCACCAGCTCGTCGGGGTTGCCGCCCAGCAAGATGTCGGTACCACGACCGGCCATGTTGGTGGCGATGGTCACGGCGCCGTAGCGTCCGGCCTGGGCAACGATGTGGGCCTCGCGTTCATGGTGTTTGGCGTTGAGGACCTCGTGTGCGATGCCGCGCTTGGTAAGGGCGGCGGACAGCTTCTCGGAGCTCTCGATGGATACGGTGCCCACCAGGACCGGCTGGCCCTTGGCATGACGCTGCTCGACATCGTCGGCGACGGCATTGTACTTGGCCTGGATGGTGCGGTACACCAGGTCCTCGTGGTCCACGCGCTGCACAGGCTTGTTGGAGGGGATGACCTCGACGGGCAGCTTGTAGATCTCGCGGAACTCGGCATCCTCGGTAAGTGCCGTGCCGGTCATGCCGGAGAGCTTGTCATACAGACGGAAGTAGTTCTGCAGGGTGATGGTGGCCAGGGTCTGGTTCTCCTCGCGTACGAGCACGCCCTCTTTGGCCTCGATGGCCTGGTGCAGGCCCTCAGAATAGCGGCGACCTTCCATAATGCGGCCGGTGAACTCGTCGACGATCTTGACCTCGCCGTTGGTGACCACATACTGCTTGTCGCGGTGGAACATGTACTGGGCCTTCAGCGCCTGTTGCAGGTGGTTGACCAGCTGACCCGAAAGGTCGGCGTAGATGTCATCGATGCCCAGGCGGCGCTCGATTTTCTTAAGGCCGCGCTCGGTGGCGGCAATGGTGTGCTTGGCCTCGTCCATGACGTAGTCGCCCGTGGGTTCAACGTCCTCGGTGGCGGTGAGCATGTCGTGCGACACGTCCTCGCCGCGCTCAAGGCCACGCACGGCACGCGCGAAGTCCTTGTAGGTACTGGCGGACTTGGTGCCAGCGCCCGAGATGATCAGCGGGGTGCGGGCCTCATCGATCAGGATGGAGTCAACCTCGTCGACGATGGCGTAGTTGTGGCCGCGCTGCACGCGCTGCTCGGGACGGGTAACCATGTTGTCGCGCAGGTAATCAAAGCCGAACTCGGAGTTGGTGCCGTAGGTGACGTCTGCCTGGTAGGCCGGGCGCTTGAGCTCGAGCGGCATGTTGTTCTGGAGCAGACCGACGGTCATACCCAGGTACTTATAGATGCGGCCCATCCACTCGGAGTCACGCTTGGCAAGGTAATCATTGACAGTAACGACGTGCACGCCCTTGCCAGCAATAGCGTTGAGATAGCCGGCCAACGTGGAGACGAGGGTCTTACCTTCGCCAGTCTTCATCTCGGCGATGTGGCCCTCGTGCAGTGCCATGGCGCCAATGAGCTGCACGTCAAAGTGGCGCATACCCATGGTGCGCTTGGAAGCCTCACGCACGGTGGCAAAGGCCTCGGGGAGCATGTCGTCGAGCGACTCGCCGTTGGCGTAACGCTCGCGGAACTTATCGGTCTGGCCGCGGAGCTCCTCCTCGGTCATCTTCTCAAACTGGGGCTCAAGACCGTTGATCTGGTCGACGATCTTGTAGTAGCGCTTAAGGTCCTTATCGGATCCAAAGGACAGCAGCTTTGACATGAATCCCATGTGGTTTTCCTTTTTGGCCATCGCCCACGCCGTGCAGCTGCGGGCGAGTTAAACACAGATGATTGTACTTTAGCCAAACAAGGCGCGGCCTATACGGTCGACCTCGACCGCCACGTAATAACTACGACCAACCTGCCACAATGGGACAGGTTAATTTTGGCAGGTTTTATCTGGGCAAACGCTGCCTCTCTGCCATTTGGCGCAATGGGGGCAGGTTGGTTTGCACCAATAAAAAGAAAAGGGCCGCGCACCCAAACGGATGCACAGCCCTTATGCCATGAATGCGAGTGATTCCGCGGCGAGCTATTTACTCAGCAGCCTCGGTGGTCTCGGCCTCGGCAGCGGCCTCCTCGACGGGAGCCTCTGCGGGAGCCTCGGCGGCCTGCTTGGCAGCCTCCTCGGCAAACTTAGCAGCACGCTTAGCCTTCTCGGCAGCCTTAGCCTCAGCGGCGGCCTTGCGAGCAGCCTCGGCCTCAGCAGCCTTGGCGGCCTTGGCAGCCTTGGCCTCCTCGGCCTTCTTGAGCTGGGCGGCAGCGGCGCCACCGAACTTGTCGGCGAAGCGCTGGACGCGTCCACCGGTGTCGACGAACTTCTGCTGGCCGGTGTAGAACGGGTGGCACTCGTTGCAAAGCTCGACCTTCATCTCAGACACGGTAGCGTGCGTCTTGAAGGTGTTGCCGCAGGAGCACGTCACCGTGCACTCGACATACTGGGGATGGATACCCTGCTTCATGGTAGGACTCCTTATTGGTCAGGCGCTGGTTACCGATCAGCGCATAAGGCGTCTTGGTTTCCGACCAAGACAACAAACTCGGCTATGGTACCACGGCGCCGCACGTCCCACAAAAGGTTCACGGTCTTTGCACCGGAGCGCACGGGCGCATCTGCCTGATCGCGGAGCCAACAGGAACCGCCTGAGCTGTCCAGGGTGCCAAAAATACACCCCGCGAGACAAGCACTCCATGTTGCAGACGTGTAACGCTGCAGCAAAGGTGCCCCTTTTGGCGCCAGACAGGTACAATGATGAACACTGTACCGTAGCGGAGCGCACCCGCGCGCCGCAACCACGCGAAAGGGTTTCCCATGGCCGAGATCTCGTCCTCCCGCATCGTCATCACCGTCCTTGGCAAGAACCGCCCCGGTATCGTCGCCGGCGTCACCCGTGTCCTGGGCGAGGCCAACGTCGACATCCGCGACATCACGCAGTCCATTATCGAGGACATCTTCACCATGACCATGCTGGCCGATACCGCCGAGTCCAAGCTCGACTTCGCCGAGCTGCAGAAGGCCCTGGCCGAGGCCGGCGAGCTTTCGGGCGTCAACGTGTCCATCCAGCGCGAGGACGTCTTTAACTTTATGTACCGCCTGTAGCGAGCAAGCCGCTGGGGATAGCCTGACGCGCGCATGCCCATGCAAGCCACCCCGATGCGGCCCGGAGAGGAGCGCGCATGGCCTACGACGCCAAGAAAATCTATTACCGCTTCGATGACCACTTGAGCCGACTGGTTCTGGATTACGAAGCAAGCCGCCAGATTTCGTCTGAGAGCGAAAGCCTCTACCACGGCCTGCCGACCGACCCTTATGACGAGGACCTGTTTGTCGAGCACAATGTCAAGCGCGGCCTGCGCAATGCCGACGGCTCGGGCGTGGTCGCGGGCCTCACTCGTATCTCGGATGTGCACGGCTACAACAAGGTCGACGGAAAGGTCGTGCCCGATCAGGGCAAGCTCACGCTTCGCGGCTACAGCATCGAGGATCTGGTCAACAATGCCCAGGCCGAGAATCGCTACGGCTACGAGGAAGTCGCCTATCTGCTTATCACGGGTTCGCTGCCCAACAAGGAAGAGCTCGACGGCTTCTGCGAGCGCCTGGGTGCCTTTAGACATCTGAGCGACGAGTACGTCAAAGAGTTCCCCATGACCACGGTGTCGTCGAGCATCATGAACGTGCTCCAGCGCGCCGTGCTGCTGCTCTACGCCTTCGATGCCGAACCAGACGTGATCACGCCCGAGCACGAAATCGACGTCGCCATTTCCATGCTCGCACGTCTCCCGCGCATTGCCGCCTTCGCACACATGGCCTCGGTCGCCAAGCTTCGCGGCTCCGAGGTTCACGTGCCGCACCCTACGCCCGGTCTCTCCACCGCCGAGACCATCCTACAGGTCCTGCGCGGCGGCATGGCGTTCACCCGCGATGAGGCGATGCTGCTCGACGTTATGCTCATGCTGCATGCCGAGCACGGCGGCGGCAACAACTCTACCTTCGCTTGCCGCGTGCTGTCGTCTTCGGCCACCGATCCGTATTCCGCCTACGCCGCGGCTATCGGCTCGCTCAAGGGCCCGCGCCACGGCGGTGCCAATGCCAAGGTCGTGTCTATGCACGAGGACATCCGCGCGCATGTCTCCAACTGGGAGGACGAGGACGAGGTCGCTGCCTACCTGGGCAAGATCCTCGACAAGCAGGCCTTCGACGGCACGGGCCTCATCTACGGCATGGGCCACGCCGTCTATACGCTCAGCGACCCGCGCGCCGAGGTCTGCCGCCGTTACGCGCGCTCGCTGGCAGCCAAGAAGGACTTGGGTGAAGAGTTCGCACTCATCGAGCGCATCGAGCGCCTGGCCCCGCAAGTGATGCGCGATCACGGCATGACCAAGCCCATCTGCGCCAACATCGACCTGTACACGGGCTTTATCTATAAGATGCTCGGCGTGCCCGAGACGCTCTTTACGCCGCTGTTCGCCGTCGCCCGCATGGCCGGCTGGTCTGCGCACCGCATGGAAGAGCTCTTCTGCGCGCACCGCATCATCCGTCCCGCGTATCGCCCGGTTATCGAGCCGCTGGAGTACAAGCCGCTCGCCGATCGTTAGGACGCAGACCGTTATAGAACCCGAGCGTGGCCAGGGCATCACCGCCCTCGGCCACGCTTTTTATGCCAGTAGAAAGGATTGCAGCGAATGATTGTGTTTTCCGATATGGATGGAACGCTGCTGACGAGTGATAAGCAGATGAGCGACGCCACCTGGGCAATGCTCGACGAACTCGCTCGACGTGGGATTGAGTTTGTACCCTGCACGGGGCGTCCTCTGTCGGGCATCTTTGAGCCCATCCTCGCCCACCCCGCCGTACACTACGCGGTCTGCGCCAACGGTGCCAGCGTCTGGCAGCTCGACGACGTTGTGCCCACCGATGTCTCGCGTGCCACGCGCATTTTGAGCCGACCGCTCGACCGCGCCATCGCCCACCGCGTCCATAGCATTGCAGCCGGCCACGATGTGACCTTCGATATCTTTGCGGACGGGCAGTGCTTCCTCCCCCGCTCGCTCTACACGCGCCTGGACGAATTCTGCGGCGGCGACCCCCACATCGCGGCTTCGCTTAAGCGCACACGAACACCGATCGACATGGATATCGACAGCAAGATCGACGAGGTCGAGACGCTCGAACGCATCGCCATGTACTGGCACAACCCGGCCGATCGCGACGCCATCGCGGCGGCGCTCGACACGCTCGGAGGCATTGAGGTCACGCGTTCTTACACCATGAATATCGAGGTCATGGGTAAGGGCGCCACCAAGGGAACGGCCCTCACGTGGCTATGTGAGCATCTGGGCGAGCGTCTCGCCGACGCCTGGGCGTTCGGCGACAACATCAACGACATCCCCATGCTGCAGGCAGCGGGCCACGGCATGGCAATGATCAACGCCGAGCTCGAAGACCGCGAGGCCGCCGACGCTATCACCGAATACGACAACGACCACGACGGCGTCGCCCGCACCATCATGGCCGCTCTCGCCTAGCAGCAGCAACCCGGCAGGGTAGCTAATTTGGGACGGGGCTATTTTAGCTACCCGCTTATGGGGTAGCTAAAATAGCCCCGTCCCAAATTAGCTACCCCCGGAAAACCGCGAGGACTGTCCCCCACTGCCGGCAGAACGGGAACGTCTCCATCTGCCGAATTAGGCGAGACTCTCCAGCACGCGACGGAGCTCCTGCTGAACGGCGTGGTCGCGGTTGCAGCCTACGACGCGATCGGCAACCGCTTTGAGCGCGGGGCGCGCGTTTTCCATCGCGCAGCCCGTGCCGACAAAGCGAATGATCTCGTAGTCGTTCATCGAGTCGCCAAACGCCATAACCTCGTCGCGTCCAATGCCGTAATGCTCCGCGAGCTGCGCGATACCCGAGGCCTTCGACACACCGGGCTGCATGGCATCGATCCACGCGTTGCCCGAAGGCGCAAAAGTAAAGAGCTGACCAAGTTCGCGCTGTAGCACGTACGCACTGTCCATAACCGCACTGTCGTCGCAAAAGATACTCGCTTTGATGATATTTACGCTGGGATCGGGCAGCTCCCAAATGCGCTCGGCATTGGGAAGGTCCTTATCGACCTCACGCACGAACTTGCACTCGTCATCGAGCAGGAAGGACTTGGTTCGGTCAAAGAGCGCAAGATGCAGATTGGGAAACGTCCTGACGGCTTGGGCGAGCCTTCGAATCGCCAGGTGGGAATACACCTCACGGTCTACCATCTTACCGTCGGCGTAGACCTGGGCGCCGTTAGCGGCGACAAAGTCCATCTTGTCACGAACGGGCGCAAAGAACTCGCACAGGCGATCGTAGCGACGACCTGACGATGCGGCGAAATGCACGCCATGCTCGTGTAGCGCCAGAATCAGTTCGTAGGTCTCGGGAGGCACCTGGCCGTTTTCGTCAAGCAGTGTGCCGTCCATATCGGATGCAATCAGTTTAAACATAGAAAAGCTCCCTTCGGGCTTGTTGGAATCGAACGCGTATCCGATTCCAACGTACCCAAAGGGAGCTCAAATAAGACTCCGCGGGCGTAAACGTTACAAGGACCTGGCAAATAGCTCACACATGCCAGAGGTCCTACGGTCGCGGCGTCAAGCAGCCCGCCAAAGAGTGTCCCCGATGACTAGTCGTTTAAGAACGTCCCCGATGACTAGTCGGCGTAGGTGAAGGTCGTGACGTCGAACATGCCCTCGGGGCGGATGCGAAGCGTCGGGATGACCGGCAGGGGCAGGAAGATGATGCCCATGATGGGGTCGAGCGGCGGCTCAATACCCATGGCGCGCGCCTTGACCATAAAGTCGTCGTGCTGCGCGGCAACGTCCTCGGCCGTGCCTTCGCTCATAAGGCCACCGAGCGCCAGCGGAATGCGCGCCACGACCTCGCCGTTGCGCACCAGCACGTGGCCGCCCTGGCCCACGGCCTCAACGGCAGCCATCATATCCGCCGCATTGTCGCCCACCACGCACACGTTGTGCGAGTCGTGGCCGATCGTCGAGGCGATAGCGCCGCCCGTGATGGTAAAGCCGCGCACCCAGCCGCGACCGATGTGCTTGCCGACCAGGCCCAGGCCAGCGGGGCCGTCGCCATCGGCGCCCTCGGCCTGCAGCGACACGCCGCGGCCGTGGCGCTCGATCAGCATAATGCGGCGCAGGCCCTCGGCGTTCTCGGGACGAACCATGCCCGTGATGGCCTTGCCCGGCACCACGTCAATCACGGCCTCGCCCGGCTTAAAGGCATAGTCGAACACGTCGAGCGATAGCTTCGGCAGCTTAACGGAGGCGCGCAGCTCATCCGCAAGGGCCGCAACCTCGGCCATCTCGGGTGCAATCTCGCCCACAAAGGTGCCGTCCTGCGCCACCAGAGCACCGGCGGCATATACGCGATGCGGAGCCGTGGCAAACGTCAGGTCATTGAGCACCAACAGGTCGGCACGCTTGCCCGGGGCAATCGCACCGCGTAGCTCGTGCGGGTCGCGGCAGCCGTGAACCAGGCCAAACGCCTCGGCCGTAGAAAGGGACGCCATGGAGATGGCGACCACGGGGTCAATACCGGCGTCGATAGCCACGCGGCAGGCATTGTCGATCATGCCGGTCGCAAGCGCATCGGAAGGGGCGCGGTCGTCGGTCGCAAAGCAGCAGCGGCGGGCACGGGCGGGGTTTTCCAGCAGCATCGGGGATAGGTTTGCCAAGTCGTGGCTACACGTACCTTCGCGCAGCATCACATACATGCCGCGGGACAGTTTATCGAGCGCCTCCTCGGGAATCGTCGACTCGTGGTCGGCAATAATACCCGCCGCGGCATAGGCATTGAGGTCCTTGCCGGCAACGAGCGGCGCATGACCGTCGACTTGCTTGGACGGCGTCTGGTTAGCGGCATCGATGCGAGCACAGGTCTCGGGATCGGCCATAAAAACGCCCGGAAGGTTCATCATTTCGCCCAGGCCAAAGACATCGCCCGGATGCTCGGCAAAAAACGCTTGCATGTCAGCGGCGGTAATCACAGCGCCTGCTTGCTCATCGGGCAGCGCGGGCACGCACGAGGGCATCATGTACTTGATGGAGATGGGTGCGCGACGACCGTCCTCGATCATAAAGCGCAAGCCGTCGAGACCGGCAACATTGGCAATCTCGTGGCTGTCGGCAATGGCGGTGGTGGTACCGCGCGTCGCGGCCATGCGAGCATACTCGGCGGGACGGATGTTCGAAGACTCGATATGCAGATGCCCGTCAATAAAACCGGGAGCGAGATAGCGACCCTGGCAGTCGATAACCTCGGCAGCCTCGTAGGTGCCAGCGGCATCGTCGCGACCATCGTAGAGCACGCCGACGATCACACCGTCCTTGACGGCAACGCTGCCGGGCGCCACACGCTGGCCATACACGTCGACAATCTGCGCATTGGTAAACAGCGCGTCGACGGGCACGCGCCCCTCGGCAGCATCGATCACAGACCTCATGACCTCAACGGACATACATACTCCTTTAACCGTAGAAAACAGCTGCGGAGCGGACAGGCCTTCACCGCAGCAAGTCAATAGCCATTGTATGCCCAAAAGGAGGTCCCGCTAACACCCCATCCGCTTAACGGCACCGCCAAATGATCCCTTGGGTGCGGAAGAAAAGTTGCGGTGGAATAGTTCCTGCCTGGGCGCCGTATGGCATTTTTAGGAACTATTTCACCGCAACTCAAAGGGCCGCAGTCGGGAATCCCGGCTGCGGCCTTATTGCACTTGTGAGGTCAACTCGCTCGTTAGATCAGTTTGAAGCCCTTGCGCTTGCCTACGGAGAGGGTGTCGCCCAGCTTGAGGGCGCTGGGATCGATGTTATAGCTCTTGGGAGCCACCGCCTTGCCGTTGATCTTGACGCCGCCACCGTCAATGTCGCGACGGGCCTGGCCGGCGCTCGCCGAAAGGCCCAGGTCCTTAAGCAGGCCTGCGAGGTAGATCTGGCCCTCGTCGTTGACGGTCAGCTCAACGTGCTTCTCGGGGAAGTCGGCAAGCTGGCCCTCCTTGAACACGCGGTCGAACTCGGCCTGAGCCTCGTCGCCGGCACCGACGCCGTGGTAGGTGTCGCACAGGTCGCGGCCCAGGGCGCGCTTGAGCTCATAGGGATCGGCAGAGCCGTCGGCCAGAGCAGCGTCGATCTTGTCGACCTCGGCCGGGGTGAGGGAGCTCGCCAGACGATAGTACTTGCCGATCATCTCGTCAGGGATGGACATGGTCTTGCCGAACATGTCCTTGGGCGCGTCGGTCAGGCCGATGTAGTTACCGTAGGACTTGGACATCTTACGAACGCCATCGGTGCCCTCGAGCAGCGGCATGGTGAGCGCGATCTGGGGCTCCATGCCCATCTTCTCCATGAGCTCACGGCCGGCGAGCAGGTTGAAGAGCTGATCGGTGCCGCCCATCTCCACGTCGGCCTTGATCTGCACGGAGTCGAAAGCCTGCATCACGGGATACAGGAACTCATGCAGGGCGATCGGCGTCTGAGACTGGTAGCGCTTGGTAAAGTCATCGCGCTCAAGAATGCGGGCGACGGTGAACTTGGAGCACACCTGCAGCAGACCGGCCAGATCCATCGAAAGGATCCAGTCGCCGTTGTGCACGATGGTGGTCTTCTCGGGATCCAGGATCTTCATGGCCTGGCTCACGTAGGTCTCAGCGTTGGCCTCGATCTGCTCCTGCGAAAGCTGCGGACGGGTGGAATTCTTGCCCGAAGGGTCGCCGATCAGTGCGGTGCCGTTGCCGATGATGAGGGTGACGTTGTGGCCCAGGTCCTGGAACTGGCGCATCTTGCGCAGCGGCACGGCATGGCCCAGGTGCAGGTCGGGGCTGGTGGGGTCGACGCCGAGCTTGATGTTGAGGGGCTCGCCCTTCTCAAGCTTCTTGCGAAGGTCGGCCTCGGGAACGATCTGCGCGGCGCCCGAGGTGATGATACGCATTTGCTCGTCAACAGACAGCATTGGGTATCCTCCTTTTGCTATAGCACCCTCACCGGATACGGCGGTGCTGGAAGTCCATAAACTCTCATATGATAACAAACTGACGCGACGCGGCACCTACGACAGGAAAATCCTCGTCCTGCCGCACGCGTCAACGGCGACCGGCAGACGTGTACCGTCACGCTCGACCAGATAGCGTACCTGCCGACGACGCAAGCAGTCGCGGCAACGGACCTGTCCCGTCGCATCGGTAGCGCAGACGCCCTCGGCGGTCAGCAGGCAGTGCTCGCACACCATAAGCTCGGGACGGTCGGCGTCGACCGGACCCCAGACGCCGGGTTCAGCAGCCAGTTCGGCAATACGCTCCGCATCATTGCCGAGCAACTCGGCCGGCAAGTACACCCGCCCCGCACCGAGTTCGCGCAGCCAGGCAAGCGTGGCCCGATTCGCGCAGAACACCGGCGCCGCCACGTCAAACGTCACGCCCAGCTCGCGAGCGATCGCCACCTGCCCCAGGTTGCGGCAGACGATGCGCCCGGCACGCTGCATCAGTGAGCGGGTCCAGTCAGCGTCACTCGCGCGGCACACCTCGTCAAGCACCACAACGGCGTCGGACAAATCGAGTTCTCCGCGCGGGTCGGCATCCATCAGCTGCCAAGCAAAAACCATGCGAGTGGGAACCGCGTACTCCACCAACTCCGTCGATGCACCGCCATCCACCGCAACGCCCTCAAAGGGCAGCACTTCAACGGCACGCTCAACGGGCGCAATCGCATCCGCCTCGGCCCGCATGCGCTCCAACACCGCCGCCGTCTGATCCAACACGCCGGCGCTGCGAATCAGGTACACCTCGCAGCCCGCGTCCACCTTACGCTTGCAATGCACGACGATGCGCTTCCCCGCTGCTGCATCCACCGGGCAGGGCACCTGCGGCCAGCGCTTGGGCACATCGGGACGCGCGTCGACACCCGGATAGAACCGAATCTCGAGCGTGTCACCCGCCGCCACGGCGGCGTCGAGCTCAACGGTCACCTCTTCGTGGCCCACAGCGACCAAACGCCCCACGCGCACGCCCTGGTTAATTGCGCGTTCAAAACTCATAAGCTCCGCACCCGAGCGGCCTCGCAAATACGCGTCGGTAAACCCGCGGTTAAACGACCTTCCCAGCTCGCGCTCAAGCTCTTCCACGGCATCGGGGTCCCACGCGCCGTCGCACAGCATATCGAGTGCCCGGCGCCACACCCGCACCACGTTGAATACGTAATCGGGGTTCTTCATGCGCCCCTCGATCTTGAGCGACGCCACGCCGGCATCTACAAGCTCGGGCAGATGAGCAATACCCAGATAGTCGCGCGGACACAGCAGGCGATCTCCCTCGACGGCGGCAACACTCTGCCCAGCCTCGTCCACCAAGTCATAGGATAGACGGCACGGCTGCGTGCAATCACCGCGCATCGCAGAGCGGCCACGTCGAAGGGCAGAGAACTCGCACGCCCCCGAATAGCCGATGCAAATCGCACCGTGGCAGAATACCTCGATGGGCACACCCGTGGCACATAGCGCCGCAATCTCGTCGACCGTCAGCTCGCGTGCCGTCGTCACGCGCTCGACCCCCAGCTCATCGGCGGCAAGCCGCACGGCGCCTTCGCTATGAACGCCCGCCTGCGTAGACAGGTGAATCTCGACCCCGGGAATCGCCGCGCGCAGCGCGCAGGCCAACCCGGCATCGGCGACAATCAGAGCATCGGCGCCCAGCTCCAGTGCATGAGCTCCCAACACCACCGCGTCGGACAACTCATCGTCAAACACGAACACGTTGAGCGTTACGTACACACGCACGCCATGGGCATGCGCCACGGCGCAGCCGCGCGCAAACTCGTTATCCGTAAAGCCATGGGCGCTCACACGGGCGTTAAAGCCGCCCAACCCCGCATAGATGGCATCGGCACCCGCGGCGATGGCCGCAAGCATCTGGTCGAGCCCGCCCGCCGGCGCCAGCAACTCGGGCAGCGCCGCACCAGCAGCATCCAATCCAGTCTCGTATTGTCCGCTCGGCCCCATCGTCCGAATCGCCATCGACAAACTCCTTACCAAGGTATGCATTCACTCTGAAAAATGCCGTTTTCCAGCATACACGAGGCATCGCGTGCCCCGTTTGGTTTATCGTGTAATAACTTATGTCCATCCTGCCCCGACGGCACATCCACCGTCCGGCACGACATACCTGGAGGTCAATATATGGGTCCTCGCCAACGACAGGGACGCAGCCGTTCAAAGACGCATGCCCTGCCCATAATCCTGCTCTCGTTTTTGGGCTTTCTGCTGATTGCGGGCGTGGCGTTTGGCATCGGCATGGTCGGCAACGTCAACCGCTGGCTGTCCGATCTGCCCGACTACACCGACGCCAACGCGTATCTGGTGAGCGAGCCCACCGAGATCGTCGACTGCAACGGCAACAAGATCGCGAGCTTCTACACGCAAAACCGCAAGTCCATCACCAAGGACGAGGTCTCCCCCTACGTGCTGCAGGGCACCGTTGACGTCGAGGACGAGCGCTTCTACGAGCACGGCGGTATCGACCTGTGGGGTATCGCGCGTGCTGCGGTGGCAACCCTCGGCGGCGGACACGAAGGCGCCTCGACTATCACCCAGCAGCTGGTGCGCAACACCATCCTGCAGGAGGAGCAGTTCGACTCGACCATCGAGCGTAAAGTGCGCGAGGCCTACATCGCCGTCAAGATGGAGGATATGTACTCCAAAGACGAGATCCTCATGATGTACCTCAACACCATCTATTACGGTCACGGCGCCTACGGTATTGAGGCCGCCGCCGAGACCTACCTGTCCAAGAGCGCCGCAGACCTCACCCTGAGCGAGGCCGCGCTGTTGATCGGCCTTCCCAACTCGCCCTCGCAGTACGACCCCACGGTCAACCCCGACCTGGCGCTGTCCCGTCGCAACAAGGTCCTCGACAACATGCTGCGCCTGGGCCACATTACGCAGGAGGAGCACGATGCCGCACAGGCCGAGCCCATCACCCTCAACGTGACCGAAATCTCGGGCAGCGGCGTCGACGTATACTCGCAGCCCTACTTTGTCGCCTATGTTAAGCAGCTGCTGGAGCAGGAGTTCTCGACCGACGTGCTCTTTAAGGGCGGCTTGACCGTCAAGACCACCATCGACCCCACGATGCAGCAGGTGGCAGAGAATGCCGTCCGCGAGCAGCTCGACACGCTCTCGCTCGACGGCCTGGACATGGGCATGGTCGTCGTCGACCCCAAGACCGGCTACATCAAGTGCATGGTGGGCGGCTATGACTACAACGCCGACGAGAACCACGTAAACCATGCCACGGCCAAGCGTCCCGTCGGCTCCACCTTTAAGGCCTTTACGCTGGCAACTGCCATCCAAAACGGCATGAACCCCAACGTCACCCTCAACTGCAACTCGCCGCTCAAGGCCAAGGGCACCACGACCGAGGTCCAAAACTACGCCAACCATAGCTATGGCAACATCACGCTTAAGCAGGCGACGGCATACTCCTCCAACACCGGCTACATCCAGGTGGCGGAAGCCGTCGGCAACAGCAAGATCATCTCGCTCGTCAAAAAGCTCGGCATCGATCCCGCCAAGGACAACATCGAGGACGTTCCCGTCATGACGCTCGGCACCGGCTCGATCTCGCCGCTCGAGATGGCCGCCGCCTACGCGACGTTTGCCAACGGCGGCTACTATCGCCAGCCGATCGCCATCACCGAGATTGACTCTCGTACCGGTTCGGTGCTGTACCAGCACACGGACAATCCCTCACAGGTGCTTACCGAGGGCGAGGCCGCCGCGGTCACCGATGTTCTGTCCGGCGTCATGCAGGGCAGCGGTACGGGTGCTGCCGGCGCCTTGAGCGTCAACCAGCCCTATGCCGGCAAAACGGGCACCACCGACAACACCACCAACCTGTGGTTCTGCGGCTATACCCCGCAGCTGGCGTGCGCCCTGTGGACCGGCTATTCCGCAGGTGAGATCCCCATCCAAAAATACGGCACGGACCTGCTGGGCGACAGCACCAACCTGCCTGTCTTTAAGCGGTTTATGAACACCGTTCTGACCGGTACCGAGCGCGAGGAGTTTGTGACCGGAACGGCGCCCACCTACAAGAACAACAGCGTCTGGAAGTTCTACGGCACCAACAACGCCAAGAAGACGGAGAACGACGACAAGGACGAGAACGAGGACGAAGAGGAAACTACCACAACGACTACCACGACGACCACGACCACCGAGACCACGGGTGGCGACACCACCGGCGGCACCGGTACGACCGGTGGCTCGACGGGCGGCTCAACTGGTGGTTCGACCGGCGGCGATGGCGGCACGCCTACGCCTACGCCTACGCCTACGCCTACGCCCACTCCCGACCCCTCGCCCACGCCTGACGACACGGTCGGCTAGAAATCATCCGGCCATAAGCAACAAGGCCCCCGAGCAGCTTATTAAACTGCTCGGGGGCCTTTTAGTTTAAAGCGACCTGGTGGGCGGTCTTTATACCGGCAAACAAAAAAAAGGGGGGTACCGACCAACGTCGATACCCCTTACAAGCCACTATGTCACGCACACAGTGCCGAGCGCACGACCCGCACGCCTACTTGCGAGAATTGCTCAGCTTATTGATCAGCGCCTCAAGACGCTCGCCGTCCTCGGCCGTCTGGGCAATAACCAAAATCGTATCGTTGCCGGCAAGCGAGCCAAGCACATCGGGCAGCTCTGCCGCATCAACGGCGGCGGCGATGCCGGAAGCCGTGCCAGGCTGAGCCTTGATCATAACCAGATTATCGGTGCGCAGAACGCCCGTTACGAGCTCGGAAACCATACGCTGCAGGTGCAGGTCCTCTGCCAGAACATAGATGCCCTCAGGGAGCTTACGCAGCCCCATATCGGCAATATCGCGAGAGACAGTAGCCTGCGTGCAATCAAAGCCCATAGCGCGGAGCTCATCGACCAGCACGCGCTGCGTGCGGACGTCCTTATTGCGCACAATATCTCTAATGGCATCCTGGCGCCCATTGCGTTTTTTAGCCATACAAACCCTCTCTCCAAAAGATGGCGGAGACAATCAATCAGTGATTGAATAGTTTAACGCTATTTGAAGGCTTTTGTGTATAAGAACGCATTTCGAAACAATTCTATGCAAATTTGTTTCGAGATGAGCCGTTTAGGCGGTTTTTGCGCCCGTCCGGTTAAGAAAAGCTGCCAGATGCGTACACATCACGCAGCGCGCGGGCTTGGCGCTGGCGATCGGCCCAAACAACAGACCGAGCCCCCGATGGTTATCCTTGAGCGCGGCGACCATCTGACGGGTTCGAGGCGCCTCGAGCATATCACGCATACGGGCGGAACGCTCGATTGACGACACCCCATGCGGGCTCAGACACAAATTCTCGATGCAGGCGACCAGTCCGGCAAAGTAGAACTTTTGGGTTGCCAGCTTGAGCCGACCACCGCTATCTGCTTCCGAGAGTGAGTCCGTAAGCTCGTCGAGCGCCCGGGTGTCATCGGATACCTTGGCATACATGGTGGGATCAAAGGCATCTGTAAGCTTAGGTGCCGCCGCGTGGAAACAAGCGTCGCCGCATCCGGAGACGCGCTGCGCCCGCGAGAGCGAGCACGCCATAAACCCAACTGTGCGAAACGCCTTGTCGTACAAAAGGCATGCCTCAAACAGCGGACGGCTATACATCACGCCAGAGGTCTGAACGACTAGGCCGCCTAAAATCAACTGGGACAGCCCGGTCACCATCGAAGATTTGCTATCAATGGAAATATGAGCAGCATCCAAGACGCGCGAATGGCGCTCTCGATGTGCATCATAGCGGTCGAGCGACACCGTGGGGAGCACTATGTCTGCCGCAGTATCGCACGCGATATCGACCATCTTGGAAAGAGACTGCGGAGCAAACCACTCATCGGCGTTCATGGCGATGATTTGAGAGCCGCGCGAGGCAGCAAAACCGGCACGAAGACAAGCGCCGCGCTTCGCGTCCTCGACGTCAATCAAATCAATATGGATGTCCCTGTCGGCGGCAACTTGAAGCGAATGGCGCACACCAGGCGCAGCATCGCGGCAGACAACGACAATCTGCAAATCGTAGAGGTCTTGGTTCTGGATACTCTCGAGCGCACGCATCGCATAGCTGGGCGAACCTTCTACCACAAGGATCACCGAAAGTCGCGGATGCGAGCCACGTCGAACCAAGTTATCCGTCCTCTCGACAGCAATGAATCAAACCGTGGTTCATGGTACACCCCGGCAATAAAAGCAATGAGACACCAGTTGTATTGCACGTCAAGAACAGATGTTGCACACGCGCAGCCCACAGATGACAGGTGTCGACGCACGACGCGTCGAGCCCTCCCCTAGTCGAGCACGACAAGCTCGGCGGGATCGTAATCCACGCCCATAAACGTAAGGCCGCAGGCAGGAGCCGTGGGGCCCGCAGCGGTACGGTCGCAAGCATCGATGACCTCGCGCATCCACTCGGGTTCACGGCGATGCATGCCAATCTCGACAAGCGTGCCCACGATCGTGCGGACCATCGAATGCAGAAACGCATTGCCCTCGATGGTAAACGTCAGGATGTCCTCGCCAAACGCAACCTCATGGCCAAACTCGGCACGCATCACGCAGCGATGCGTGGGCTTGCCAACGGCCGAGGCAACCTTGCAAAAGCTCTTAAAGTCCTGCTCACCCAAAAGCGCGGGACAGGCCGCAGACATGGCCTCGACGTCCAAGGGATAGCGATGCCACCACACGGCACCCCGTGAGAGCACGGGACGCGCGTCGCGATCGGCAATACGGTACGTATATGTACGTGAACGCGCATCAAAGCGTGCAGAAAAGCCTTTACGGGCCTTGTAGGCCTCGTTTATGGCGATATCTTTGGGTAGCAGGGCATCCATAGCCCGCAGCCACCTACGACGTGTCAGGACGAGCTCAGCGTCCGTAACGGGCACGCTGATGTACTGAGCCACGGCATGCACGCCGGAATCGGTACGCCCCGCGCACGTCAAATCGATCGGGCGGCGAAGCAGCGTCTCGATGGCTCGACGTAGCTCACCCGCAACCGTCGTCTGTCCCGGCTGCTCGGCAAATCCGCTATACGACGAGCCATCATAGGCCACACGAAATACGAGCGTGGCGTCAAGCTCGGGGGTCGAATTGAAATCAGACGGCGCAGTCATGGGCGCTCCCAACAAACAAGTAACGGTATCGCGACAAAAAAAGAGGGGTACGCGAACGTACCCCTCGAATATAGCCTATGCAGACGGAAAGTCTACTCAGCGGTCTCCTCAGCAGGAGCCTCCTCGACAGCCTCGACCTTCTTGGGAGCAGCAGCCTTCTTGGGGGCCGGAGCAGCCTTCTTGGCCTTAGGCGTGCAAGGCTCGGTGACGAGCTCCATGATAACGATGGGAGCGTTGTCGCCCTTACGGTTACCGAGCTTCATAATGCGGGTGTAACCGCCGTTGCGGTCCTGCCACATGCCCTGAGCAGCCTTGTCGAAGATCTCGGCAACGAGCTGCTTATCGCCGAGCTTGGCGATAGCCAGACGACGAGAGTGCAGGTCGCCCTTCTTAGCCCAAGTGATGATCGGGTCGACGACCGAACGCAGCGCCTTAGCGCGGGTCTCGGTGGTCTTGATGCGGTCGTTCTCGAAGAGGGCCTTAGCAAGGCTCTTCTTCATGGCCTTGGTGTGGCTCGCATCGGTGCCGAGCTTCAGGCCCTTCTTAACGTTGTGACGCATGGTCTAGTTTCTCCTCAAATATGCGAAGCATTAAGCCTTCAGGCTCAGGCCCATGGACTCAAGCTTGTCCTTCACTTCCTCGATCGACTTAACACCGAAGTTACGGATGTTGAGCAGATCGTTCTCCGAGAACTCAACGAGCTGACGGACCGAGTGAATGCTGGCGCGCTTAAGGCAGTTGTAGGAACGGACGGAAAGGTCCAGATCCTCAATCTGCTTGTCCAGCTCAGCGTTGTCGTTGGTGACCTCGGGAGCGAAGATCGAAGCCTCCTCCTCGACCTCGGGGGTCTCGGCAAGGTTCATAAAGGCGGCCATATGCTGGTTGATGATATTGGCAGCCTGGACCACGGCGTCGCGCGGGGCGATGGAGCCGTTGGTCTCGATCTCGAGGACAAGGCGGTCGTAGTCGGTGTGCTGACCGACACGGCAAGCCTCAACGAGCTTGGCGCAACGGGAAACCGGCGAGTACAGCGAGTCGACGTGGATCACACCGATGGGATCGTTGTCGCGCTTGTTGGCCTCGCCAGAAACATAGCCGCGGCCATAGCCGATGCGCATGCTCATAGTGAGATGGCCACCCTCGGTGAGCGTAGCGATGTGCTGCTCGGGGTTAACCAGCTCAAACTCGGACGGAATAAAGAAGTCCGCACCGGTGACCTCGCAGGGGCCGTCAACCGAGATGGTGGCGGTCGCCTCGTCGGTCGTGCCGAGAGCCCTGAAGACAAGACCCTTGACATTCAGGACGATGTCGGTGACATCCTCGACCATGTTAGGGATGGTCATGAACTCGTGCTGTGCACCATCGATCTGAATGGCCTCGACGGCGGCACCCTCGAGCGAGGACAGAAGAACGCGACGAAGGGAGTTACCCAGCGTATCGCCGTAACCACGCTCGAGCGGCTCGACGGAGACACGAGCAGACGTCTCGTTGATCTCTTCGACCTGAACCTGAGGCCTAATGAATTCTGACATGTATTACCTCCAGCCTCAGCAGCCCGGATGGACTACTTAGAGTAGAGCTCGACGATGAGCTGCTCGTTGATATCACCGCTGATCTGCTCACGCGTCGGCAGAGCGAGCACGTTACCAGACAGCTTCTCGATATCGACCTCGAGCCAGCCAGGGACCTCAAAGCGCTCGGAGGAAATCAGGGCCTCCTTGATGGGGAGGAGGTCACGGAACTTCTCGCCGACAGCGACGACGTCGCCGGCCTTGACGCGGTAGGACGGGATGTCCACGCGCTTGCCGTTCACGGTGAAGTGACCGTGACGGACGGACTGACGAGCCTCTTTGCGGGTGCGGGCGAAGCCAAGACGGAAGACGACGTTGTCGAGGCGAGACTCAAGGATGATCATGAGGTTCTCACCGGTGACGCCGTTCATCTTGCGGGCCTTGTTGAAGTAGCCGTGGAACTGCTTCTCCAGAACGCCATAGATGAACTTGACCTTCTGCTTCTCGCGCAGCTGCATGCCGTACTCAGATTCCTTGCGACGGCGCTTGGGCTGACGGATAGATTCCTTCTTGCTGCTGTAACCGAGCTCAGCGGGATCGATCCCGAGCTGACGGCAGCGCTTAAGAACAGGAGTCCTGTCGATTGCCATATTGATACGATCCTTTCAGTTACACGCGGCGACGCTTCTTGGGGCGGCAGCCGTTGTGCGGAATGGGGGTCTTGTCCTGGATGCTCGAGACCTCGAGGCCAGCAGCCTGGAGGGAGCGGATGGCGGTCTCACGACCGGAGCCGGGGCCCTTGACGAAGACGGAAACCTTCTTCATACCGTGCTCCATGGCCTGCTTGGCAGCAGCCTCGGCAGCCATCTGGGCAGCGAACGGCGTGGACTTACGGGAGCCCTTGAAGCCCACCTGGCCAGCCGACTTCCAGGAAATGACGTTGCCCTGGGGATCGGTGATCGAAACGATCGTGTTGTTGAACGTAGAACGAATGTGAGCCTGGCCCACGGAAATGTTCTTACGGTCCGCGCGCTTCAGACGGGCAGCGCGAACGTTCTTCTTAGCAGTAGCCATCTATCTAGCGCTCCTTATTTCTTCTTCTTAGCACCGATCTGACGCTTCGGGCCCTTGCGGGTACGAGCGTTAGTGTGGGTGCGCTGGCCGCGGACCGGGAGGCCCTTGCGGTGACGAAGGCCGCGGTTGCAGCCGATGTCCATAAGGCGCTTGACGTTCTGGTTGCGCTCACGGCGGAGGTCGCCCTCAACCATGATCTGGTTCTTATCGATATAATCGCGGATGGCGTTAACCTCATCCTCGGTGAGGTCCTTAACGCGCGTATCCACGTTAACGTTGCACTCGACGCAAATCTTCGTCGCAGTGGTGCGGCCGATGCCGTAAATGTAGGTCAGACCGATCTCAACGCGCTTCTCACGCGGGAGGTCGACACCATTAATACGGGCCAACGTAGTCTCCTCTCTTAACCCTGACGCTGCTTATGACGGGGGTTCTCGCAAATGACGAGGACCTTGCCATGGCGCCTAATGATTTTGCACTTATCGCACATCTTCTTGACCGAAGGACGTACCTTCATCGTTCTTCCTTTCGGTAGCGCTCAAACTACTTCCCTACTATCTACTCGCCCAGCCGCAGGCGTTTAAAACTATGGCTGGTCTTCACACGCAAACCGACCGTAGGTTGAGCTAAGCCTGCAGTCGGAAAAGAGCATGTATGCGTGCCGCTATTTATAGCGATAGGTGATGCGGCCGCGGGTCAGGTCATACGGGGAAAGCTCCACGACAACCCTGTCACCGGGGAGAATGCGGATGTAATTCATTCGGATCTTGCCAGAAATGTTGCACAGAACCGAATGACCGTTCTCGAGCTCGACCTTAAACATGGCGTTGGGCAGCGGCTCTTTTACCGTACCCTCGAGCTCAATTGCGTCTTCCTTCTTCACAAGCAATCATCTTTCTCTAGAAAACGACAGCGATTGAGTATTCTACAACACGTATGTACGCATCGTAATAACTTCGTAATGGCTCCACAACTAAGTGGAACTTGTTACATTTCTCCGCCTTGGAGCGAACACCAAGCACCTTGGGCATCCGTGGTCAGAATCACCGGACCGTCATTGGTAATGGCGACGGTGTTCTCGTAGTGCGCGGCGGGCAGGTGGTCGTTGGTCGTGACGATCCAACCGTCGGAGCCCGTGCTCACATGGTTGGAACCCATCGTAACCATCGGCTCGATGGCAATGACCATGCCGGCCTGGAGGCGAACGCCCCTCCCCTTCTTTCCATAGTTAGGAACGTTGGGGTCCTCGTGCATCACGCGGCCAATGCCATGGCCCACATAATCACGAAGCACGCCGTAACCGTGAGACTCGGCGAGGGACTGAACGGCATAACCGACGTCCCCGATATGGTTACCGGGAACAGCCTGCTCGATGGCAGCCTTAAGGCAATCACGCGTGACCTCGCACAAAGCCTTGGCTTCGGGCGTGGGGGTGCCGACGAAAAACGTCCAAGCGTTATCGCCGACCCAACCGTCGACAACGGCTCCCGTATCGATGGAGATGATATCGCCATCGCGCAGGATCATGTCGGGGTTGGGAATACCGTGTACCACGGCATCGTTAATCGATGCGCAAATGGTTCCGGGAAACCCGCCGTAACCCTTAAAGGCTGGGGTGCCACCATGCATGCGGATAATCTGCTCCGCGAGCTGATCGAGCTCAAAGGTGGAAACGCCGGGGCGCACCATGGCTCCAACGTGGCGGAGCGCCATCTTAGATAGCGCTCCTGCCTTCTTCATCTGCTCGATTTGCGTTGCAGACTTAATCCTGATCATAGACCGAGAGCCTCTTTGACATCCCCGTACACGGTCTCACGAGCCTGGTCACCGTTGACCGACTTGAGCAGACCCTGGCCACGATAGTAGTCGACGAGCGGGCTCGTGGACTTCTCGTAGACGTCGAGACGATTCTTAATGGTCTCGGGCTTGTCGTCGTCGCGCTGATACATCTCGCCTGCGCACTTGGGGCAGGTAGCATCGGCAGCGGTGCCGGTGTAACCGCAGGCGCGGCAGGTGCGACGCGAAGACAGACGATCGATGATGACCTCGGGGGCCACGTCGACCAGAAGGACGCAGTCGATCTCGCGACCCATGGCGGAGAGCTCGGAATCGAGCGTCACAGCCTGAGCGGTATTGCGCGGGAAGCCGTCGAGGATGAAGCCCTGCTGGGCGTCATCGGCGGCAAGGCGCTCCTTGACAAGGTCGATCACGAGCTGATCGGGAACGAGCTCGCCAGCGTCCATGTACTTCTTAGCCTGAATACCAAGCTCGGTGCCACCTTTAACGGCAGCACGCAGCAGGTCGCCCGTGGAAATGTGGGCGACGCCAAACTCGGCGACGAGCTCCTGTGCGACGGTGCCCTTACCGGCACCCGGAGCTCCGAGCAATACGAGGTTCATGAGCAATCCTCCTCTAGCCTATTTAAAGAATCCATCGTAATCATACATCTTGATCTGGCCTTCGAGCTTATCGACCGTGTCGAGCACGACGCCGACCATGATGAGGATGGACGTGCCGCCAAATGCCTGGATCAGATGGTTACCCGTGAAGGAGAAGATGATCGAAGGCACGATGGCGATGAGCGCCAAAAAGACAGCGCTGGGAAGCGTGATCTTGTTGAGCGCGTTCTTGATGTAGGCCGCGGTAGCCCTACCCGGACGGACGCCCGGAATAAAGCCGCCCTGCTTCTTAAGGTTATCGGCCGTTTCATCGGGGTTGAACACCATGGAGGTGTAGAAGTACGCGAAGAACACGATGAGGACAACGTTAAGCACCCAGTTGAGCCAACCGGTCGAAAGCGCGGAGGCAACTGCCTGAATCCAGCCGATGCCGGGGAAGAACACGGCAATCTGAGCCGGGAAGTACAGCAGCGCCGAAGCGAAGATGATCGGCACGACACCCGCGGTGTTGACCTTGATGGGCAGGTAGGTGGTCTGGCCACCCATCATGCGACGGCCCACGACGCGCTTAGCGTAGGAGACCGGGATGCGGCGCTGGCCGCGCTCAAGGAAAACAATCAGCGGGATAACCAGCAGGATGATGGCGCAGATGATCACCATGGTGATGATGCCACCGGCGTTGCCCTCGGTGCTGGAGAAGATAGCCTGCGGCAGACCGGCCATGATGTTCGCGAAGATGATCAGCGACATGCCATTGCCGATACCGCGCTGGGTGATGAGCTCACCAATCCACATGATCAGCATGGCGCCCGCGGTGAGCGTACCGACGATCATGAGGTCGAAGATGATCTCGGGAGCGCCGGCGCCATTGAAGCTGATGCCGAAGCTCTTAAAGAGGAAGAGGTAACCCACGGAGTTGAGGATTGCCAGAGCCAGGGTGAGGTAACGCGAATACTGCGTAATCTTGGTCTGACCGACCTCGCCCTCGCGGGCAAGCTCATGCAGGGAAGGCACGACGGCCTGGAGCATCTGGAGGATGATCGAGCTGGTGATGTAAGGCATGATGCCCAGCGAAAACACCGACACATAGCTCAACGCGCCGCCAGAGAAAAGATTCAGGAGGGCCATAGCACCTGCGGCGACCGAATTGTTATCGGTCGAGAAAAGGCCCAGCATCCCCTGGAAGGGAATGCCGGGCACAGGAACGTGCGCACCAATGCGGTACACGACGAGCATAGCTATGGTAAAAAGAATCTTTTCGCGCAATTCTTTGATGCGGAAAGCATTCTTAAGACCATTTAGCACGGCAGCTCGACCTTTCCGCCGGCGGCCTCGATCTTGGCCTGCGCAGAAGCGCTGACCTTGTCGACCTTGACCGTGAACTTCTTGGTGAGCTCACCATTGCCGAGCACCTTGACGGGCTCGAACTCGCTCTTGGTGATGCGAGCGGCCTTAAGAGCGGCACCGTCGATCACAGCGCCGTCCTCGAACTTGCGCTCGAGACGCTCAACGTTAACAGCGGTGTACTCGATACGACGGGGGTTGCGGAAGCCCGGAAGCTTGGGCAGGCGCATGGCCAGCGGAGTCTGGCCACCCTCGAAGCCGGCACCCTTGGTGCCGCCAGAGCGGGAACCCTGGCCCTTCTGGCCGCGGCCAGAAGTGGTGCCGTGACCCGAAGAATTGCCACGGCCGACGCGCTTGCGGTTCTTGGTGGAACCGGGCGCGGGAGTAAGATCGTGAAGCTGCATTTGCTACTCCTCTACAATCTCGACAAGGTGCTTGACCTTGAAGATCATGCCGCGGACGGACTCGTTGTCAGCAATCTCGCGAACCTCGCGGATCCTGTGGAGACCGAGGGCACGGACAGTACGGACCTGGTCCTGCTTGCAACCGTTGGTGCTGCGGACCTGCTTGATCTTGATGGTGTCAGCCATGCTTAGTTCTCCTTACCGACGAACATCTCGGAGACCGTCAGGCCACGGCGAGCCGCGACGTCCTCAGGGCTGGAGAGCTCCTTGAGGCCCTCGACGGCAGCCTTGATGATGTTGAGGCCGTTGTCGGTACCGAGGGACTTGGACAGGACGTTCTTGATGCCAGCAAGCTCGAAGAGGGGACGCACAGCGCCGCCGGCGATAACGCCGGTACCCTCGACAGCGGGCTTGATGATGATGCGGCCGGCACCAAAGTGGCCGAGAACCTCGTGCGGGATGGTGCCCTGCTCGGTCACCGGCACGTGGAACATGTTCTTCTTGGCATCGAGAGATGCCTTGGAGATGGCCATGGGCACCTCAGCGGACTTGCCCATGCCAACGCCGACGTTGCCCTTGCCGTCGCCAACGACGACGAGAGCGACGAGGCTCATGCGACGACCACCCTTGACGGTCTTCGACACGCGGTTGATGTAAACGACGCGCTCCTCGAACTCGGAGGCCTCGCGCTGCTGCTTCTGATTACGAGCCATGTGCTACATACCTCCTAGAACTCGAGACCGGCGGCACGAGCGCCGTCGGCGAGGGCCTTGACGCGGCCATGGTAGATACGGCCACCGCGATCGAAGGCGACCTTGGTGATGCCGGCCTCGATGGCGCGCTTGCCAACGAGCTGACCGACCTTCTCCGCAGCCTCCTTGTTCGAGGTGTGGGTGCCCTTGAACTCGGCCTCGAGGGTCGAGGCAGAGACGAGCGTCAGGCTGGAGCCCTTGCTGTCGTCGATGATCTGGGCATAGATGTTGGCGTTAGTACGGGTCACGCGAAGACGCGGACGCTCGGAGGTACCCGAGACCTTGCCGCGAACACGACGCTGACGACGCTTGAGGCCTTCCAGCTTCGCCTTATGCTTGTTCATACGTAAACTCCTAAAAAGGTTGATCTTGCCAGCACCTGACGGGGTGCTGGTCTTATGCGAGTGAGTCGGTTACGACTACTTGGCGGCCTTACCCAGCTTGCGGCGGATGTGCTCGCCAACGTAGTGGATACCCTTGCCCTTGTAAGGCTCGGGAGGACGATGGCCGCGGATCTCAGCGGCGATCTGACCGACCTGCTGCTTGTTGATACCCTTGACGTTCACGTGGGTGTTGTCGGGAACCTCGAAGGTGATGCCCTCGGGAGCCTCGACGATCACGGGGTGCGAGAAGCCCAGGGAGAACTCGAGGTTCTTGCCCTTCTGCTGCACGCGGTAACCGACGCCGGCGAGCTCGAGCTTCTTCTCGAAGCCCTCGGAAACGCCAACAACCATGTTGTGGATGAGGGCGCGGGTGAGGCCGTGGCGGGCACGGGTCTCACGCTCGTCGTCGGGACGGGAAACGGTGAGGACGTTGTCCTCGACGTTGATAGCGAGCTTCTCAAAGACATCGAGCTCGAGCTGGCCCTTGGGGCCCTTGACGACAACGTTGTTGCCGTTGACTGCCACTTCGACTCCGGCGGGAATCTGGACAGGCTTATTACCGATACGAGACACGGTGATCTCCTTTCCTTCTACCTACCGAGCGAATTACCAGACGTAAGCGATGATCTCGCCGCCGACGTTGTGCTTGCGAGCATCGCGGTCGGTCATGACGCCATGGCTGGTGGAAATAATGGCGGTACCAAGGCCACCGCGGACGCGGGGCATGTCGGCAACGCCGGTGTACTTACGCAGGCCCGGCTTGGAAATGCGGCGGATGCCGTTGATGACCTTAGCCTTCTTGGGACCATACTTAAGCGTGATGTGCAGAGTCTTCTGGGGAACGGTGTCCTCGACATCGTAGCCCTCGATGTAGCCCTCCTCGTGCAGAACACGAGCGATCTCGACGAGCTTCTTGCTGCTCGGCATGGAGACCGTGGCCTTGTTCACAGAGTTAGCGTTACGGATGCGCGTAAGCATATCTGCGATCGGGTCTGTAAGGTTCATACAGATTCTCCTTCGTTCTTGATGAACACGTGCTCTTGGTTCTTCGCCGCCCTTAACGGCAAAGCCTTTTTAGCGCGTTTTCCCTGTTCCAAACTGATGCTTGAAACGCTGGTAGTGACTTACCAGCTGGCCTTCTTAACGCCGGGAAGCTCGCCCTTGAGTGCAAGCTCGCGGAAGCAGACACGGCACAGGCCGAACTTGCGGTACACAGAGTGCGGACGGCCGCAGCGCTGGCAGCGCGTGTACTCACGAGTAGAGAACTTCTGCTTGCGATTGCACTTGACGATCATCGATGTCTTAGCCACTTATATCCTCCTCACATAGAGTATTGTTCGCCCCAAGCGCCGCCCCCTTGTGGGAACGGCGCTTATAGGGCAGGTGAACCTATTTCTTGAACGGGAAACCGAAGGCGTCCAGAAGGGCCTTGGCCTCCTCATCGGTGTTGGCGGTGGTCACGAAAGTGATGTCCATACCACGCTGGTGATCGACGGAGTCGAAGTCGATCTCGGGGAAGATGAGCTGCTCGGTGACGCCCATGGAGAAGTTACCACGGCCGTCGAAGCTCTTGGCGGAGATGCCGCGGAAGTCGCGGATACGGGGGATCGCGACGGAGGTCAGACGATCGAAGAACTCCCACATACGGTCGCCACGCAGGGTAACCTTGCAGCCGATCGGCATACCAGCGCGCAGGCGGAAGGTAGCGATGGACTTGCGGGCACGGGTGATCATCGGCTGCTGGCCGGTGATGGCGCGCAGGTCGCGCACGGCACCGTCGATGGCCTTGGAATCGGTAGCGGCCTCGCCGACACCCATGTTCACGACGATCTTCTCAAACTTGGGGATCATCATGACGTTCTCGTACTGGAACTTGTCCTGAAGCTGCTGCTTGACCTCGTTGTTGTACTTGGTCTTCAGACGCGGCACATACTTCTCTTCTGCCATTGTTCACTCCTTCTTGGGGTTTTAAGCACGGGGCGTGGCCACGATGGGTTGTCCTCGTGCCTCCTGGCTGCATCCGCGCCGCTCATGGCATTTTGCGGTTTGGACTCGACGCAGCAGGAGCCGACAAAACAATCGGTACTATACGCGCATCGGGAGCGTATTTCCAGAAAAACCTCGTCTGCCTGCACAACTCCACAACTCCCCCGCACAAATGGATCCCAAAAAGCAGTTGCGGTGAAATAGGGACTGTTTGGCGGCCTAACAGGCTTAAACAGTCCGTATTTCACCGCAACTTATTGGTGGGGATGCGATTAGCGCTTGCGGGGAACGAGTTTGGTGCGGCGCAGGTGGATCATCTCGGCGGCAATGGAGATGGCGATCTCCTCGGGGTCCTCGGCCTCGATGGCAACGCCGATCGGAAGGTGCAGCTCGTCGATCTGGTCCTGCGTAAAGCCTTCCTGCTCCAGGCGGGCACGCACAAAGGCCGTCTTGCGGCGCGAACCCAGACAGCCCAGGTAGGCAGGCTTGGCGCGCATGGCCTGAATCACCACGTCGATATCGGACTTGTGACCCGCCGTGGCCACGACCACCAAGTCGCGCGGACCGATGGGGCACTGCTCGCCCAGATTCTTGTAATCGACCAGGCGACGGTCGTAGACACCGGGCACCCATTCGGGCGTCAGCGTGCCGGGGCGGTCATCGCACGCCACGACGGCAAAGCCCGCCGCCGTGAGCACCCGTGCCGTCGCAGCGCCCACGTGGCCGCAGCCAAAGATATAGGTTAGGCCCTCGGGGCAGAGCGTCTCGATGTGCGCCGGGGGAATCTCGGAGGCGGCGTTGGTGTAAGTAACCTTACTCCCCTCCTCCACCAGCGAAAGCTCGGGGCAGCCGGCAATGGTATGGCGCGATGCCTCGCCATGATATTCGGCAACATCGCCTTCGAGCGCGCTTGCGATAAACGGCTCAAAGTCGATGACGAAGTCGCCGATGCGTCGATACGCCAAGACGTCGGCAACCGACTGGAACAACGGTGCCTTGGTCGCGTCCAGATGCAGATAGCACAGGCAGATGGCTCCGCCGCAGATCATGCCGGTATCGGAGTTCTCGCCGCCCATGGTGTAGCGGACCAGACGCGACTGCCCCGCGGCCAGCAGCTCGCGCGCCTCATCGAGCGCAAAGAGCTCGATCTTGCCGCCACCGATGGTGCCCGCTTGGCTACCGTCGGCAAAGACAGTCATCCAGGCGCCCACACCGCGCGGTGACGACCCCGCCGTACCGGCCACGACCACCAGCTCGCACGTCTTACCGGCCTTCAGTGCATCAAGCGCAGCATTCACCACATCGAGCTTTTCCATTGCAATTTCCTATCCCTGGAATACACCGGTGAGCATAGCGAGTGCCTCGAGCACGCCGCCGCCGACCGACGTCGCCTTGTCCGAAATGTAGTTGATATAGCTGGCATCGCCGCGCGGATCGACATCGGCGCATTTAAAGCCCTCAGTCACCTGCACGCCGTTCGCCAAAAGCCCGCGCAGACAGCCATCGATCTGCGTGCACATGGGCGTATCGCCCGCATAGCCAATCACGTCTCCGGCGCTCACGATGTCGCCGATTGCGTGGTCGGACCGAAACACGCCGGCGGCGGGGCTGTGGATAACGCGCTCTTTACCATAGCCGGCGATCACGCCCGGCACGCCCGTGTTGGGCTGGGGCGAGCCCTGGGTAATGACGCGGCCCAAAAAATGCCCGCGCATGGTCTCGACCACGGCGTCGCAATCGACCGGCGCGGTAAAGCCCGGCCCCACGGCGATGACGGCAGGCGCCATGTCGCGCGTGGTGCCCAAGTTGCGCTTAGCCAGAATCGCGTCGACCACGGCAGCGGGTTTCAGCTCGCCGAGCATCTTGGCCTGGGGGTCCACCACAACGGCGACGTCTCCGGCCTCGGTAATCGCAAGTGCCTCTGCCGGCGTCTGTGCCAAGCGAGCGCGAATACCCTCGACCTCGACCTCGCCCAGACGAATGGCCTCGCAAAAACTGATCGTGCGGCGGATGCACGTGGGAACCGCGATATCGGCCATAACGACCGACACGCCGGCGCGCACCAAGCGAGCGGCGACGCCCGTGGCGATATCGCCGGCGCCGCGAACATAAACGAGCATTCCCGGGGCACCTCCCTGTGCTACGGTTTGAGCAGAGCAAAAGCGGTTCGACCGCTACTCTGATGATTATTTATTATCACAGTATTATACGGCGGTGAACAGATGGAAACGACGACCGGAAACCTTGCCTCCGCGCTCAAGATCGAGCCGGGCATTACCGCAATTATCGGCAGTGGCGGCAAGTCGACATTGCTGCGTGCGTTGGGTCTCGAGCTCATGCGCGCCGGCGGCAGGGTGCTCCTCTGCACCACCACGCGCATGTTCCCCGTCGCCGGCGTGCCGTGGGACGGGTCGAGCCGTCGCCTGGACGCCGCGCCCTGGAAGCCAGGTGCCTCACACGCCCTAGGCTGCACCTGCGAGGCCTGCGCGGGGCTTGTGCGGGGAAGCATCTGCCAGACAGGTGTCTTGGACCCCCAGACAGGCAAGTTCTCCTCCCCTGCCGAGCCGCTCGACCAGCTGGCGCAGCGCTTTGACTACGTCCTGGCCGAGGCGGACGGCAGCAAGCGGCTCCCGCTCAAGGCACACGCCGCCTGGGAGCCGGTGATTCCCTCTGGCACGGCCAACATCGTCTGGATCGTCGGCGCCTCGGGGTTCGGCAAGCCCATCAACGAAGCCGTCCACCGCCCCGAGCTCTTTTGCGAGCGTTGCGGCTGCGAGCTCACTGACATCGCCACGCCCGAGCGCGTCGCCATGGTGCTCAATGCCGAGATGCAGGCGCTGAAACTCAGCACCGCACGCGTCATGCTCAACCAAGTCGACACGCTCAGCGACCCCACGATGGCCGACCGCTTCGAGGCAGCTCTCGACCGCCCCGTCGTCGCCAGCAGCCTCAAGTAGCCGGCCCCATCTCCTCAGTTGCGGTGAAATACGGACTGCTTGGCCGCCCGACGGCCGCAAACAGTCCGTATTTCACCGCAACTGAGGAGGGGACACGGCATCTTTGCTGCTAGCGGGGCACGTAGCGGCCGGGTTGGGCTCCGGTGGGCTCGCCATCGCGCGCCACCAGCACGCCGTTCACAAACACGGCCTTGGCGCGGCCATGTGCCTCAAAGCCCTCGAGCGGCGTGTAGTCCACGGCCTGATGCTGCGTCGCGGCGCTGATCGTCCAACGCGCGCAAGGATCCCACACGCACACGTCGGCATCGGCACCCTCGGCAAGACAGCCCTTGCGCGGGTACATGCCAAACACGCGCGCCGGGTTCTCGCTCATCAAACGGCACAGATCCTCGGGTCCCAGCTGTCCCTCAAAGCTCGTGGCAATCGCGACGGGACGATGCTCCACGCCGGGCCCGCCGTTGGGAATCGCGCGGAAGTCGTCGCGCCCGCGGTCCTTTTGCCCGTGCAGGTTAAAGCTGCAGTGGTCGGTCGCAATCGTATCGATCTCGCCGGCCACAAGCGCCTCACGCAGTGCCGCACGGTCACCCGCACGGCGCAGCGGCGGGCTCATCACATACTTGGCACCCGCAAAGCCGTCCTCGCCCTGCTCCAGATAGCAGGTGTCGTCGAGCATCAGATACTGAGGGCAGGTCTCGACATAAATGTTCTTCTGCCCGCGCGCCTTGGCAGCGCGAATGGCCTCGAGCCCCAGCTTGGTCGAAAGGTGTACCACGTTGACCGGAGCGTCCCCGGCCAAGTGAGCCAGATACAGCAGGCGGCTCACGGCCTCGGCCTCACACACGTCCGGACGGCTGAGCGCATGGCCCTCAGGCCCGTGGATACCCTGCTCAAACACGCGCTTCTGCAGCGCGTTGACCAACGTGCCGTTCTCGCAATGCACGCACAGGATACCGCCCACGCGCTTGAGCTCCTCCAGCACCTCGAGTGTCTCGGCATCGTCCAAGCGCAGGTGGTCATAGGCAAAGTAGGTCTTAAACGACGATACGCCCGCCTCGCGCATAGCCGAAAGATCGGCGCGGTTGCGCTCATTCCACTCGGCGAGTGCCATATGAAAGGCGTAGTTGGCCGTGCAGGTTCCGTCGGCACGGCGATGCCACTCGGCAAGGGCGTCGGGCATGGTCACGCCGCGATCGGCCGTCGCGTAGTCCACGATGGTCGTCGTACCGCCGCAGGCAGCCGCACGCGTGCCGGTTTCAAAGCTATCGGCTGTCCAATCCATGCCAGTCCAGCACTGCATGTGCGTGTGGCCGTCGATAAAGCCGGGGAACACCCAACAGCCCACGGCATCCTCGACGGTATCGCCCTCGGCCGGCTCAATCGCCGCGGCAATCCGCACAATCTTGTCGCCCTCCATGGCAAGATCGGCGCGGCGAAGCCCCTGGGGCGTCACGAGCGCGCCGTTTTTGATGATGATCATGTTGCTCCTTATTGATTAATACAGTTGGCCACGCGATCAAAATACGAGCAGGCGGCAATATGCTCCGTTATGCGTCGCTGTCCCTTGACGGTATCGACGTCCCACAGCTCGTAGGCACGCGCCTCGACCAGCACCACGTCGGTGCGACCTTTGAGAATCGAGCCCCCGCCGTCCTTGCCCTCAAGACACATAAGTGCATCGAACAGTTCCGCCGGAAAGAGCACCGGGCTCGAAGGCTCACCGTTACACGCAAGACGCACCGGATGTTTGCGGCCACACTCGTCAAATGCACGAACCATAGCCTCAAAAGAATCCGAACTCACGAGCGGCTGGTCGCCCGGTAAAAAGAGGCAACCTTTCCAGTTGCGTTCGACTCCCCACGAAAGGCCCGCACGGACGCTTTCGCTGCGCAGCTCGCCATCGTGCAGCACGCACGGGCAATGCTTGTCCTCGCAAATCTGGGCGACCTCGGGCCAACGCGTCGAAACCACAACGTCAAAGCCCCGGGGAACCGAATCGATGGTCCGGGCAATCAGCGGCTCGCCATAGATATCGGCGAGCATCTTGTTGGAGCCAAACCGCTTGCCCTCGCCCGAAGCCATAATGACGCATCCAAGTTTCATGGTGATACCTCCCCTGAAACCATCGTACCCATAACTCGCGCCGCGGGCATCCACATCGAAAGCGCTTATCCCGCACGCCCGCGATGCAAAATAGGGGCACCCCGCCAGTTGGCAGAGCGCCCCCTTTACATGGCTTACCTCAGCCCGGCTTTAGGCCTGGAGCCAACGGGCGGTGTTGCGCTCGTCGAGAGCCTTGAGAGTAGCGGCGGGATCGGCAACCTTCTGCAGGAACATCATGGCTGCGATGGCGTACGGCTTGTAGCTGGCCTCCTTGTACATGCCCACGCGGTGCATGTCGAAGACGTCGGCGTTGACCTCGCCGTGCTCGCAGGAGACACCGGAGATGTCGGCGGGCAGCGGGTGCATAAAGATGGTGTCCTGGCCGTTGGCAGTCTTCTCCATGAGCTCGGTCGTGGAGCACCAATCCTGATGGGTGGCGTTCTGAGCGAGCAGCTCCTTCTCGAGCGCAGCGATGCCGGCGTCGTCGCCCTCGGCGTACAGGTTGGTGCGCTTCTCCATGGCGGCAAACGGAGCCCAGCTCTTGGGGATCACGATGTCGGCACCCTCGAAGGCCTCGGCCATGGTGTTGACCTGCTTAAAGGTGGTACCGGACTCGGCGGCATAGCCCTTGGCGCGCTCGACGACCTCGGGCATGAGGTCGTAGCCCTCGGGGTGAGCCAGGGTGACGTCCATGCCAAAGCGGGGCAGCAGGCTGATCAGCGACTGCGGGCAGGACAGCGGCTTGCCGTAAGAGGGCGAATAGGCCCAGGTGACGGCAACCTTCTTGCCCTTGAGGTTCTCGAGGCCGCCAAACTCGTTGATGAGGTAGAGCATGTCGGCAGAGGACTGCGTGGGGTGATCGGAGTCGGACTGCAGGGAAATAAGCGTGGGACGGTGATCCAGAACGCCGTCCTCGTAGGCCTGCTGCACGGACTCGGAGACCTCGGCCATGTAGGCATCGCCCTTGCCGATGTACATGTCATCGCGGATGCCGATGACGTCGGCCATGAAGGAGATCATGGTAGCGGTCTCGCGGACGGTCTCGCCGTGGGCGATCTGGGACTTCTTCTCGTCCAGGTCCTGCAGCTCAAGGCCGAGCAGGTTGGCGGCCTTAGAGAAAGAGAAGCGCGTACGGGTGGAGTTGTCGCGGAACAGGGAGACTGCCAGGCCCGAGTCGAAGATCTTGGACGAAACGTTGTTCTCACGCAGCTCGCGCAGGGCGTCGGCGACGATGTAGAGCGCCTTGAGCTCATCGGTGGTCTTGTCCCAAGTGTGCAGGAAGTCGCTACCGTACATACCCTTAAAATCGAGACCGTTCAGCTGCTCGACGAGCTCGGTAAACTTAGCGTCCATGTATGTGTCCTTTCCAAAGATGCGAATGATGGTAATGGGTAGATGCGCTCCGGCATGCGCGTGTGGCTAGAACATGCAGAGCACTATGACGAGGACCCGCCACCGTCGAGGAAGCATGGGAGATAACGACCGCGGGCCCCAAGTCAACAGGGAGTGCCGGGGACACGAATGGCCCCCGGCTCAACAAAATCGAAGAATGGGCTAATCGATCTTGTTGTTGGTCAGACCGGCGCGGAACACGGTGGCGTCGCCATCGGCCTGGCTCGGATCGTAGAGGTTCAGAGCCGCAACATACATGGCGGCAGCGGTGACCAGGTCGTCCTTGTAGGTGACCTCGTTGGGGGCATGAGCCTGAGACTCGGCACCCGGGCCAAAGCCGACGCAGGGGATGCCATAGCGGCCCTGGATGGAGACGCAGTTCGTGGAGAAGGTCCACTTGTCGCACAGCGGACGACCGGTGCGCTTGTCCATGCTGGGCTCGCAGCCGATGCGCTCGTCACCGAACATGGCCTTGTGAGCGTCGACGAGAGCCTTGACGTGCGGAGCGGTCTCCTTGTTGATCCACGTGGGGAAGTAAGCCTCGGTCTCGTAGACCTCGCCGGTCCATGACGGACGGTCATACATGTACATGGAGACCTTCACGTCGTCGCCGTACTTCTTGGCGGCCGGCAGGTTGCGGATCTCGTCCAGGCAGGACTCCCAGGTCTCACCGGCGGTCATACGACGGTCGATGGAGATGGCGCAGGAGTCGGCCACGGCGCAACGGCTGGGGCTGGTGTAGAAGATCTGGCTAACGGTGCAGGTGCCGCGGCCCAGGAAGCGGGCGTCCTCGTAGTGCTCGGGGTTGTACTTGGGGTCGAGCATCTTGACGAGGCCCTTGATGTCGGTCGACTCGTCGCAGCCGTTGTTGTTGAGGGCGCGGACGTCGGCGATGATGTCGGCCATCTTGTAGATGGCGTTATCGCCGCGGTCGGGAGCGGAGCCGTGGCAGGAGGTACCGTGAACGTCGACGCGGATCTCCATGCGGCCGCGGTGACCGCGATAGATGCCGCCGTCGGTGGGCTCGGTGGAAATGACGAACTCGGGCTTAATGCCGTCTTTGTTGTAGATGTACTGCCAGCACATGCCATCGCAGTCCTCTTCCTGGACGGTGCCGACGACCATGATCTTGTAGCCCTCGGGGATGAGGCCCATGTCCTTCATCATCTTGGCAGCGTAGATAGCAGAAGCCATGCCGCCCTCCTGGTCAGAGCCGCCGCGGCCGTAGATGATCTCGTCGGTCTCGTAGCCCTCGTAGGGATCGGCATCCCAGTTCTCGATGTTGCCGATGCCGACGGTGTCGATGTGGGAGTCGATGGCGATGATCTTGTCGCCCTCGCCCATAAAGCCCATGACGTTGCCCAGACCGTCGACCTTGACCTCGTCATAGCCAAGGCTCTCCATCTCGGCCTTGATGCAGGCGACAACCTCACCCTCCTCGCAGGACTCAGAGGGGTGAGAGATCATGGCGCGAAGGAAGCGAGTCATATCAGCACGATGGGACTCAGCAGCAACCTTGATAGCGTCGAAATCGAGTTCTTTAGCCATTGTTCATAACCTTTCAAACGAAGGAATCTACCTGTGAGGTGGCGGAGCGATACCTATTTACTCCGCCCCAACGATTAGCAAGTGGGATATTCGCCTTCCCAGACGATGCGGCGATACTGGTCGGGGTCCGTGTCGCCCTCGGTGGAGAAGCAGAGCACGGAGCTCGTCTTGTCCAGGCCGATGAGTTCCTTGAGCTCGGCGTACTCGGGATCGAGCATGAGAGTCTCGACCAGGCCGGTGGTCACAGCGCCGGACTCGCCGGAGATGACGCGCGGGTCGCCCTTCTCGGGAGCGCCCAGGGTGCGCATGCCGCGAGCGGTGACCCAGTCGGGGCAGGACACGAAGGCGGTGGTGTGGTTGCGCAGGATATCCCAGCCCAGGATGTTGGGTTCGCCGCAGCACAGGCCGGCCATGATGGAAGGCATGTCGCCGTCCACGATGCGCGGATCGCCGTCGCCGGCGGCAGCGCCCTTGTACAGGCAGGCGGCAGGCGCGCACTCAACCACGACGAAGGTGGGCGGGTTATCGGGATACAGGTTGGTGAAGTAGCCCACCACGGCGCCGGCGAGCGAACCCACGCCAGCCTGGACAAACACGTGCGTCGGGCGGTTGATGGCCATCTCGCGCAGCTGCTCGGCAGCCTCGGAAGCCATGGTGCCGTAACCCTCCATGATCCAGGACGGGATCTTCTCGTAGCCCTCCCAGGCGGTGTCCTGAACGATGACGCCGCGCTCGCAGGCGTCGGCCTCGGCGGCGGCCATGCGCACGCACTCGTCGTAGTTGACCTCTTCAATGGTCACCGTGGCGCCCTCGGCGGCGATGTTATCGAAGCGGGGCTTGGTGGAACCCTTGGGCATGTGCACGACAGCCTTCTGGCCCAGCTTGTTGGCAGCCCATGCCACGCCGCGGCCATGGTTGCCGTCGGTGGCGGTAAAGAAGGTAGCCTGGCCAAAGTCCTCGGCCAGCTGATCGGAGGTCAGGTAATCGAAGGTGCAGTCGGCAACGTCCTTGCCGGTCTCGTTGGCAATGTAGTTGGCCATGGCAAACGAGCCGCCCAGAACCTTAAAGGCGTTGAGGCCAAAGCGATAGCTCTCGTCCTTAACGCACAGGTTGGACAGACCCAGGCGCGCAGCCTGACCGTCCAGGCGGGCAAGCGGGGTGACGGTATATTGAGGGAACGACTGGTGGAAGGCACGGGCCTTCTTCACGTGGTCGAGACTCATGATTCCCAAGTGCTTGTCATCGCTCTTGGGCATCGTGTTGCCCGCCCACTGGATCTTATCGGCCATACGGTGAACTCCTTAAGTCCTCTCTTGCCGGCCCCCGCATACGCGTTTCAGCCCGATCCCATTCACGCGGCTGAACTTTTATGTGGATGCCAAACAAAAAGTTTGTTAGTAATGTTCTATCACACTTTTTGATTGGCATACCTAACGAATTGTTTGTTGCCGTAATCGGTACTTTTTCGCCGCCGAACGGTCATGAATTGCCTTGTTGATGGATTTGTTTGCGGTCATGTGTGGTTTATGGCACAGTGAGCCCAAACTAATTTTTAGGAAGGTACCCATGACCCCCGCACAGATTGAGTTTTACAAGCGCCTCGCACACGGTCTGGCGCTCCAATTTGGCCCCAACTGCGAAGTCGTCGTCCACGATCTGGAGACCGAGGACGTGGACCACTCCATCGTAGTAATCGAAAACGGCCACGTCAGCGGGCGCAAACTGGGTGACGGCCCCAGCCATATCGTGTTTGAGTCCATGCACGAGGGCGCCACCGACGTACATGACCGCGAGCCATACCTCACCAAAACCACCGATGGCAAGCTGCTCAAGTCCTCGACGATCTTTATCCGCAACGATGAGGGCAAACCCGTCGGCATTTTGGGCATCAACTTTGACATTACGCTTATGAAGGCTTTTGAGCGTTCGCTCGACGCCTTTACCGGCACCGGCGGCACGGGCTATACCGAGCCCGAGCCTATTACCAAGAACATCGGCGATCTGCTCGAGGACCTGCTGCACGAGTGCGAGCAGTTTGTGGGCAAGCCCGCGGCACTCATGACCAAAGACGAGCGCATTCGTGCCATTGGCTACCTCGACCGTCGCGGCGCCTTTCTCATTTCCAAGTCGAGCGAGCGCGCCTGCGAGTTCTTTGGCATCTCCAAATACAGCTTCTATAGCTACCTCAACGAGGCCAAAGCTGCGGCCAGCGACAAGTAGGAAGTTCGCCCAGTCGCCCCTCCCCTTTTGGGCGCGAGTTCTGGAATGCACGAATCCGAGACTCGGCTGCAAGGCAAGTTCCATATAATCGATGAGATAAGCATTTCGAAAGGGTGGAACAGAATGGCGTTGAGCAAGGCATCGTGCACCGGTCGCGGAGTGACTCCGGCAATTGGTGGACACGTGCACCACATGTTCGATGAGGGTGAAGACGACCTGTTTTCACTGAGCCTTGACGACGTGATGGATGATCGCCCGTGGACCGCCGACGAACTCATGGGCGGCGGGGCTCGCCCGTCAAGCCCCAATCCCGCACTTGCGCCTAAGTCCACACCTGCGCCGACTCCTGCGCAGTCGCCTGTTTCGACGCCCGCGCCTGCGCCCGCACCCACTTCGGCGCCCACACCCGCTCCCCGCCCCGCAAGCGACCCGTCCGAGACGGCGGCATTTCTCGCTGCAGCGACGCAGGGCAAATCGGCCGACAGCACTGTTATGTACAGCGCCCAGCAGTTGCCTGTTCCTGCGGCACGCAAGCCTCCGGTCACAAGGCTCGATGAGCCCGTTGCCCATCAGGTTGTCCACGATTCCTGGGCTGCAGCCGATCTGGATGAGACCTCTACCGGCATGCCGGCGCTCGATGTTCCAGTTAACCCGCTTTTTGCCGCCAACACGAGCGCCGCGGACTATGAGGGCGGTGCGGCATATTCCGATTATTCCGATGACTATGCTGGCACCAGTCGCATCGAGACCGAGGATTATGGCACCGCATCGAGCGATTATCTCAATGATTCGTACGCTGCCACGCCTGCACCGGAATATGACCCGGAGGCCGCGTCCGCACCGGCGTATACCAAAAGCACGGGCGAAGAGCGCTTCGCCGATTATTACGCCGAGGAAAAGGAGCTGCGTTTCTCGGAATTTCCGCAGGCAGTCAAGGTCGCCTTTATCGCCATTGTCATTGCCCTGCTCGGCGCCATTGCGTTTGAGGGATTCCAGCTGTTCCGCGGCCCCACCCAAGCGGAGTCGGAGACCCAGCAAAAAGAGGACGATAACCAGTACCTGGACATCAACACCCTCAAGGGCGACCCCAACGACGGGGACGATAAGTAGCGAGAGCTGAAGGCGGCCGCAGGATCCCGCATCCAGCACCAGCTTCTAAGTGCTGTTTTGTCATCCAGCTACACTTTTCCGAAGTTTTAAGGTGCCTATTTCGACACTTTTCCGTACTTTTACACGGCTGATTTCGACACTTTTCCGAATGAAAGCCGAATAATCACTTGGGAAACCAACGCCATCCGCGCGTCATTTCGCGGATGGCGTTGGTTTCTGTCCGTACACGTTGATAGACTCCATCGTGCCTGCAAGGAGCGGGCGCGTTTTATCCAGAGTCGGGGTAGAGAGTTGGCTCCACGATCCCGACGCCAACCGGCCAAGAGGCACGGTGGCCCTGCCAACATCGATGAAAGGAGTCCGTATGGACAATTTCTCCGTGCGCAGCGAGCGCAACTTCCACAACCTGGCAGCCAAGCCAAAACAAATGCATCTTCTGGATAAGCCAAATGGCTACGCCTCGGCCATGGTCAAGAGCAGCCTCTCCCACCAGATGCGCTTTACGGTACAGAAGCTCGAGGAAGAGCTCTGTGCTGTTGGCAATCCACATGTGTTGCAGATCAAGCTGCTCGGAGACGACTCGCGTGAGCCGTCCAGCTGGAAGCTCTTCGCCGACGGCGTGTGCGTTGCGGACGGATCTGGCACCTTTGCCCGTGAGTGCTTCTGCGAGGGCGCGGAGGTGTTCCTGGACCTGTGCCGCGACGCCGTACGCACAGCCGAGCTGCGTCAGTGGAGTCAGAGGGAGTACGAGCTGCTAAGTGCGGCTCGCGGGATTGCGGGGGGGGGTGTAGGAACAGAAGCCTCATGACGGTGGCCTCAGCTGGAATGACGTATCGCTCGATAAATGATCTCAAAAACGTAGCCGATGCGCCGCACTTCACCTCAAAGGCATTGAGCGATCGGGCGGCGTCCAGCATTTCTTTGGTATCCCCAATTGATTGTTCCGAGAAAGTCTCTTCATGCCCTCACAATCGCCCTTACGAGAAACTTGGACGAGACAGGCGTCCATATGCCGTCTCTAAACTAACGAGCCGTTCGCGGAAAGAACATCTGGCTAGCATGGGCCAAAGATATACTGGTATCGCTGCAACAATTATGGAAGATCGGCACCACCAATGACCTCCTTGAAATTCTCCAGGCGCTTCGCGCTTAGCCTGCTCGCCTCGCTGTCCGCCACCGTAGCGCTTGCTTTGCCCTCAACCGCCCTAGCCGCGTCGGACCCGAACCCGCCCAGCATCTCCAACGTGACGATATCCGCGACGACAGTCACGGCCGGCTCCACGCTGCATGTCGGCTATAGCGTCGATGACCCTGACGGGGTACGGTCCGTCACGCCCATAGTCGAAGTCGTTGTCGAAAACGATACCGGAGACCATGGAATCAGTTCCCGTCTCGCCTTCTCGTCGACCGGCAACACGACCGCGGGCTTCGATATCTCCACCTCCCCAAGCGACCGGCCCTGCAGGTACCGGATCATCGGCCTCGGCGTGACCGATAGTCTTGGATGGGTTACCGATGTCTACGACACGACGTATGCCGAGGAGAAGGGGCTCGACTGTCCGACCTTCACCACCGACCCCCTCGAGTATGAGGTGACCGAGGGACCCGAGGACCAAAACCCGCCGACCGTGTCCTCCGTGTCGCTCTCGAGCAGGGAGGTCGCAACCGGTGCCGACTTCCACATCTCTTGGACCGTCTCCGATGCCGGCGGCGTTCGCTCCGTTTCCCCCATACTGCGGCAGGGCTGGGAGAATTCGGACGACGGCTGCTCTGTTTCGTCAGCCTATTATCACGGAGGCTCGTCTATCGACGGGTTTGACCTCACATTCGACAGCAATAGGATCGGAAGGCACAGGCTGATCGGCCTTTCGGTCACCGATGGCCTAGGGTTCGAGACCGATGTGTACGAGAGTTCCTACGCCAGGGCCAACGGCATTTCGGGCGCGACTTTCTCGGTTGGCGACCCGAGCGAGCTGTGCTTCGAGGTGACCGGCAGCGCGATCGACCGGAACCCGCCCACGGTCTCGAACGTTTCCATCTCCGCGAAGAGGGTCCCCGTCGGCGGGGTCCTCCGTATCTATTGCAATGTAGGCGACGCGGACGGCGTAAAGTCTGTCTCCCCGATCCTCGGCGACCCCGGCTATGTCGAGGACCCGAACTCTTTAAAGACCCGCAAAACGTTGAGCTGCAGCTACGATGCGGCAAGGGGCTATATCGAAATCGAGTTCCCCACGTCGCTCTCGATGGGCTCGTTTGAAATCCAAGCCCTCGCGGTCCTCGACAAGACGGGCCACGAGACCTTCGTCTACAGCTCCGCCTACGCCGAGCGTAACGGCAAGACCGGCGTTCAGACCTTTGATGTCGACGACGCGGGGGACGTCACCTTCGACGTGACCGCTCCGCTGTATGCCGCCACCAAGGGCGACGGGCAGGCGTATGCAAAGGACGGCGAGGCCGGTCTGACCTTCCGCTTCAGCGGTCCTCTCGATGAGTTCACGCGTCTCCTCGTGGACGGAACTGAGGTCTCCGCCGAGAACTACACCGCAACCAGGGGCAGCACGATTATCGAGCTCAGGCCGTCCTACCTGGACACGCTCGCCGGCGGCGGACACACCGTCACGGCCGTCTGGAAGGACGGGACGGCGACCGATGCGTCCTTCACCGTGGAGGGGAAGGCCCAAGGGGAGCAGGCGGGCGAAAAGACCGACGTAGATTCACCCGGCGACAACAAAAGTGATCCTGCCACTCCTGAAAAGGACGCCGACGAGGCGGCTACAAAAAAGTCGGGACGCACGACAGCCGATGAACCAAAGCTCGCTGCAACCGGCGACTCCACTTGGATGGCCAGCATCACATTGGCCATGGCGGCCACGGCCTGCTTCACGGCAGCGAGAAGGCTTGAGCCCAAGCAGCATAGGCACGAACAGTAGCTCAAAGCGAACTCAACTGGGAAGGGCAGATGGATAGCCGTCCTTCTCTTATAATCAACCCAATCCGCTGAAATGCAATCAGTTAACGAGTTTCGCCAGACGCTCGGCCTCTACCCCGCTCTAGCAAGCCACCAGGCGATGAGATAATGCCCACGACTATCAACGTAAGCAAGGAGCGCGCTATGGCAGACAACGAGACCAAACCCTCGGCGAACGACGGCCGAGAGGAGCTCGTGGCAAAACAGCTCGCATCGACCAAAATCCACCTCGCGCTCACTCAGAAGCGGGTGGACGTCTCCGGCGCCATCAAGCTACCGCTCGAGCGAATTCCCCAACTCGGCGTGGCGTTCGCCTCGCTCCCCTCGATGTTTCGCACCGTCACCAACACGGTGAGCGTGCCCACGCTGCTCCAGGCGACTGACAAATATGGTAACCCGCTCGATCCGTCGAAACTCAACTCGTTCAAGGACGGCAGCGGTCTCACAGGGGGCTACCGCGACGCCGCCAAGGGCCTTGGGCAGGCGCGCTTCCACGTAGTCGAGGGCGACATCGCCACGAGCGTCACGCAGGTGCCTTACGATCCAACATCGCTATTCATGGCAGCCGCAATCGCGCAGATAAACCAAAAGCTCGACTCCATCCAGGAGTCCGTCGACGAAATGTTCGAGTACATGCGTCAGCGCGACAAGGCCAACATGCGTGGCAACCTCAAGACGCTCGCAGACATCCTCAACGGTTACGGCCTCAACTACGGCAACGCCACCTACATGGCAAACGCCCATATGAAGGTGCTCGACATCAAGCAGTCGTCCGCGCAGGACATGGAACTCTTCCGCTCGCAGGCACAGGCGGATCTGAAAAAGAAAGGGTTCATCGAGGTGCGAGACGGCTTGGGCAGACGCCTCGACAAGGTGCTCGACTACCTCAAAGACTGCCAGCTCGCCACCTACATCCACGCGTTCTCGCTGTTCCTCGAACCCATGCTCGCCCAGAACTTCGAGCCCGCAAAGCTCGCGGACGCCACCGCGAAGATCGAGGCTGATTCGATCGCGTACCGCGAGCTCTACACCGACTGCTACAACGCACTCGAAGCGGGGGCTGTCGACACCGTCGATGCGGCACTGCTGGGCGGTATCGCGTCCGCGGGCAAATTGCTCGGTCACGCCATCGCAAAGACCCCCGTGGGCGACCATACACTCATCGACGAGGCGCTCGAAGGCGCAGGAGAGAGCATCGGAAAGTTCAACGACAAGCAATCCGAGAAACTCCTCGAAAAGCTCCATCAGGCAAAGACGCCCGACGTCACGCCGTTCAAGCAGAGCGTAAAGGAGATCGACACCCTCTACAACCGCCCCGCGCAGATCGCCGTGGACGCCGAGAACGTCTACATCTTGCCTGCCAAGCAGCAGGAAGAGTAACGATACGCGACAGGCACGCGCCATGCAGACAGCTAACGCCCCTACCTTCCCGCCGCCTTCAGCTTCAGCAGCAGGTCGCCCAGCTCGGGGCACTTGCTAGAAAGGCGCGTCTGGGCTCGCTCGCCCATCCCCCAGGGCGCGGAAGCCTGCTACAGCTCCACTTTCGCCAACTCGAAGCATTTCTCTAAGAATTATTCAACGCCCATTCCAAGCTCAAGCTGCATCAGTAGCTGTCCAATTCGGAACTCACAAGTTCCAAATTGGACAGCTCGCAGCATTGGAGCCGCAGACGCATCGGCACAGGCCCAAAGGACACCAAACGAAACAGTAGAACAAGAAAACCAGCCCATTCATATCCACGCACTCGATGTGTTAAATTCACGCGAGAATGGCTCCCTATATGTCCATATGAAAATGGAGGATAAAATAAAATAGTTGGCCCCACAAACCCACTAGCGGCATCTTTGGCAATTTAGTCTCACGGTAATACGGCTTATGAAAACGGCACGCAAATAGACGTAGGCGTCCTAAGGTGAAAGCTGCCGCCGATCCGCAGCCAAAAGCCCAGCAGCCGCTACAACTCAACCTTCACAGGCGCGGGATAATCCGCAAGAAACGCGTCCAAAGGCAGGTCATGATCACCATACAGAAAGTCCGCCGCCTCAGGACAAAGCTGCCCGAACAGGCTCACGGCATCAGCATCTACCTTCCTAGGCGAAAGTTCATCACGCTTAGGGTCGAAGAGCCGCTCGTTATGGGCTACGCGATTTCGCACACGCAGTATCCCGTAGAGCTTTTCCTGAAGTTCGGCTCGCTTTGTTCCCTTTGGCCACGCAAGATAGAGTCCTGATCTCCAAATCACCGCTTCACGACTGCGGTCTGCCAAGTGCACCCAAAAGCCGAGCGTGAGGCCGGCAACCAGGCTTCCGGTCGTAAAGTCACTCGGCAAGCTACTCGCAGCAGCATCGATAGTCTTTCGATTAATGCGATTCGAGTCGAGCATTCCGTTGGCAGACTTCCTCAGCACGGGCCTACGCGCGGGAGAAGCATCGTCGAGGAGCCAATGTTCCTCGCCATCCCAGCGGGACTCCATAATGTCGTTGTAGGCGTTGCGCAGCGCCACTTCAAAATGAGATATGTCGCGCATAAGGAACTGGCCTAGAGAGGCGTTCCACTCGTAGAGCTCTAGAGCCTTGTCGATGTCTCCATTGCATTCTTCGAGATACGGGGAAAGCCGTTCAGCCGAAAGCCATTTCTCGGCCCATAGGCGCGTTGTCGCATCATGGCGCCCTTGAGCCGCGCACTTCATCGTCTGGTGGTTGTTGCGCTCGTCAGACAAGAAAGCTCCTATAAACACAAATTGAGCCCCGGTGACTTGAATCAGAGGTCATTCCCGGGGCCATCGATACGGAGTATACCCATTGGCGGCAGAATTAACAAATGGATTTTCGGCAACTGAGCCCTGGGGCTCGCTCCTCTCTAAATGAACCTCCAAATGATGCCAACCTACCTCCCCTCCGCCTTCAGCCTCAGCAGCAGATCGGTCAGCTCGGGGCACTTGCTAGAGAGGCGCGTCTGAGCTCGCTCGCCCATCCCCCACCGCTGGCGGACTTCCTGGGCGCGCGGGCTCACGCGGTAGTCCCCGTCCATCACCTGCTTGAGCAGCTTGGCGGTCACGCGCGCATCGGCAAGGGCGCTGTGGGCGTGACCCGTCGACTCGTCGAACTCGATGCCGAACCACGTTGCCGCGTCACTCAAAGAGACGCACCCGTGGCTGCCCACGTCCATGATCGAGGTATAAAACGCCTGCAGATCGGCCCAATCCGTAGGAAATGCGGAAAGGTCGATGTGCTTTGCCTGGCACTCGGTCAAAAGCTGTCGACGGTCCGCCCCGCTCCAGCAAACCACCTGGGCGGAGTAGCGACCGATCCAATCGCTGAGCCTTTTGATCACCATGTAGAGCGGGTCGGCCATCGCGGTGTCCACGGCCGATATCCCTGTAAGCTCGCGGACGGGGAACGCAACGCCTTCGGTAAATTCCGTCTGCACAAACTGCGAGAACTCGCCCATAACGTTGCCGTGGTAATCGAGCTTGACGGCACCGGCCTCGATAATCTCATTGCGCAGTCCACGGCGCTGGCGCTGCTTTGGCACCGGCGCAAACTCAAAGTCCAGCACGATCTGGCGCGCAAAGTTCGTCGTATCGATAGCCGAGATACACGGCGTCTTTTCAGCTGACACGGTTAGGGCCTTTCTCCGTCAACTGCCGCTTGCTACATAGGCGGCTACATTGCCGTAAGGATAGGCGCCCGTGCGGACATGAAAGCGGGGCGCAATACCATGCGCTGGTCGCACGCCATGCAGACGGCCCCAAGAGAATCGCCCGCTCTATTCAAATGCATGAAAAAGATTTAGGCCCGGTGACTTGAATCAGCGGTCATCCCGGGCCCATCAGAGCTCGTAGAGCTCTTGGTTGCTTTGGTCTCGCTCTTCACGGCGCTTATCGAACTTTCCGAGGCACTCAAGCAGCATTCGAAGCATAACAAGTCGCTGCCATTAAGGCACTGACCTCTTGACCAAGCAACGGCACTGCCCAGCTATCACCCTTGGGCTGCCGTCAACTTTATTCTATCCGCGAGCATCTGGTTTACCAAATGGATTTTCGGTAAAGGAAGCACGGCACGCCCGCAAAACCACTACGCCCCAAGTGCCGCCATGGGAATCACCGCCACGCCGTCGTCGCGTGTGTAGGCAATGCTCCCCTTTCCAACCACGACCGCCAAAAACGCCGGCGCGGCATTCTGGGCGGCAGGATTGGAGAGCACTTTCCTCTCCAGCGCCTTGAGATTTCTCGCTCCATCGTCTGCTTTCGCATCACTCAGCTTGACCTCGATGGCTCCCCAGCGCCCGTCGTGCTCAACGATCAGATCGACCTCAAGGCCCTTCTCATCTCGGAAATAATGGACACTGTTGTCGACACCGCCGTAGGTGGAAAGGAACACGCGCACGTCGCGCAGGACGAGATTCTCAAAGAGCATCCCCAGCGTTTGCATATCGCCAAGCAGCCGCTCAGGGGTAGCCCCCAGCAACGCCGCCGCAAGTGACGGGTCACAGAAGTAGCGCTTGGGGCGCACGCGAACGCGGGCCTTCGAGCGCATGGGCGGCTCCCATCCGCACAGGTCCTCGGTCAGCTTGAGCCTGTTGAAGAGGTCCAAGTACGCAGCGATGGTCCTCTCGTCGGGGCCCGCCTCACCGTACGAGGCGTCCTTTACGAGCGTCTTGTACGTGACAGCCTGGCTCTCGTTCATGGCAAGAGCTCGCAAAAGGCCGTGTGCAAGCTCGGGCGACATGCCCTCGTCCAGCACGTTGACGTCGAGCACCGAGTGCACGTACTGGCTTGCCGTCTCTCGCGCAAGATCTTCCGAAAGCCCAAGATTTGCAGGCCAACCGCCCCTGCAGCACCAGCGGGCGACGTCATCCACCGTGCTCTCGCGACGCTGAGGGGCAAAATCCTCGCCCTTAAAGAGACTTGCCAGTGACACGAGCGGCTCGCCGTCGCCCGACTCACACAGGGCCATGGGGCGCATTGACAGACGGGCGATCCTACCCGTGCCGGAATGACGAACATGGCTGCGCTCCTCGCTTTTGAGCGCGGTCGAGCCCGTGAGCAAAAGTGTCCCCCGTTCGTTGCCGCTCGCGTCCACGAAACGCCGGGCGGCATCCCAAACCTCGGGCACCTCCTGCCATTCATCGACCAGGTGTGGCGCATCGCCGATGAGCGCCAGGCTTGGGTCGACCTCTGCCGCCGCACGCTGCGCAGGCTCATCGAGCCTGGAGACGCTCGCCGAGCGAGAGAGCGCCGTCCAGGTCTTGCCGCACCATTTGGGGCCGTTGATCTCCACACAGCCAAACGCCCGCATAAGGGTGTCGAGGCGCTCCTCTATGAGCCGGGGCCTATATCCCTTTTGGGTCAATCTCTTTGGTGCATCCATAGACGGCCGTCCCTCTCTATCACGCGATATGCGAAATTACGCCATTCTCAATGCTGATTTTACGCTACTTTCAATGTAGTTTTTACGCCATGATAGATGTAGTTTTTACGCCATTTTCATTGAAGGTTTTACGCTTGGCATCCTTAGCGCGACCCATTCCGAGCATCACATCAGAGCGTGCTTGGTTATCTCCGCTCGCACATCTCGGCAAACGAAATCAGCTTGGCATCTCCCCTGCTCGCCGCAGCTTCCTGACATCCTTGCGTAAAGCCTCGCTTCGAGAAGATCGCATAGCTTTTGTGCTGCCGCCTAAAGAGCTCGCTTCGATGCACGAGCTTTTGCAGCACGTCTTCGCCCACCGGTTCATTGCGCCATTTGCATTCCGCAAACAGCGCAGTGCCCTCGCCATCGTCAACAATCAAGTCGATTTCTTCCTGCGTATGCGTGCGATTATCCGTCCCCCACCAGCGCCCAACGCTTGCCGGAACCACATCAAGCTGGCCCGCCCGCGCGAGTTCGTACACGTATTGTCTGCATATAAGCTCAAAGACCGTACCCATGTAATCCGATACGTGCGGCTCAATGCGCTCATACGCCATCTCGGCCATATCGTTTTGAATCAGCCCGATGTTCTGCGGAACAAACTTGTACCAGAACCTAAACATCTGATCGCTCAGCAGATACACGGCTCGCTTATTGCTCGTCTCGTTTGGGGGCAGCTCGCGCTCGACAATCCCAAGCGACGCCAGCTTATCCACATAGCTCTTTACGTTGCTCGCAGGGATTCCCGTAGAGCTCGCAATCTCCGAGATCTTCGAGCGCCCCTGGGCAATTGCTTGCACGATCGCATCATATTGCTCGGGATTGCGGCACTCCTGCAATAGCAGGTTACTCGGCTCCTCAAAGAGATAGCCCGTAGGAGTTAGAAAAAGACGTTTGATGTTGTCCTTGAGCGGTGCGGCAGGATCGACTTTCTCGATATATGCAGGAATGCCACCTGTCATGCCATAGCAAACTGCAGCGTCTTCGCGACCCATGCTCTGCCACAACCCGAGGGTCGTCGTAAAATCGAGCGGCATGATCTTAAACTGGGCCGTACGCCTACCGTATAGTGGGCTCTCGTAGCCCAACACCTGTTCCTCCATAAACGAAAGAGACGAGCCGCATAGGATCAGCATTAGCCTGGTCTCTTTGTATAAGTGGTCGATCTTGTCTTGCAGCAACGAGCTGATCTCGGGATTCGATTGGGCGAGATAGGGGTACTCGTCAATCACGACAATCAAACGCTCCGTTCGAGCCATGGTGACCAATGCATCGAACGCCTCGTCAAAACTACGAAACGACACGCCTGCAGCACCAACCGAGCCTGCAAGTATCGCCTGGCTAAAGCCGTGCAGGTTTGCCTCCGCATTGGTACGACGAGCTTGAAAGTAAATAGCCTTCTTGCCTTGGATGAACTCTGTGATAAGGCGCGTTTTACCCACACGACGGCGGCCGTAAATCACAGGCATCTCAAAGGAGTCCGTGCCATACAGTCGATTGAGCTCGGACATTTCCGCTGTTCTTCCGACAAACATAGACCATCCTTCCTTTACGTTATAGCTAGCTATATTATACCTTCCTATAATATAGCTAGCTATAACGTAATTCGACAAGCGGTGCACACGAAAGGGGCGGTACACCACCGCACGTGGACCGTTCCGGAAAATGCATCCCGTTCTGGAGCCAAAAACTGGGCCGTAGTTTCCGCCAAGCATCCCATCCGGAAAGCGTGTCCCGTTCTGAGCGCCAAATCCGGGACGCAGTTTCCACTCCAAACAAAGGGCCCCGGCTCGCGATGGAGCCGAGGCCAAAGGCACAGCATATGCAGTTGGTGTTAAGCGCAAACAGCCCATCAGCAATGGCCGTCCACGCTCTACCCTACCCGCGGCGACGGGCGCGGCTGTAGGGCGTATCCACCATGGGCAGATCCGGACGCAGCTTGCCGTCAAACGCGCGGTAGGCGTTCTGCACGGCGGGCGCCGTGGGGATCGTTGCGATCTCGCCGATGCCCTTGCCGCCGTATGCCACGGGCAACAGCTCGTCCTTCTCCACGTAGATGGCGTGGATATTCGGGATCTCGGGCGCACGGAACAGCCCGAGCGTACCGTACCTTGCCTGGGGCACGCAGTCCTTGAGCGGCCAGTCCTCGGTAAGAGCATAGCCCATACCCATGAGCACGCCGCCTTCGATCTGACCCTGGATGGAGATGGGGTTGACCACCTTGCCGGAATCGTGCGCGGCATAGACCTCGCTCACGCGGCCGTCATCATCCAGAATGACCACATGCGTGGCAAAACCGTAGCAGATGTGGCTCTTGGGGTTGGGAACATCCGCACCCAGCTTGTCGGTCGGCTCCAGATACACGTAGCCAAACTCGCATCCCTCGAGCGCCTTGATGGCGGTCGCGGGATCCTGAGGATGCATGCCCTGGCCGGCGACGAGCTCCTGCGTGCGCAGCTGATAGGCGCGACCGTCGTCGTACTCGATCTTGATGCCATCACCATGAGCGCTCACAGGAGCATCGGGTGCATGCTTGCCGGCCTCGATGTCAAGCATGGCATCGCGCAGCAGGAAGGCGGCACCGCGCACGGCCTCGCCGGTCACGACCGTCTGACGCGAGCCAGACGTGGTGCCGGAGTCGGGAGCGTTCTCGGTAGAGCACTCGCCATTGGCGATGCAGCGAAGCGGCAGGCCGCATGCCTCGGCAACGTCCTGCAAAAAGACCGTGTTGCAGCCCTGGCCGATGTCGGACGTGGCGGCATAGACCACGGCCACGCCGTTCTCGACGCGAATCTTGCAGCGGCCGGCATCGGGCAGGCCCACGCCCACGCCGGCGTTCTTCATGGCGCAGGCGATACCGGCGTGTCCGGGATGCGCATAGTAGGCATCCTTGACCTCGAGCAGCGTCTCCTTCAGCGCCGTGGAGCAGTCGGCAATCTGCCCGTTGGGCAGAACCTCGCCCGGCTCGATGGCGTTACGGTAGCGGATCTCCCACGGATCCAGGCCGACCTTCTCGGCCAGCAGGTCGATCAGGCTCTCGAGCGCAAACTCGGACTGGCAAACGCCAAAGCCGCGGTACGCGCCGGCGGGCGGGTTGTTGGTGTAGTAGCCAAAGCCGCGAATGTCGGTATTCTGGTACTTCTAGGGGCCGACGGCATGCGTACAGGCGCGCTCGAGCACCGGGCCGCACAGCGACGCGTAGGCGCCGGTATCAAAGTTGATCTCGCAATCCAGGCCGGTAAAGTTGCCCTCGGCGTCGCAGCCCAGTGTAAAGGTGCCGTCCATGGCGTGGCGCTTGGGATGGAACGCGAGCGACTCGGCACGCGCGAGCTTGCACTTCACGGGACGCTGGAACTTATATGCGGCGAGCGCGGCCAGGTGCTGGATGGACACGTCCTCCTTGCCGCCAAAGCCGCCGCCCACGAGCATGGTCTCGACGACCACGCGCTCGGGCTCGCTATCCCAGCCAAACATGTGGGCGCACTCTTTACGCGTGTCGTAGGCGCCCTGGTCGGTCGACTGCACCTTGACGCCGTTCTTGTACGGGAATGCGACGGCGCACTCGGGCTCCAAGAAAGCATGCTCGGTAAAGGGCGTAGTAAAGCGCTGCGTCACGGTGAACGCGCTCTCCGCCAGCGCCTTGGCGGCGTCGCCACGCGTCACGTGACGGCTCTGGCATACGTTGTCCTTGAGCTCCACCGTGTTGCCAAAGGCAAAGAAGCTGTCGTGCAGGCGCGGGGCGTCGGCAGCCCTGGCCTCGGCGATGTTGCGCACGGGTTCCAGAGGCTCGTAATCAACCTTGACGAGCTTCTTGGCCTTCTCGAGCGTCGCCTCGTCCTCGGCAACCACCAGCACGATGGCATCGCCCACGCAGCGGGTGATATCGCCCTGGGCGATCATGACGTCCCAGTCCTGGATAAGGTGGCCGACCTGGTTGACCGGCACGTCCTCGGCGCGCAGAATGCCCACCACGCCGGGCAGGGCCTCGGCCTTGGAGGTATCGATGGAGAGCACGCGGGCACGCGGGTACTTCGAGCGCACGGCGCTGGCATAGGTCAGGCCCGGCTGGTCGAGCTCGTCGATGTCGTCGGGGTACTTGCCCTCGCCGAGCACCTTCTTGCGCACGTCGATACGGAAGGCGCGCTTGCCCACGCCGTAGTCATCGCCGCGCTCCAGGTCCTCGTCGATCTGCTTTTCGCCGCGGAGCACCGCGGCTGCCAGCGAAATGCCCTCGATAATCTTCTTGTAGCCGGTGCAACGGCAGACGTTGCCGCGAATGGCGTACTTGATCTGTTCCTCGGTGGGCTCGGGGTCCTCGGCGATGAGTGCCGCACCCGCCATGACCATGCCGGGGATGCAAAAGCCGCACTGCACGGCGCCCACGGCGCCAAAGGCGTACACAAAGGCCTCGCGCACGTCCTCGGGCAGGCCCTCGACGGTTACGATGTTACGGCCGGCGGCAAGCGCGGTGGTCAGCACGCACGCCTTGACGGCCGCACCGTCCACGTGGATGGTGCAGGTACCGCACGCGCCCTCGGAGCAGCCGTCCTTGGCGGAGTGAATATGCAGGTCGTCGCGCAGATAGCGCAGCAGTGGTTTATTCTCCGTCGTCGTGTGCTCGACACCGTTAACGGTAAAAGTGAATTCCTGTGCCATGGTGATTCCCTTCTACACGCCGGCGGCAATGCCGGTGCGGTCGTGAATGGCGCCATGCGGGCACACAACCGCGCACATGCCGCACGACAGGCAGTCCGCGCCGTCGATATGGGCGCAGTTGTCCTCGATGCGAATAGCGCCGGCAGGGCACTTTTTGGCGCACATGCCGCAACCGATGCAGCTCGTGTCGCAGATCTTGCGCGCAATGGCGCCCTTGTCGGTGTTGTTACAGCGCACCAGGATGTTCTGGTAGCCGGGAACGAAGGCAATCACGCGCTGCGGGCACGCCATGCCGCACAGGCCGCAGCCCGTGCACTTGGAGCGGTCCACGCGGGCAACGCCGTCGACCAGTGAGATGGCACCGTGGGGGCAAGCCGTGACGCAGGCGCCACAGCCAATGCAGCCTTCGCTGCAGCGGGCGTCGCCGCCTGCGGAAGCACAGCCGCTTCCGCAGGCAACGTAGGCCACGTTATGTTGAATAGATTTGGCCATAAAAGGTTCGCCTATTTCTTAAGAAGGTACGAATAGTTGTCACGCACAGCCTTGATGGTCAGGCGGACGGCCTCGGGAAGACCGGTGTTGACGGCATCGACCGAGACGGTGCGGACCGTGCCGGCGACGCGGACTTTAAAGTGGTCCTCGTCCACGGCCAGGAAGCCCTCGTTCTCGGAGTTCTCCATGTCCTCCTCGCTCCAGAACAGGGTGAGCTTGTCCTTGTAGGGACGGCCCTCCTGGTAGGGGCAGAACACGGCGCAGTTGCCGCACTCGTTGCACATGCCATCGACATGGACGACCTGATGCTTGGCCAGGCCCGGCACCTTAATGGCTACGTTGGCGCGGTTGGGGCACACGTCGCAGCAGACCTCGCACACCGAGCCGCAGCCCAGGCAGCGGGTCTTGGTGCAGTTGCGCTTGTCGCGGCACAGCGACCCCTTGCGCTCGTAGCAGGTGTCCTCGCGGCCAGCCTGCTCGTTGCAATCGGCGTACTTGTTAAAGTCCACGCCGGCGATGGCACGGGCGACCTCGGCGGCGTCGGCAATAGCCTCAACCACGGTGGCAGGACCGCGGCGGCAGTCGCCCGCAGCCCAGACGCCCTCAACGCCGGTGGAGGTGGCGGCAAGGCGGCCGCGACGGTCGTGCTCGACGCCCGCGGCATCGTACAGACTGGCATCGATGCCCTCGCCCACGGCGCAGATCACCGTGGTGGCGGGAAGCTCGACGGTCTCGCCCGTGGCAACGGGGCTGCGACGGCCGCTTGCATCCGGCTCGCCAAGCTCCATAACGTCGCAGGTCAGCACGGCGCCGTTGAGTGCCTTGGGCGCCAGCAGCTCGCAGAACTCAACGCCGTCGGCAAGAGCAAGATCAAGCTCTTCCTCGTCGGCGGGCATCTGCTTCTTGGTGCGGCGATACACCAGGCGCACGTTCTTCACACCAGCCAGGCGCTTGGCCACGCGGGCAGCATCCATGGCGGTGTTGCCGGCGCCGATGACCACGACGTCCTCGCCCAGCTCGAGCTTCTCGCCCTTCTTGGCGGCCTCGAGGAACTCCAGCACGTCGAGCTCGGCACCCTCGCCCAGGCCCGCAGAGCCGGGCATCCAGGCACCGGTGGCCACGACCACGTCGGTAAAGCCCTGGGCCTTGAGCTCGTCAATGGAATCCACGCGAGCATTGAGCTGCACCTTGGCGCCAAAGGCCAGGCAGAGCTCGGCATCGTGGGAGATATCGTCGCTCGCAATGCGGAACTCGGGGATGACGTGACGGACCACGCCGCCGAGCGAATCGCGGGCCTCAAAGATGGTGACGGGCACGCCGGCACGCGTCAGGAAGAACGCTGTCGCCAGACCGGCCGGACCGCCGCCGATAACGGCAACGTTGCGGTCGCTATCGTTGGCGATGGCCTGGGCGCGCAACTTGGGCAGCACGGCGGTCATGGCCTCGCGGGCGGCCTTGAGCTTGCTGGCGCGGATCTGGGCGCCCTCGGGCTCGTAGAATGCACGCTCGCAGGCACGGCCGCAGGGATGCGGGCAGATGGTGCCGGTAATGAACGGCAGGGCGTTGCGCTCGATGATAATGTTGAGCGCGTCCTCGTAGCGGCCCTCGTCAACAGCCGCCAGATAGGCGGGAATATCCTGCTGGATGGGGCAGCTCGTGCGGCACGGCGTGGTAAAGCAGTCGGAAAGCGGGCTTTTGCCGGCGACCTTGCGGTCGGGCAGCGGGCGCAGCGGCTTCTTGTAGAGCGGGTTGGTGAGCGAGTCGGTCTGGATCGCCGTCACGGCCTCGAGAGAGACGCCCGCAAACGGCTTGCCGTCCAGGTCGGTAAACTCGCCGGCCATCTGGCTAAAGCGCTCGTAGCCACCGGGCTTGAGCACGTCAGTCGCCAGGGTAACGGGCCAAATGCCGGCATCGTACAGGGCACGGATGTTGTAGACCGTGGCACCGCCGGAGTAGCTGATGCGCAGCTTGCCATCGAACTGCTCGGTAATGCGACGGGCGGCCTCGATGGTCAGCGAGAACAGCGAACGGCCCGACATGTACATCTCGGTGGAGGGCAGCTCGTTCCTCGTCACGTCGACGGGGAAGGTGTTGGTCAGCTTGACGCCAAACTCCAGGCCGCGCTCGGCGCACAGGGCAATCAGGCGCTCGAACATGGGCACGGCGTCGGCCCACTGCAGGTCCTCGCGGAAGTGCGTATCGTCGAAGACGATGTAGTCAAAGCCCAGCTCGTTGAGGCGCTGGCGGGCAAACTCATAGCCCAGCAGCGTGGGGTTGCACTTGATGTAGGTGTTGAGGCCCTTCTCGGTGATCAGATAGGTCGCGATGCGCTCGATCTCCGCCGGCGGGCAGCCATGCAGCGTAGACTCGGTGATGGAGTTGGAGACGCGTGCCGGGATGGATTCGACAAACGCGGCGTCGACATGCTCAAACTTGTCCAGGTTGGCAAGCGCCCATGCGCGGCACTCATTCCAGACGTCAGAGCCGCTGGCGTCCTTCATGCCCTCGATGTAGGCGTCGACCTTGGGGCTCTTAATACCCTCCAGGTCATAGCCCACGGACATGTTAAAGACAAAACCGTCCGGGCTACCCAGGCCGTACTCGCGAGCGATCAGGTGGCAGGCAAACCATGCCTTCACGTACTCGGCAAAGGCCTGCGGAACCTCGAGCTCGGTCGACCACTCGCAGTTGTAGCACTCGTCCTGCGCCACAATGCAGGGCTTGTTCACATACTTGGAAAGCTCCTCGCCGTCCATAACCTGGACAGTTTTGAGCTCAAAGAAGCGGGAACCGGCCACGTAGGATGCCACGATGTTCTGGGCAAGCTGCGTATTGGGGCCGGCGGCCGGGCCAAACGGAGTCTCGATGCGCTCGTCAAAAATGGGAAGCGCGCCCTCCTGATTGGTCATGACCATCTTACGCACGCCAAAGATGGCGTCCTGAGTCTTGTGCTCCTCGATGATCCAGTTCATCAGCTGCGAAAACGGGATCGGCCTCATGATGTCGCTCATAGTGAGCTCCTCTCTGTAACGCCCGGCGAGACCGCGCGGCGGGCGCAAATACGGTGTAGCGCTAGCACAGCGCCGGCGACCCCGCGGAGGTCGCCTATACGCGCGTCGGATGCGGCGAAACATCCGGCGCGCGTGAATCTACTTGTAATTAGTAGGTGCGATCGTTGAGCGTGCTCCAGAGCTTCTTGGACTCAGCCATGGTCCACGCGTTGATCTTGTCCTCATCAATGCCAACGAACTCGCGATCCTTGTACAGGACGCGGCCGTTGATGATGGTGGTGCGGCAGTTTTTGCCCATCATGCCAAAGAGCATGTGGCCGTCGATGTTCTCCTCGCTCAGCGGCGTAAAGGGCTTGTAGTCCATGACGATGACGTCGGCGGCAGCGCCGGCCTCGAGCACGCCCAGCTTGCGATCGAAGTACTTGCTCGCCATCTTGGCGTTGTTCTCGAAGAGCATCGTCATGGCCTCGCACCAGCCCACGTTGGGCATGGCGGCGTTGTGGCGCTGGATGATCAAGAAGACCTTGAGGCTCTCGAGCATATCGTGGGTGTAGGCGTCGGTGCCCATGCACACGGGGATGCCGCGGCGGAAGAACTCGAGCACGGGGGCGCAGCCCACGGCGTTGCCCATATTGGATTCGGGGTTGTTGACGAGCCAGGTGCCGGACTCCTTGACGATGTCCATCTCGGCGGGCGTCACATGGATGCAGTGGCCCAGCATGGTGTCGGGACCCAGCAGGTTGTGCTGCAGCAGGCGCTCGACGGGGCTGATGCCGCCGCGGTTGAGGCGGGAGTCCCAAACGTCATTCATGCCCTCGCACACATGGATGTGGAAGCCGGTCAGGCCGTTGTTGGCCTCGGCCATCTTGTCCATGGTCTCGTCCGACAGCGTAAAGGTGGCGTGACCGCCAAACATGGCGGCGATCATGTGGTTGTCGTTATCGCGACGCTCCTTGGCGGCCCACTGGGCAAATTCGGCGTTCTCGGCAATGGCCTGGTCGCATTTTTCCTGGCCGCGGCGATCCGAGACCTCGTAGCACAGGCACGAACGCATGCCCAGCTCCTGAGCTGCATCCTTAATGGTAAAGAGGCTTCCCGGGATCTCGCAGAAGCTCGCATGGTGATCGAAGATCGTGGTGACGCCATCGCGGATGGAGTCAAGAATCGTGGCATAGGCGCTGGCCTTGGTGCCGTCGAGCGTCAGGTTGTCGTCGATCTTCCACCACTGCTGCTCAAGATTCTCCAGGAAGTTGGTGGGGTTGCAGCCCTTAATGGCAAGGCCGCGGGCCAGACCCGAGTAGATGTGGGTGTGGCAGTTGATGAGTCCGGGCATGATGAGGTTGCCCTGGGCGTCGACGTACTCGGCATCCGGGTACTTGGCCTTGAGCTCGCACTCGGGGCCCACTTCGACGATCGTATCTCCGTCAATGGCGACCGCACCGTTTGGAATGAACGGGGCCTGCGCGTTGCGGGTAAAGACGGAACCGTTAGCGACCAGAAGCATAAATGCTCCCTTCGACATCAGGGGCGGGGTTTGACACCTCTGACATGGCGGAGTGCGAAGCGCCGGCCTACACCGGAAACGGGCCCTCTCCCGTCAACGCTTCACCAAAGGGACAAACCCTTTGAAGTGCGGCTTGGCGCCGCATGACGTCGGCGGACGAGGCGATGCGTCCGCCGACGAATAGCACCGAATTGGTTACTTCTTGCTCTCGGGCAAGACCAGATCCACGGCAGCGTCCTTGGCAGCATCGATGTGCTGAGCCACGACCGGCGTCTGCGGAAGGATCAGGTTAAGGACAATGGCCATGATGGCGGTGGGGGTTACGGCATTGGAGCCGATGACGGTGGACACCCAGGCGGGCATACCCTCGCCGGCAAGGCAACCGCTGGCCATCCAGATACCCAGACCAAAGACGACGGAGGTACCGACGATGGTGGTAGTGCGCTGCGTGAGGCCCTCGCGGGTGAACATGCGCACGCCGTTCATGGTGATGGTGCCAAAGACGCCGACGGTCGCGCCGCCGATGACGGGCTGCGGGATAGCGGAAAGGACGGCAGAGAGCTGCGGGAATAGGCCGGCGATGGCAAAGACGGCCGCAATGATCACAAAGACCCACTTGTTGACGACCTTGTTGGAGCAGATGATGCCCACGTTCTGGCCAAGGGCGCTGGTGGGAAGACCGCCCAGCAGACCGCCGACCATAGAGGTGAGGCCCTGGGACACGATAGCGCCGGAGAGCTCGCGCTCGGTGGGCATACGGTCGATGGAGCCCAGGCAGGCGGCGGAGACGTCACCGATAACCTGGATGGCAACCATGGGGAACACGACGGCGAGGGTAATGCAGACCTCGGGATCAAACTCGAGCGCGTAGGGCATGAGCTTGGGAAGAGCGAAGACCTGAGCGGTGGCGACGCTGGAGAAGTCGATCATGCCAAAGGGGATGGAGACGATCATGCCAACGATCATGCCAAAGAACACGGATCCCAGCTTGAGCGTGCCCTTGCCAAAGTTGGCGAGCGCAAAGACCACGGCGAAGGTGATAAGAGCGACGCACCAGGCCTGCGGGGTGCCCCACAGCGGCGTACCCATACCGCCGGCCATATACTTGACGGCCGTGGGATAGAGAGAGACGCCAATGGAGAAGATGACCGTACCGGTCACGACGGGCGGGAACAGCCACTTGATCTTGCTGTAGGCCAGACCAAAGAGGACCGCGACGGCGCCGCCGACGATCTCGCCACCCAGCAGCGCACCAAAGCTAAAGCCCGAGGCACCCATGGCCTGCAGGGCCGGCAGGAACGCGAACGAAACGCCCATGACGATGGGCAGGCCGCCGCCGATGCGACGGAAGGGAGCGAAGGCCTGAAGGGCCGTGTCGATCGCCGAAAGAATGAGCGCGACCTGGATGATGTCGGTGCTCTGCTGGCTATTAAAGCCGTAGACGCCGGCCATGATGACCGCCGGGGTAATGATGCCGGCAAACGATGCCAGTACGTGCTGAAGGGCACACGGGATCATTTCCTTAACGGGAGGCATGCCTTCGCGAGTGAACAGGGCTTCAGTGCCGTTCGTAACCGTCTCCTGGGTCATTTGACCACCAATCCTCGAAGTAGTTGTTTTCGCATCTAACGCTCTATTGTGACGCAGTGCGGGGTTGAGGTTGTGCCTTCATTGCATATCGTATTAAAGATGATTCTCATTCTCAATAATAATTTTTTGTTATCAGACTATTCTTCAGCTGAAATTACGCATTTCCGCAGGTCAGGAAAGTGTCTGGTCAAAATAACATCTAACATTTCTTTTGGTCAACCGTTTACCGCTAAATTCCTACCGTTCGTCTGCATTACGCAATGTACCTGCGGATATACGAAATGATGGGCAGCGTGTTACCATGAGAAAAAATTGTTATGAACATTTCCGATTTCACCCAAAGGAGTTGCCCGTGAACGAGACCGTACGTCGCTTTTTGCCGATGGTCGATTTTCTGGAGCAGATACTCGGCAAAAACAGCGAAATCGTGCTGCACGATTTCTCGGATCCCGACCACGCCATCGTCGATATTCGCAACGGCATCGTGAGCGGCCGCAAGGTCGGCGGTCCCGCCACCGATCTGGCACTCAAGATCATGCACGACGCCAAGTATCGCGACCTGCCGTTTATTACGGGCTACGAGGGCCGCGGCGCCGGAGGCAAGACGTTGGAGTCAGCGACGTACTTTATCCGCGAGAATGACGAGATCGTCGGTATGCTCTGCGTCAACACCGACCTCTCGACCGTACGCTCCATCAACGCCATGGCGCAGCAGCTCATGGCGTGCTTCGACGCGGCGCCAACGCGCACGGAGCCCGCCCCTATCGAGGTCGAAAGCCTTTCGGAGTCCACACAGGAGCTCATCGACCGCAGCATTGCCGAGTTGCTGAGCGCGCGTGGGCTGGATGCAGCGTCGCTTGGTCAGAGCGACCGCGTGGACGTCATTCGCCACCTCAACGGCAACGGGGTGTTCATGCTCAAGGGCGCCGTGGCCTGCGCCGCCACCGCGCTGGGTATCTCGGAGCCCAGCGTCTACCGCTACCTGCAAAAAGTTCGCAAGGAGGGCTAACCCACCGATCCCTTGGGGACGGAGGAAAGCGGATCATTTTTGTCGCATCGCTTGACAAAAGACCCTGCAGCTCGCACGCGCTGCAGGGTCTTTTTGCATGTCATGTTTAGTTGTTGCCAACGCCTTAGAGAGCGGCGACGACCTCGATCTCAACCAGACCGCCAGCCGGAAGGGCGGCAACCTGGAAAGCGCTGCGCGCGGGGAACGGAGCCTCGAACTTGGAGGCGTAGATCTCGTTCACGGCAGCGAAGTCGGCAATGTCGGCCAGGTAGACCGTGGTCTTGACGACATCGGCAAAGGTGGCGCCGGCAGCGGTCAGCAGGGCCTCGACGTTGGCGAGGGACTGCTTGGCCTGGGCCTCGACGCCCTCGGGCATCTTGCCGGTTGCAGGGTCGATGCCCAGCTGGCCGGACAGGAACACCATGTTGCCGGTCTGGATACCAGGGGAATACGGGCCGATGGCTGCGGGTGCGTTATCGGAAGACACGACGGTCTTGCTCATGTTTATCTCCTTACGATCAGTTGAGAAAGCGTGAGCGCGGCGTTCACACCGGGAGGCACAGTTCGGTCTGAACACCGCGCTTGATTGGGATGGTACTCAAGGTTTCTGTTTGATGCAAGAATATTATCAGCTTGCGAGAATATTTTATCGCCCAACGGTCTCCCCGAACCGCTGAACGGTTCTCATGTGGAGCAGCCAGTCCAAGCTGCTGAAGACTTTATCCCGCTTGGAGCACGGGCATCGCCTGCCGCAACGGCGCCACTATACTTTTGATTATCTGAGCATTTTGAAAGGCAGGATATGACCGCAACCGCCAGTCGAACCACCAACCGCAGACCCGAGCTCTTGGCCCCCGCCGGAGGCCCGGAGCCCTTTGCCGCCGCGCTCGCTGCCGGGGCAGACGCCATCTACTGCGGCATGGGCAGCTTCAACGCCCGCCGCAAGGCAACCAACTTTACCGACGAGGCCTTTGAGCAGGCCTGCCGCGCCGCGCACCTGGCCGGCTCGCGCGTCTACGTCACTGTCAACATCGTCATCAAGGAATCCGAGATGAGCGATGCGCTGCAACTCATCCATCGCTGCTCCACGCTGGGCGCCGACGCCTTCATTATCCAGGACTGGGGCCTGTTCTTTGAGGTCAAGCGCACTATGCCCGGCATCGAGACGCATATCTCGACCCAGGCGAACATCCATGATGACCGTGGAACCCTTTGGTGCCGCGAACAGGGCGCCGACCGCGTGACTCTCTCGCGCGAGCTCTCCATCGACGAGATCGCCGCCATCCACGACGCCGCGCCCGATGTCGACCTCGAGGTCTTTAGCCACGGCGCCATCTGCTTTTGCTACTCGGGCCTGTGCCTGCTTTCGAGCTTTGCCATGGCGGGCCGCTCGGCCAACCGCGGCATGTGCGCTCAGCCCTGTCGCCTGCCTTACGAGCTGATCGACGAGAGCGGCCGCTCGCTCTCCCCTGCCGGTCGCGAGCGCGCGCTGTGCCCGCGCGACACCAACACGTCGCAGCTTGTTCGCCATCTGTATGACGCCGGCGCCGCATCGCTCAAGCTCGAGGGTCGCATGAAGGCTCCCGATTACGTGTACTCCATCGTCGATGTGTACCGTCACCAGATTGACGATATGCTGGCCGATGTTTCGACCTCTAAGGATGAAGAAGCCGCCCGCCAACGCCAGCTCAAGCGCTGCTTTAACCGCGACTTTACGCACGCCTACCAAGACGGTACCTCGGGTGACGAGATGATGAGCTACGAGCGCTCCAACAACCGCGGCCAGATCGTGGGCACGGTGCTGGGCAGCCGCCCGGCCAACCGCGATGTGCGCGGCCTCAAGCCCGACGACCGCCGTCGGCGCGCCGCCATCGCCCGCATTGAGTTGTTTGAGCCCGTGGGCAAGGGCGACCTGCTGGAGCTTCGCCACGATAACGAATTTGACCAGTTCCTGACCACCATTGCCGCCGATGATGCCGCCGCGGGCGACATCATCGAATGCCGCGTGCCCCGCAGCATGCCCGAGGGTTGCCGCGTCCGCGTGATTCGCAGTCAGCGTGCCATCGACGCCGCCGGCGCCGCGCTCAAGCGCGATGTGCTGCGCCGCCGCGCCGTAGACGTGTCCGTTGTGGCGCGTCTGGGCGAGCCGTTTGCCGTTGCGCTCACCTGTTGCGACGATCCTTCGCTTACGGCCACGGCCACGGGCTTTACCGTCGAGGCTGCCAAGACCCGCGCCGTCGAGGCATCCGATCTGGTTGAGCACGTCGGGCGCATGGGCTCCTCTCCCTTTGAGGCCGCAAGCTTTGACGTTTCGCTCGACGCCGGCTGCGGTATGGGCTTTTCCGCCGTGCACAAGGTGCGCGCCGCCGCTTGTAAGGCGCTGGAAGAGGCCATTCTGGCACCGTACGAGGAGCGCGCGAAAACGCTCGAGCTGCCGGCGATTGTAACCAGTGATTCCCGCCCCGCGCCCGAGCACTACCGCGATGAGCCGCAGATCTGCGCCACCGTCACCTCGCTCGAGGCCGCCGAGGCCGCTCGCGCCGAGGGTGTAACGCGCATCTACATGACCACCGACGCGCTCGATGCGGCCGAGCTCTCCCCCGCCGATGCGTTTGAGCAGGGCATCGTACCCGTGCTCGACGAGGTCTGCCGCGCCGTTGACCACGTACGCGTCGATCCCTGGATCAATGCCGGAGCCACCGTCGCCGTCGGCAATATCTCCGAGCTCGCCGTAGCCGCGCATGCCGGCGCCACGGCCGAGATTCGCTCTTGCCTGCCGGTGCACAACACGCCCTGCATGGAGGCGCTTGCCGAGCGCGGAGCCGGTGCGTTTTGGCTCTCGCCCGAGATCACGCTCGACGAGATTGTCTCGCTCGGCGCCGCCGCGCCCGCGGCTCTGGGCATCACCGTCTTTGGCCGCCCGCGCGTCATGACGAGCGAGCACTGCATCCTGCAGGTTGCCAATGGCTGCATCCACGATTGCGCCAACTGCCGCCTGCGCGCCCGCAAGCTGTCGCTCAAGAATATCGACGGCAAGGTCATGCCCGTGCGCACCGACATCCATGGCCGCTCTCGCTTGTACGACGCCTACCCCATCGACCTTACGCCGCAGGTACCGCAGTTGCTCGACGCCGGCGTCCGTCGTCTTATGGTCGACGGAACCCTGCTCGAGGCCGATGAGATTGGCCGTGCTGTCGCTCGCGTCCGTCGCGCCGTCGAGGCGGCTCAAGCCGGCCGCAAGCCCGCCGCCCGCCTACGCGGGGCGACCTCGGGCTGCATGTTTGTGGGAATCAGCTAACCGAAAGGCTTACACGTGAACGAAGAACCTCAAGTCCTCTACTGCGACGCTTGGCTCATGACCATCGACAAGCCCGCCGGCATGATCGTCCACGGCGACGGCACCGGCGAGCGCACACTTACCGACTACGCTAGCGACCTGTTGCTGGCCATGGGCGACGGCTTTGCCGCGACCGACATGCAGCCGCTCAACCGCCTGGACCGTGACACCACCGGCGTGGTGTTGTTTTCGCTCGACAAGCAGACGCAGCCCGCTTTTGACCAGATGGTCATCGACCACGCGTTCGAAAAGCACTATCTGGCGCTCGCCGAGGGCAAAATCGACTGGAACGAGAAGCTCATCGACAAGCCTATCGCTCGCGATCGCCACGATAGCCGCAAGATGCGTGTCGGCGCCAGCGGAAAGCCCTCTCAGACGCGCGTGAAGGTGCTCAAGCGCCTTAAGAGCCGCCGAGGCCTGCCCGCGCGTTCGTATATCGATGTTGAGCTGCTCACCGGCCGCAAGCATCAGATTCGCGTGCACCTGGCCAGCGAGCGTCACCCCCTGGTTGGCGACGACCTGTACGGAACGCCGCGCCCCTGCGGCCTGATGCTCCACGCCCACAGCGTGTCCTTCACGCATCCCGTAACCGGCGAGCACATCCACATCGAAGCCCCCTGCCCCTGGGAGCCCTAAACCACCACAATGGGGACAGGCACCTTCGCGGTGGTTTTGGCCTTAGCCCGTCCCCTGCTGCTAGACCGTGATGACGTTGTCCATTGCCCGGTACTTGGCGGGGACCTCGCCTGCGGTAATAATCGTTGCGTCGCGGAAGTCCGCGAACTTGACGGGCGCCACCATGCCAAATTTACTGGCGTCCGAGATTACGAAGCGTTTGGCGGTATGGCGCATCGAGATACGCTTGACCTGTGCTTCCTCGATATCCGGTGTGGTGAGACCTTGCTCGGCCGCGATGCCGTTGGATCCCCAAAAGCCGCAGTTGAAGTTATAGCGGTCCAGGGTTGCCAAGGCATCGGGGCCAACGAGCGCCTCGGTCTCGGGTTTGAGCTCGCCGCCCAGCACCACGGTACGCATGCCGCGCAAAGCAAGGTGCTGAGCATGGAGCACGGAATCGGTCACATAGGTGACGCCGTCGAGACGCGGAAGATGCTCGATGAGCTTGAGGGTCGTTGAGCCCGAATCGATATACACAAAGCTATCGGGCTCCACCAGGGCCGCGGCACGAGCACAGATGCGCTCCTTGTCATCGTTATGGAGATCACTGCGTTCGCTGATCGTCAAGTCGCGCGTCACGTGCGCGCGCTCCAGACTCGTCGCACCTCCGTGCACCTTGGCGATACGGTGCGCGCGGTCGAGCGTTTGCAAGTCACGGCGAATGGTGGACGGTGTCACGCCCAGGGCCTCGGCAAGTTCCGGCACGGTAACCGAGCCGGCCTGCTGCACCATCGACACGATCGCATTGAGCCTATCTTCCGCAAGCATCGCTTACTCCTCCTCGGGGTAGACGACTCCCCAATCGGCGCGGAGCTTGGTCATGAGCTCCATCACATCAGAAGCATAATCCAGAAGCTCACGCTTGGAATCGTCGCCGGCGACGGCCTGCTCGAGGTCAGCCATCTCGTAGCACAGGGCATAAGCCTCGGTGCCAGCGTGGACCTCCTCACGGCGACCGTCCGCAGTCCACACGATGGTCGCATGGTCGGCGCGCGGATACTCGTTGACCTCGATATAGCACTTGTCGAAGCTAATGACCGAACGCTTGGGCTGCTTGGAGTGGAGCGTGAGGCTCACCACGCCCAGCTGCTGTTCGGCATTACGGCAGACGATGCCGCCTGCAACGTCCACGCCGGTCTTGCAGGTGTTACCCAGAGACACGACCTCGACGGGCTGGCTCGCCATAAACAGGCGCATGACGGACAGGGCGTATACGCCAATATCGAGCATGGCACCGCCGGCGAGGTTGCGATTGTAGAAACGGTTGGTCAGGTCGCCGTACTCCTTGTAGCTACCAAAGTTGAGCTGAGCGAGGTTCATGCGGCCAAACTCGCCGGCATCCATGCGGCGGCGCAGCTCTTGATACAAGGGCATGTGGAGCACCGTGGTAGCGTCCATAAGAACCACGTTGTGTTCGGCGGCAATGGCGCGGGCCTCTTCGAGCTCGGCGGAGTTGAGCGTGATGGCCTTCTCGCAGAGAACGTGCTTGCCGGCCGCCAGGGCGGCGCGCAGATAGGTGATATGGGTGTTGTGCGGGGTGGTGATGTAGACGGCGTCGATGTCAGGATCGGCGTAGAGATCCTCAACCGTGTCATAGACCTTCTCAACGCCATACTGTTCTGCAAAAGCCTGAGCCTTGGACAACGTGCGGTTGGCAACGCCCGCGAGCTTTCGGCCGGCAAGGGCAAGGGACTGAGCCATCTGGTTGGCAATAACGCCGCAACCGATCACAGCCCAACGGAGCTCGGGAGCCGTAAAGATGTCGTTAGGGAACGGCTTGTCCTGGACCGAAGCAAATGCTGCTTTGGCGGCTGCCGCGGCGTCGAGTGGAGCCTGCTTGGAATCTGCCATTATGTGTCTCCTGTGTCATAGAACGTCTTGCATTTCTGACAGCTCTATATTCGCACAAACACGCGCGTTTGTGCGCGTTTTTGCGTATCTCACCGCTAAACGGTCATTATTGCCCCGTAAACGGCGCATATATACGCATAGGTGCGTAATTATACGCAATCTAACGCGCATAAACGCGCACACAAGCAATTTATACAGCACGACCCGCTCATTTATGCTTACCCAGTTAGGGTACTCATTTAAGTCTGTCCCAAATGAGTGGGGATAGAAAAAGGCCCGGGTGCCGTGGCATCCGGGCCTTTGCTAGCAACTTGATGTTGCGGGCAGCTTAGAACTTGTGGCCGCACTTCTTGCAGACGCGCAGCTTGTTCTTGCCGTCCTTCTCGTGACCGACGCGGGTAACCTTACCGCACTCGGGGCAAACGAGATTGACGTTGGAGGCGTCGATGGGAGCCTCCTGCGAAACGATGCCGCCCTGCTGGTTGGCAGCGTTGGGCTTGACGGCCTTCTTGACGACCGAAACGCCCTCGACAACGACCTTGTTCTCGGCGGGGAGAGCACGCAGGACAACGCCCTGCTTGCCGCGATCCTTACCAGAGAGAACCTGGACCTTATCGCCCTTCTTGATATACATATATCTCCCCTAACTACAGGGTCTCGGGAGCGAGCGAGACGATCTTCATGTACTTCTTGTCACGAAGCTCGCGAGCGACGGGCCCGAAGATACGGGTGCCGACGGGCGAACCATCGTTGTTGATGACAACGCAGGCGTTCTCATCAAAGCGAATGTAGGAGCCATCCTTGCGGCGGATCTCCTTAACGGTGCGAACGACGACGCAACGGACAACGTCCTTCTTCTTGACGTTGGCGCCAGGGGTAGCCTCCTGGACAGCACCGATGAACACATCGCCGATGCCTGCATAACGACGCTTGGAACCGCCAAGCACCTTGATGCAGCGAATCTTGCGAGCGCCGGAGTTGTCGGCGACGTTCAGCATGGTTTGCATCTGAATCATGGTAGATGTTCCTCCGAACTAAGAACCGAAGAGAGGTGCGCAGCCTTTATACGGCCCGTGGTATGCAAGCCAGGCATACGCACATCTTCGGAAACGTACAAGTCGTAAGAGCGACTGCTTATTTAGCGCGCTCGACGACCTCGATGAGGCGCCAGCGCTTCATCTTGGACATAGGACGGGTCTCCATAACGCGGACGGTATCGCCCACGCCAGCCGTGCACTCCTCGTCGTGAGCGTGCAGCTTCTTGGAGCTGGTCATCATCTTGCCGTACTTGGGGTGACGCTTGCGCTCGGTGATGGTGACAACGATGGTCTTGGCACCGGAGACGGAGGTAACGACACCCGTACGGACCTTACGCGAGTTACGCGAATCAGTCATGTTCTCTCCTTAGGTCCTACTCGGCGACAGCGGACTTCTCCGCTGCGATCTCGCGGGCGCGCTGCTCCGTGAGGACGCGAGCGATGTCCTTCTTCACGGTGTTGACGCGAGCGGTGTTGTCCAGCTGGCTGGTGGCCATCTGGAAACGAAGGTTAAAGAGCTCGGCGCGCATTTCCTTCAGCTTCTCAACGAGCTGAGCGTCCGAGAGCTCACGAATCTCTGCGGGCTTCATTAGTTCTCCTCCTTGGCGGCGGCGGCGTCCTCAGCAGCCCACTTGGCCTCGAGAGCGGCCTCCTCAGCCATCTCCTTCTGGATGCGCTGCTCAGCGTTCTTGGCAGCAACAATCTTGGTCTTGATGGGAAGCTTGTGCTGTGCAAGACGCAGAGCCTCGCGAGCGACCTCCTCGGGCACGCCCTTGACCTCGAACATGATGCGGCCGGGCTTGACGACGGCCACCCACTCCTCGGGGTTACCCTTACCAGAACCCATGCGAGTCTCGGCAGGCTTCTTGGTGATGGGCTTATCGGGGAAGATCGTGATGTAGACACGACCGCCACGCTTCATGTAGCGGGTCATGGCAATACGAGCGGCCTCGATCTGACGGTTGGTGATCCAATGGGCCTCGAGAGCCTGGATACCAAACTCGCCGAAATGCAGCTCGGTATTACCCTTGGCCTGGCCCTTCATGGAGCCACGCTGCACCTTGCGGTGAAGAATACGCTTAGGGGCAAGCACTACTGACCCCTCCTCTCGGAGTTACGACGACGAGGACGGGAAGAGCCCTCGAGTGCAGGGTTGGGAACAGGCTGGCCCGGGAGCTTCTCGCCCAGGTAGATCCAGACCTTCACGCCGCAGGCACCCATGGTGGTGCTGGCGACAGCCGTGCCGTAGTCGATCTTGGCGCGGAGGGTGTGCAGAGGCACGCGACCCTCACGGTACCACTCACGACGGCCCATCTCGGCACCGCCGAGACGACCGGAGCACTGGATACGGATGCCCTTGGCGCCGGCCTTGCGGGCGGACTGGACAGCCTTGCGCATAGCGCGACGGAAGGCAACGCGGCCCTCGAGCTGCTCAGCGATGGACTGAGCAACGAGGTTGGCGTCGAGCTCGGGGCGCTTGATCTCGACAACGTCGACGGAGAGCTGGCCCTTGGAGACGCCAGCGACCTTCTCGAGCTCGGTGCGGAGGGTATCGATCTCGGCACCCTTCTTACCGATGACAACGCCGGGGCGAGCGGTGAGGATGATGACCTTCACCTTGTCGCCAGCGCGCTCGATCTCGACGCGGGAGACAGCTGCGCGGGAAAGACGCTTCTCGAGGTACTTGCGGATCTCGAGATCGTTACCGAGGGTCTTAGCGTAATCCTTCTCTGCGAACCAGCGGGAGCGCCAGTTCTCAGTGATGCCAAGACGGAAGCCGGTGGGGTAGACTTTCTGACCCATACAGCTTTACGCCTCCTTTCGAGGAGCAACGACGACGGTGATGTGGGAAGTACGCTTCAGAATGCGAGAAGCGGAACCCTTGGCGCGGGGACGGATGCGCTTAAGCGTCGGACCCTCGTCAACATAGGCAGCGGCGACAACCAGGTTGTCGGCACGCAGACCATTGTTGTTCTCGGCGTTCGCAACGGCGGAACGGAGAACCTTCTCGACATCCACGGCGACGGCGCGGTCGCAGAAGTGGAGGATGTCGAAGGCCTGAGCGACAGGCTTGCGGCGGATCAGATCGACCACCAGGCGGGCCTTGCTGGGGGAAACACGCACGTACTTAGCGACGGCGCGAACCTCGGTGGCCTCAGTTTCAATAGACTTAGTTGCCATTTACGGTTAACCCCCTATTTGGCCTTGTGGCCACGGAACGTACGAGTCGGCGCGAACTCGCCGAGCTTGTGACCAACCATGGACTCGGTAACATACACGGGCACATGCTTGCGGCCGTCGTGGACGGCGATGGTGTGACCAACCATCTCGGGGAAGATGGTGGACGCGCGGGACCAGGTCTTCACGACGTCCTTCTTGCCAGCCTCGTTCATCGCGGTGATACGCGAGAGAAGGCGAGTCTCCACGAACGGGCCCTTTTTGAGACTTCTGCTCATAAGTGCTTTCTCCTAAAACTCGGTATCCGAAATTACTTCTTACGGCGACGAATGATGTGCTGGTTCGAGACCTTCTTCTTCTTGCGCGTACGAAGGCCCTTCGTCGGCTTACCCCAGGGGGTAACAGAGGGACGACCAGAGGTGTGGTTCTTGCCCTCGCCACCGCCGTGCGGGTGGTCGACAGGGTTCATGACGGTACCGCGGACGGTCGGGCGCACGTTCATGTGACGCTTACGGCCGGCCTTGCCGATGACGATGTTGGAGTGATCGGCGTTGCCGACCTCACCGACGGTGGCGCGGCAGGTAACGAGGATGCGGCGCATCTCGGAGGAAGGCATACGGACGATGGCGTACTTGCCCTCCTTACCCATCAGCTGGCAGGAGTTACCGGCGGAACGGGCGATAGCGGCGCCCTTGCCCGGCTGGAACTCGACGGCGTGGATGAGCGTACCGACGGGGATGTCGGCGAGGGGCAGAGCGTTGCCCGGCTTGATGTCGGCGTCAGAACCGGACATGATGGTCTGACCGACCTCGAGGCCCTTGGGGGCCAGGATGTAGCGCTTCTCACCGTCAGCGTAGTGCAGCAGAGCGATGCGAGCGGAACGGTTCGGATCGTACTCGATCGTGGCAACCTTGGCGGGCACGCCGTCCTTGTTGCGCTTGAAGTCGATCACGCGGTAACGACGCTTCACGCCGCCGCCCTGGTGGCGGGTGGTGATGCGGCCGTTGTTGTTACGACCGGCCTTCTTGGGCAGGGGCTCGAGAAGAGACTTCTCGGGCTTGGTGCAGGTGATCTCGGAGAAGTCGGAGATCGTCTGCCAACGCCTACCAGCGGAGGTCGGCTTAAGGTGCTTTACAGCCATTACAATCCCTTTCAATAGGAATCCGTTAGCCATCGCAGACAGGGATTCGAGGTTCTGCCTCGGGTGCGATGACACCGGACGTATACACGGTTCCGGGCGTGTCCATTTTATACGCCCAAAACCTTGAGCTCCCGCCTCCCCTATTTGGGAGGCATGAGCTCACTCAACAGCAGCGAGTCTTAGGCCTGGTTGCCAAAGACCTCGATGGTGTCGCCCTCGGCCAGCGTGACGATGGCCTTCTTCCAAGAACGGGTCTTGCCGGCGACATAGCGCACGCGCTTGGTCTTGGGCTTGACCGTCAGGGTGTTCACGCGAACGACCTTGACGCCGAAGATCTCCTCGACAGCGTCCTTGATCTGATACTTGTTAGCATCCTTGGCGACCTCGAACGTGTACTTGTTCAGCTCCATGCCGGAGAAGGAACGCTCGGACACGATCGGACGGATGATGATCTCGTGGGCGGTCATTTATGCAAGCACCTCCCCGAAGTGAGCGGCGATGTCGGCGGGCATCAGCACAGCGTTGTTGTTGACGAGATCGTAGGTGTTGGCCTCGTCGGCAGTGATGATGAACGTCTTGGGAATGTTGCGGAACGACAGGTAGGCGTTGACGTCCTCATCGCGAACGATGATGGTCAGACGCTTGCCCTCAAGGCCGAGAGCCTTGAGCATGGCGACGGCAGCCTTGGTGGAAGGCTTCTCGAAGCCGTAGTCGTCGACGAGCACGAGCTCGCCATCGGCCAGCTTGGCGGACAGCGCGGAGCGCATAGCCAGCTTGACCTCCTTGTTGTTCATACGCTTAGCGTAAGAACGGGGCTTGGGGGCGAAGACAACGCCACCGTGACGCCACTGGGCAGCACGGATGGAACCCTGACGGGCACGGCCGGTGCCCTTCTGACGCCAAGGCTTCTTGCCGCCACCGGAAACCTCAGAGCGACCCTTAGCAGACTGGGTGCCCTGACGCCAAGAGGCCATCTGGCACTTGACGATGTGGTGCATAACGTGGATGTTCGGCTCGATGCCGTACACCTCAGCGGCGAGCTCGGCCTCGGCGACCTTCTTGCCCTCGCTGTTCTTTACTTCAAACTTTGCCATTTAAGTGTTCTCCTTGGTATGACGCTGGGCTAAATGGGCTGGGCCCTTAGGCCATACGGATGGCGACGAGACCATTCTTGGCACCCGGGACAGCGCCCTTGACCAAGATGAGGTTCTGCTCGGCATCGATGCGGACAACGGAAAGGTTCTTGACGGTAACGCGCTCGTTACCCATGTGACCGGCCATCTTGACGCCCTTGAGGACGCGTGCAGGATAGGCGCACTGACCGATAGAACCGGGGTGACGCTGGAAGTGAGAACCATGCGTCATAGGACCGCGGCGCTGACCCCAGCGCTTGATGCGACCCTGGAAGCCCTTACCCTTGGAGGTACCGATGACGTCGACCTTCTCGACATCAGCGAAATCAGCGACGGTGACGACCTCGCCGACCTTGTGCTCCTCGCCGTTCTCGACGCGGACCTCACGAAGGAAACGGACAGGCTCGACGCCAGCCTTGGCGAAGTGACCAGCCATGGGCTTGTTCACGTTCTTGGCCTTGATATCGCCGAAACCGATCTGGACGGCGTCATAGCCGTCGGTTGCCTGAGTTTTAACCTGCGAGACAGCGCAGGGGCCAGCCTGGATGACCGTGACGGGAACGACGTTGTCGTCCTCGTCCCAAACCTGGGTCATGCCAATCTTGCGGCCGAGAATCATGCTGATCAAGATATGATCCCAACTCTCGCGTGGTCTTGGGACAATGCGTACACCACCGAGCGTACGCCCCTAGAGGACCACTACTTACACGACGTGCTCCCCAGCCTTGTATTGCGTCCGGACTACCTGACAACCCTATTAAGCAGGCATTTTGTCCAGCCAGAATACTCCCCTGGTTACACACAGCTGTTTAGTATACACGGCTGCGGGCGTATCCATCGAGATTCATATTTCACTCACATTGTTTACGCAGGTAAAGTGCGTGGCACGTTCCCAGTGTGCGGCGGAGGGGACGGGCCTGAGACATATTAAGGTTGCTGCTCTACAGTCCTGCTCACGACGGAGAGCACATTAAGTGCTCTCCTGTTCGTGCGGAACTCGCGACAACCTTAATATGTCTCAGGCCCGTCCCCTCCGCCGCACACTGGGAACGCCACGTTGATGTCTGCTAAACCTTGCTCGCTCAGGCTAATGACTTTGTTGGGGGTCCACTATTTGCTGGAGGGTGAACTTGCATTGGGACGGTTCGCCTTCTGCTTGTGGCTTTGCCTCATCGAAATCGAAGATCATGATGGCGCAGTTGGGGAGTTTTGTTGGGAGCTCGAAGCCCTCTGGGGCTGCGGCCTTGATAAATTGGCGGCTGGCGCTGCCGTGGCTTACTGCTAGAAGGGTTTCGATGCCCTCGGAGCCCATGATATTGGTAAGCGCATCCACCATACGTTCTTGCAGCGCCTGGCTTCCTTCTCCTCCGAAGGGGACCAGGTCCTCGCCCGGATCCCAGACGTCGGTGGGCAGCGCGCCGTGCGGGCCTTCTTCGAAGGAGCCGTAGCAGCGCTCGATAATGCCTTCGCAGGGCTCGGCTGCTGCGTCCGGGCCGAGGAGCTCGCATGCGACGAGCTGAGCTGTGTCCATGGCTCGGCCTAAGGGCGAAGAGACCACTTTGTCGGGGACGACGCCGTGGGCTTTGAGCCATGCGGCTGCCATCCCGGCTTGCTGACGGCCTAAGTCGGTGAGCGGTGAATCGCAGCGGCCCTGGACCAGCTTTTTGACGTTGAACTCCGTCTGACCGTGACGGAGTAGATACAGCTTCTTCATGCTCTCCCCTTCTGCATAACCTGCTTTGCCGGCACAGCCTTACTCGTGGGTATGCCCTACGTAGTCTTCGTCGATCGTAATCTTGGCAATCGACTTGGGATATTCCGATTCGACCCGTTGTGCCAGCGCGTGCTTTACGTCTTCGGCACTCATCTGCAGATCCGAGGGACGCACGCAGTCAAAGATCACGTTGGTGTGCGTAGGACCCGGCACACAGCGTAGATCATGAATCGAGAGGCGGTTATCGATCTCCTGAGCCATTGCGTTGATACGCAGGCGCATGCTCGCCAGCTTGGGGTCATCGGTCACGATGGGGTCGTAGTGAAGTGTGACAATCATGCCGTCTTCGTTCCTAAACGCCTGCTCGATGTTATCGAGCGTGTCGTGACTTTCCATCGGGCTGGCTTCGGCCGCCATCTCGGCGTGAGCGCTTGCGAACTTCCTGCCTGGGCCGTAGTCGTGAACCATTAGGTCATGGACGCCCAAAACGCCGGGATAGCTCATGATCTTGTCTCGAATGTGCTTGACCAGCTTAGGATCGGGCGTCTGGCCCAAAAGCGGGCTCACCGTATCCTGGATGAGTTCAAAACCGCTCCAGCCAATATAGGCACCAACGGCAAGGCCGACCCAAGCGTCAAGGTTGATGCCCGTCACCTGCGAAACAATTGCGCACGCCAGTACGGCGCCCGTGGCAAGAACATCGTTCTTGGAATCCTGCGCGGTCGCATGCAGCGTCTCGGACTCAATGCGATCGCCGAGCTTTTGGTTGAGGGCCGCCATCCAAAGCTTTACGACCATCGAAAGCACGAGAACTGCCACCAGGGCAAGCGAGAACTCGACAGGTTCGGGGTGGATGACGCGCTCAACCGAGGACTTCACCAGTTCAACGCCAATCAGCAGCACGAGCGCCGCCACGACCAGACCCGAGAGATACTCGTAGCGGCCGTGGCCGTAAGGATGCTCGGGGTCGGCCGGCTTGCTCGCCAGCTTAAAGCCCAGCACGCTCACGATATTCGAGCTGGCATCGGACAGGTTGTTCATGGCATCCGCCACAATCGAAACCGATCCCGAAACCACACCAATTGCACCCTTCGCAGCACAAAGCGCAACATTGGCGACAATACACACCATGCCAGCTAACGTGCCCACACGCGCACGATCGCCCTGTGCGCGCCTAACAATCCACTCGACCATCTACATCCGCCCCCACGGTACTACCTATATATCTATTGCTCAAACGGATTGTAGTGTAGCCACTTTGTCCCCCAGATACAAAAAGGCCGCAGCCCACACGGACCACGGCCTTGGAATGTGATATGCGGGACTGTCCCCTTGTCGATCGATTTATGCGCTTGCCTCGGCCACGCTCTCCGAGGTTTCGGACGAATCGGCTCCGTCCCCCGTCGCCTGCCCCTTCGCCGGCACCACGCCAAAGCAGTAGCTCAGCGCCGCAGACACCGCAAATGCCACACCGCCGGCAAAGCAGCACCACAGCAGGTTCGAAAAACCACCTGTGGCAAAGCCAATGACCATGAGGACATTCGTCATGCCGATGGTATAGGCCGTAACGTGGCCCACGGCAGCAACAAGGCCTCCGACGGCGCCGCCAATGGCCATGCACGTCAGGCACCTGCCATATTTAAAGCCGCAACCGTACAGCGCCGGCTCGCTTACGCCGCCAAGAACACCCGAGATTGAATAGCCCAGCATGAGCGCCTTCTCGTCCTTATCCGCAACGCGGAGCGACGCACCAAAGGGCATGCCCCAAACGGCAAACGTTGCCATCGTCGCGGCGATCAGGATGCACGAATCCGTTCCCATACTCATAAACTGCGCGTAGGCGAGCGATAGGACGACGTTGCTGACGCCCGCGATCTTAAGGAACTCCCAGCCCGCGGCAAGCCCCATGAGTGTGAGCAACGATACGATGCCACCGGAATTGCCAAGCATAAACATAAGCTGGCCCAACAGCATGCCCAAATAGCTGCCCGCCGGCGCCGTAATACACAGCGAAACCGGAACCATAACAAGCATGGTCGCAAACGGAACAAACGAAAACGCCACGGCCTTAGGGATAACGCGCTTAAAGAAACACTCCACTTGCCAAAGCACGGGTACCGAGATGAGAATCGGAATAACAGTCGTCGTGTAATCGTTGACCGGCGCGGGAAGCAGGCCATACACGGAAGTCATCGATGCCCCCGTCGTCGATGCGGCATCGACGAGCTTAAGCAGATCGGGCGCAATCAATACGCCGCCCAGCATCATGCCCAGCTGCTCCGAGCAACCGAGCTGGCGGGCGGCCGCCCAACCAAGATAAATGGGCAAAAAGTAGTAACCGGCGTTATAGAGCCAACTGTAGAACAGGCGATAGATTTCGGAATCGGCAGACCACAGGCCCAGCATGCCTTCGCCCATAATGACGGCGACGGTGCGGAACAACGCCGCGCAGACAATATACGGCAACGCCGACATCATGCTTTTGGACAGATAGTCCACCACGGCCGTGGCGTTTGATGAAACCGTCGTTGTAAACGAGGTGTTAGAAACTTGTGGCATGGAACGCCTTTCCCAATGTGACATGTAGGCTGTCCCTTTATCACATCGTGCGGTACTGACCGATTGCGCGGTACTTTTCGTAGCGGAGGTTTGTGAGGGTCGCGTCGTCGAGCCGCCCAAGCGTATCGAAGGCATCAAATGCCGAGGACATGACGGCGCCGGCGATCTCCTCATGCGACAGGCCCCTATCGTCGACAATGCCGTCGATGATGCCGAGCGCCAACAGATCGGGGGCCGTGAGCTTAAGCGCCTCGGCGGCCTCATCCGCGCGCTCGGTATCCTTCCACAGAATCGACGCACAGGCCTCGGGGCTCACGACCGAATAGGCCGAGCTCGAGAGCATCAGGATGCGGTCGGCCACGGACAGCGCCAGCGCGCCACCAGAGCCGCCCTCGCCTGTTACCACCGAGACAATCGGCGTCTTAAGGCCGCTCATCTCCATGAGATTCCGGGCAATCGCCTCGCCCTGGCCGCGCTCCTCGGCACCGATGCCGCAAAACGCGCCCGAAGTATCGACCAGGCACAGAACCGGTCGACCAAACTTTTCGGCCTGGCGCATAAGGCGACGCGCTTTGCGGTAGCCCTCGGGATGCGCCATGCCAAAGTTGCGGCGCATACGCTCTTTGGTCGTGGTACCGCGCTCGATGGCGATGACCGTTACGGGGCATCCGTCTTTCCAGCCAATGCCAGCCACCACAGCGGCGTCGTCGCCAAAGTAACGGTCGCCATGCAGCTCCACAAATCCATCCAGGCCCAGCGAGATCATCTCACCCGCCGTGGCGCGATCTGCCGAGCGGGTCTGCTTGACAATCTCGAGCGCGGTTTTTGGTGCCGCCGAGCGCTTAAACAAATGTCCCAGCTTTTTGCCGCGGCGACCCGTATGCACAATTTCGTGCGGTGCCCCCAGGCCGGGCGCGTGCCCTTCGTGCAGCGCCAGCAGCTCGCCTACCGTGAGCGCAATCTCGCCACGCGGAACAACGGCATCGCAAAAGCCGTGCTCCAGCAAAAACTCGGAGCGCTGGAATCCCTTGGGCAGGCGCTTGTGCATGTTCTGCTCGATCACGCGCGGGCCGGCAAATGCCGTCAGGGCATCGGGCTCGGCCAAGATGATGTCGCCTTCCATGGCAAAGCTCGCGGTTACGCCTCCGGTCGTGGGGTCGGTGAGCACCGTGATATACAGGCCGCCCGCCTCGCTGTGACGCCTAACCGCCGCAGAGATTTTGGCCATCTGCATAAGCGAGGTCACGCCCTCTTGCATGCGCGCGCCGCCCGAAACGGTAAAGCCGACAACTGGCAATCCCAGCTCGGTCGCATGCTCAAATGTGCGACAGATCTTCTCGCCCACCACGGAACCCATCGAGCCCATCATAAAGTTGGCATCCATAAAGAAGAGCGCCGTGTCGCAACCGCAGATTTTGCCCTTGCCGCACACAACGGCATCGCGCTCGCCCGAACGCTCGCTCACACTCTTGAGCTTATCGGCATAGCCGGGAAACGAGAGGAAGTCCTCCGACGCCAGATTGGCATCCCATTCCTCAAACGTGCCCTCGTCGACCGTCATGCGCATGCGCGCGCGACCGCTCACGCGAAAGTGTTTGCCGCAACGAGGGCAGACCTCGAGGTTGTCGTGTAGGCGTGCCTCATCGATCACGCGGCGGCACTCCGGGCACTTGATAAACACGTGGCGCGCGGGAAACTCGGCGCACGACTCGGTTATCGGCCCCTCAAGTACATTGACCGTCTTCGCTTTTCTATTCATCAGCATAGAGATGCCCCATCAGATCGGTGTGATACATGCCCGACAAGAACTCGTCGTTTGCCAGCACGTCGAGCTGAAGCTCGCTGTTTTCGCTCACGCCCTCAATCACGAGCTCGCCCAGGGCCGAGCGCATCTTGCGAATGGCGCCGTCACGCGTGGGCGCACACACGATGAGCTTGCCAAGCATGGAGTCGTAGTACGGCGGAACTTTAGCACCGGTAAACATGGCGGAATCCCAGCGCACGCGCGGACCACCCGGCACACGCAACGCGGTGACCGTTCCGCATGACGGCAGAAAGTCCGGCGTTTCGGCATTGATGCGGCACTCCATGGCGTGGTTGCGGACCGGCATGTCCTCCTGCTCAAAGGGCAGAGGCTGGCCGGCTGCCACGCGCAGCTGCCACTTGACCAAATCGGTATCGGTCACAAACTCCGTAACCGGGTGCTCCACCTGCAAGCGCGTGTTCATTTCCATAAAGTAGAAATTGCCGTCGTCCGAGTACAAAAACTCGATGGTGCCGGCTCCCTCGTAGCCGACGGCACGAGCCAGGTCGCGTGCCGCCTTGTGCATGCGAGCACGAATGTCGTCGTGTCCGTCGAGGCACGGCGCGGGGCTCTCCTCGATTAGCTTTTGGTTGCGCCGCTGCACCGAGCACTCGCGCTCGCCGAGCGAAAACACATGGCCCTGCTTATCGGCCATAATCTGCACCTCAACGTGATGCGCCGGCGCGACGAACTTCTCCATGTAGCACTCGCCGTCGCCAAAAACGGCCTCGCCCTCGGCGCGTGCTTCAATAAAGGCCTTTGCCGCATCTTCCACGCGCTCGACCTTACGAATACCGCGACCGCCGCCGCCCGCACGCGCCTTAATAAGCACGGGGCAGCCAATGCGCTCAGCCTCGGCCGTTGCCTCCTCGGGACTTTTGAGCAAATCGCAGCCCGGCACGATGGGCACGCCCGCCGCGGCAGCCGTTCGACGTGCGGCGTCCTTGTCGCCCATACTGTCGATCACCTCGGCCGAAGGGCCGACAAACGCCAGACCATACTTGTCGCAGTCGCGCACGAAGCTCGCCTTCTCGGAAAAGAAACCGTAGCCAGGATGGATCGCCTTTGCCCCCGACTTCACGGCACAGGTGAGCACAGCATCGTCGTTGAGGTAGCTCTCGGCAAGACGCGGGCCGCCGATGCAATACGCCTCGTCGGCAAGCTGCACGTGCAGCGCGTCCGCATCGGCCGTGGAATAAACGGCGACGGTCTTGATGCCCATATCACGGCACGCGCGGATAACACGGACCGCGACTTCGCCGCGGTTGGCGATGAGCACTTTGTCGAACATGAAGCCTTCCTTATCTTTCGTGCATGAGTGCAAAAGACATATCGGCGCGGCAGCAAACCTCACCGTTGACGCTCGCAGTACCCGTCGCAAAGCGGAACGGCCCGCACGCACGTGTGATGGAGCACACCAGATCAACCGTATCGCCCGGGCGCACCGGACGCTTAAAGCGCACCTTGTCCAGACTCGTGTAGAACGGCGTCGCGCCGCGCGCCTCCTCATCGCCCATCAGCAGCACGCAGCAGTTCTGGGCGAGCATCTCGCACTGAATCACGCCGGGAACAACCGGGTTTCCCGGAAAATGCCCCTGCAGAAAGTACTCATCGCCCGTAATCGTGATCTTGCCGTGGGCCTCGTCGCCCACTAGCTCGGCTTCGTCGAGCAAAAGCATCGGCTCACGATGCGGCAACAGCTTCTTGAGCTCTTCTTTGTTCATGGATATCACCTATCCGATCCTCATGAGGCAGCTGCCGAACTCCACAAGGTCGCCGTCGGCCACGCAGATCTCGAGCACCTCGCCATCCGCCTCTGCCGTCACCTCGTTGAGAACCTTCATGGCCTCGATGATGCAGAGGGTCTCACCGGCCTTGACCTTGGAGCCCACGTGCACAAACGGCTCGTCGCCCGGCGCCGGGGCAGCATAGAAAACGCCGACCATGGGAGCGGTCACCTCGGTGCCCTTGGGCTCCGGTGCGGCGGCAGGTGTCTGCGCGGCGGGCTCCGGTGCGGCAGGCGCGACTGTGGGAGCTGCAACTGGAGCGGCCATAGCGCTCGGCATGGGCATGGGCACGGCAACCGGCTGTGCGGCGCTCGCGCGCTCGAGTTCGACCGCGGTGCCATCGGGCTCCTCAACGCGCACGCGCGTGAGGCCGCGGTCCTCCATCACATCGGCTATCTCGGCAAGTCTTTTGGAATCCATGCTCTAGCTCCTCGTATATCTACGCAGCGCGATGGCGGCGTTGTGCCCGCCAAAGCCTAGGTTGGTCGAAAGCGCCCAGGTAAGGTCGGCGCGAACCGCGCGATTGGGCGTGTAGTCAAGATCGCAGGCGGGATCGGGCGTGTGGTAGTTAATGGTCGGAGGCACCACGCCCTGCTCGAGCGCCATGGCACAGGCCATGACCTCGATGGCACCCGTGGCACCGATCATGTGGCCGGTCATCGACTTGGTCGACGAGACGTGCGCGGCGCGCGCCGCGTCCTCGCCGAGCGCTCGCTTGATGCCCGCCGTCTCGGACGAATCGTTGAGCTTGGTCGAGGTGCCGTGGGCATTGATGTAGAGACCCTCGGAAGGCTTGACGTCACCCTCGGCAACCGCCAGCGATATCGCGCGGGCAATGCCGGCAGCCTCGGGATCGGGGCTCGTGATGTGATAGGCATCATCGGTGTTGCCGTAGCCCACGACCTCGGCATAAATGTGCGCACCGCGCGCCTGCGCATGTTCCATGCTCTCGAGCACGAGCACGCAGGCGCCCTCGCCCATCACAAAGCCGTCGCGGTCTGCATCGAACGGACGGCAGGCCGTCGCGGGATCGGGGTTGGTGGTCAATGCGCGGCAGGACGTAAAGCCCGCAACGGCATCGGGGATAATTGCGGCCTCGGCGCCGCCGGCGAGGATCGCGTCGGCATAGCCGTGCTTGATGGCGCGGAACGCCTCGCCCACCGCATGGGCCGAGGTTGCGCACGCGGTCACCACGGGCAGGGTCGGGCCCTTTGCCTTGTGGCGGATTGCGATATTGCCCGATGCCATGTTGGGGATCATCATCGCGATCATATAGGGCGATGCGCGGCGGGGCCCACGTTCGGCAATCGTATGGACGTTGTCGACGAGCGTCGTCATGCCGCCCACGCCCGAGCCCACGTAGACGCCCAGGCGCTCGCGATCGATGGCGCCTTCGACATCAAAGCCCGCATCGTGCATGGCTTCGTCCGAAGCCGCCATCGCAAACTGAACGCAGGGGTCGAGATGCTTGGCGTCACGCTTGCCAAAGTACTCGTTGCCGTCAAAGCCCTTGACCTCGGCTGCCACCTTGACGGCAAACGCATCGGTATCGAAGTGCGTGATCGGGCCGATGCCGCACGTGCCGGCGCACATGGCCGCCCAGGTGGCAAGCGCGGTGTTGCCGAGCGGCGACACGGCACCGATGCCGGTGATTGCAACTCTCTGTTCCATCATGGTCTCCTCATTCAAGCCGTTGTTCGGCCCTGGTTTCTACATCGCCATTCCGCCGTCGACGCGCACGACCTCGCCCGTAATGTAGGCAGCCGCATCACTCGCCAAAAAGCGCACCACGCCGGCCACTTCCTCGGGGCGCGCCATGCGCCTCAGGGGAATCTGCTCCTCGCACGCCGCACACACCTTATCCGATAGCTTTGCCGTCATATCGGTCTCGACAAACCCGGGTGCGACCGCGTTCACTCGTACGCCGCGGGGCGCAAGCTCGCGCGCCACCGCCTTGGTCAGGCCGATCACGCCCGCCTTGGAGGCAGCGTAGTTGGCCTGCCCGGCATTGCCCATCAGGCCCACAACCGAGCTCATGTTGACGACGCAACCGCCGCGCTGGCGCATAAAGGTCTTGGTGAGTGCGCGCGTCGTGTTAAACGTTCCTTTAAGATTGACATCGAGCACGCGATCGAAGGCGTCATCGCCCATGCGCATGAGCAGGCCATCGCGGGTGATGCCAGCGTTGTTGACGAGCGCCCAAATGGGGCCAAAGTCGTTGAGGACCGCTTCCACGCACGCGTTGACGGCAACGGGGTCGGCCACGTCGCATTGATATGCGCGTGCCGCGGCGCCAGCCGCCTCGCAGGCTTCGCACGTCTCGCACGCCGCATCGACGCTGCCGGCATAGACGACGGCAATATCAAAGCCGTCCTCCGCCAGACCGACAGCGCAGGCGCGGCCGATACCCCGCGAGCCGCCCGTGACCAGTGCCACGCGACGTGAGTCGTTGCGCTCGAGCGCGCCGTTGTTCAAGTTGCCCATGTCATTCCTTTCGGGTTACAGCCCTGTGGACTATGCGAGCTCGTCGGCAATAGCTGCGACCTGCTCGGCCGTTTCGCACGAATACACGCGAACGTCGCTCAGCGTACGCTTGACCAGGCCCGACAGTGTTTTGCCAGGGCCGACCTCAATAAATGTGTCGATGCCTTGATCCTGCAGAGCATGCAGCGTATCGACCCAGCGCACGGCATTGCTCACCTGATTGGCCAAGACATCCGATGCCGTCTGGGGGTCCGCCGGATAGGGCGCCGCTGTCATATTTGCCAAAACAGGAATGAGCAACGGGGACGGCGCGTGACCGGCCTCAATATATGCGGCAAGGCCACAGGTCGCCTCGGCCATATAGGGGCTATGAAATGCACCCGACACCGCGACCTTCATGGCGCGGCCGCCAGCCTCTTTTACTAGGACGTCGAGGGTCTGCAGCGCATCGGGCGCTCCGGCCACAACCGTCTGCTGGGGACTGTTGTAGTTGACCGGCCAGCAGTCCTCGCCGGCCTGCGCAGCCAGGTTCTCGACTTGCGCAGCATCAAGTTTGATGACGGCGCGCATGCCGCCGGGGTGACGCTCGGCCGCCGTGGCCATCAATGCCGCGCGCTCACACGCGAGCTCAAAACCCGCTCGCGTATCGAATGCCCCCGCAAAGGTGAGTGCAGCGACCTCGCCCAGCGAGAATCCCGCACAGGCGGCAGGCACCACGCCGCGCTCACGCAGAGCGGTAGCCGCTGCCAGGTCGTGAACGAACACGCACGGCTGCGTGTTCTCGGTCTGCGAGAGCTCCTCCTTGGAGGCGCTCCGGCACTGCTCGCTCGTCCCCGGGCGCACCTCGTCGACAATGGCGAACACCTCGGCGGCCGCCGGCGATGCCTCGATCAGGTCGACGCCCATCGCGGGGTGTTGGGCACCCTGGCCGGCAAACAGAAACGCTACGCTACCCATGCGGACGCACCCTTCAGGACGCGCTCGGCGCCATCGACCAGATCGTCAACGATTTCACGCGCGCTCTGGCGCTCGCTAACCATGCCGGCAATCTGTCCACACAAAAACGAACCCTCTTCGTAGTTGCCGTCCTTGGCGGCCTTACGCAGCGCACCGGTTCCCATAGCGCCGAGCTCCTCGGCACTCGCGCCGGAACCCTCGCTCTTGGCATAGGCGTTGGTGAAGGGGCTCTTGAGGGCGCGCACTGGATGTCCCGTCGAGCGACCGGTCGCACGCGTCGAAGTGTCGTTGGCCTTCAGGACCATCTCTTTGTACTGCTCCGAGACGGTGCACTCGTCTGCGACCAGAAAGCGCGTACCCACTTGCACGCCTTCGGCGCCCAGCATAAAGGCGGCCGCCACGCCGCGGCCGTCGGCAATACCGCCGGCGGCCACAACGGGAATGTCAACCGCATCGACGACCTGCGGCACCAGTGCCATCGTCGAGGTCTCGCCAATATGGCCGCCCGATTCGGTACCCTCGGCAACAACCGCCGTGGCTCCACGACGTGCCACGAGGCGCGCCAGCGCCACCGAGGCAACGACCGGGATGACCTTGATGCCCGCCTCGTTCCACGCCTTCATGTACTTGGCGGGATTGCCGGCGCCCGTCACGACGACCGGCACTCGCTCGTCAATCACGACCTGCGCGACCTCGTCGGCAAACGGGCTCATGAGCATGACGTTGACGCCAAAGGGCTTATCCGTCTTGGCGCGCAGCTCATGAATCTGGTCGCGAAGCCAGTTGGCGTCGGCGTTCATGGCCGCGATGATGCCTAAGCCACCCGCCTCGGACACTGCGGACGCCAGCGAGGCATCGGCAATCCAGGCCATACCGCCCTGGAACACGGGCTTTTCGATGCCGAGCAGATCGCAGAGAGGAGTCTTGAGCATCTCTACTTCTCCAATGCCGCCTCGACCGTATCGGCGAACTCGCCGACCGTCTTGGGGTTCTCCTCGGTATCGAGCTGGATGCCAAACTCGTCCTCGACGGCGACGAGGATCTCGACGGTGCCCAGGCTGTCGAGACCAATCTCCTCGAGCGTGGACTCGGGCTTCATCTCGACATCGTCAAGACCGGCGGTCTCACGGATAACGTCGCAAACGCGCTCGAAGGTCTTCTGATCTGCCATGGTAGTTCTCCTTTGGTTGTGCCCTAGGGCGTTTTTATTTCCTATGTGCGACTACTTCCAACGAAGCAGATAGCCACCTATATCCAGACCGGCGCCAAATCCAACCAAGGCGATGGTGTCGCCTGTGTGAAGTGCACCGGCGTTTGCCAGCCGGTCGAGGGCAAGCGGAATGCATGCGCTCGAAATGTTGCCGGTCTCGCGCAACGTGCGAACCACGCGCTCGTCCGGCACGCCCAGGCGCTTGACCGCCTGGCTCAGGATTCGTTCGTTAGCCTGATGGAATACAAAATGATCGATGTCTTCGACCAAAATGCCCGCATCGATCGCAAGCTTATGGACCGTGTCGCAGATGGCGTTGACGCCGAACTTGAACACGCGGCGGCCGTTCATGGACAGCACGCTCGCGCTATCTGCGGAAGCCTTAAACGGCGAGGTACCGACCAGACCGGGAACGCGCAACGTCTCGACGTCGGGCGCCGTCGAAAGCTCAACGGCAAGGGGGTTGTCTCCCCCAGCTTCAATCACTGCGGCGCCTGCCCCATCGCCAAAAAGCACGCAGGTGGCACGGTCGGTCCAGTCGAGCGCGCGCGTCATCTGCTCGGCAGCAACAACAAGCACGCGCTCGGCACGGCTGCGGGCGATATAGCCCTCGGCGACATCGAGCGCAAATACGAAGCCGGCACAAGCCGCCGAGACATCGAAGGCAGGGCACGTCGCGCCAAGTCGCTCAGCAACGGCACACGCCTCGGCGGGAACAAGGTGGTCACCCGTCGTCGTCGAGCAGACGATCAGATCCAGCTGGCTCGCGTCGATTCCGGACACCTGGAGTGCCCGCTCGCTCGCCGCTACGGCAAGGTCGTCAAGTGACTCGGTGGTGCAGACGTGGCGGCTCTTGATACCTGTGCGAGTAAAAATCCACTCATCCGAGGTATCGAGGAACTCAGACAGCTCGTCATTGGAAACGCTGCGCTCAGGAAGCGCCGAGCCTGTTCCAAGAATCGTGAAACCCATCACTAACCTCCTTTGAGTTGTTGACGTGTTTACATCGACCAAGAGAGGATAACGCATTTCAGTCTTTGTTGACGTGTTAACATTAAATTGTCCAAATGCGACAAAGGCTTCACATTGTGTCTATCTCTCGACACCATTGCGTCATTCACTTATTCAATAAGGAGGTAGCAGCCGCTATGGATGCCCAATTAACGATTGTCGACGTAACCGGATCGACCAACGATGACCTGCTCGAGGCAGGAAAACAGGGTGCGCCGCACGGCACAGGACTTGCCGCCCGCGCGCAAACGGCAGGACGCGGCCGGCGCGGCCACAAGTGGGATTCAACCGCCGGCAACCTATTGCTTTCGATTGTCCTGCGTCCATGCGTTAATCCCGCAAAGTACTCTGGTCTTGCCGCCGTCAGCGGTCTAGCGGTGCTCGAGGCACTCGAAAAGCAGGGTCTTGCAAACGAGATTGGCCTCAAATGGCCCAACGACCTGGTCGCGCGTGGACGCAAACTCGGCGGCATTCTGGTCGAGGCCGCACGCGATAACGAAGGCAACCCCTTTGCGGTCTGTGGCATCGGCGTTAACGTGAACTATGCGCCCCAAGAGGTGCCCGATGGCGGCCTGCCGGCAATCGGTCTCTCGGATCTCAACGAGAACGTTCCCGCCGTCGATGTGTTACTCAAAGAGGTCTATCACACCGTCGTAAACGCCGTGGACACGTGGGCAGATCTGCTCAACGCCATGGAAGAAAACGCCGGACCGCTCGCGCCCGTCCACGACGAATATATCGCACACCTCAATTGGATTGGGGAACACGTTATCGCCCGCTCCCCCGCTGGAGACGAGCTGGCACGAGGTGTCTTTAAAACCGTCGATGCCTTTGGTCGCGCGTGTATCGAAACGGAAGACGGCTTGCGATCCTTCCATTTTGAGGAGGCATCGCTGCGCCCCTTGAGCGAATAGGTCGCCGCAGCCGTCGGCTCGGCCGCATTATCCGGGCCCCCAAGGCCACCATTCAAATCAGAACCACCCTTAAAAAGGGTGGTTTGCTCTTAGGGTATAACCCACGGGCCCCGGGCTCGCGTCTAAAGGCGCGGGCCCGGACTTCGTCCAGG
>JAGZKE010000049.1:0-7365 GCA_018365375.1 Collinsella sp. | reverse complement strand
GGTCAGCCCGTGGGAGGCCAGGGCGCCGCTGACCGGTGGACGGCACCGAGCCGTGCGCTTGAACTGAGAAGGGGGAGGCCTCGCGGCCTCCCCCTTTTTGCGTTTATGGGCTTTTGTCTCACATAGTAGCTGTGTTTTATAACCCTCGTTTGTCGCATCTTCTGTGAACGGGCTACAATAACTTAGTCTGTGCGATATGGAGGTGAACATGGCTGAAGCTGGTATCGGCGTTGATATCGTCGAGATTTCCCGCATGAAATCAATTCTTGAAAAGACGCCGTCGTTTGCTCGGCGTGTGTTTACCGAAGATGAGCGTGCGTATTGCGATGCGTCATCGCGCCCCGCCGCTCACTATGCGAGCCGCTTTGCTTCGCGCGAGGCGGTGCTTAAAGCTCTCGGCACGGGTTTTAGTCAAGGCGTGGGTCGCAAGGATGTTTCGGTAACGCGTGATAAACTCGGCAAACCGAAGGCGCTGCTTTCGGGCCGTGCACTCGAGATCGCTCATGAGCTTGGTGTTGTTGAGGTCGCTCTTTCCATTACGCTTACAGGAGACTTGGCCGTTGCGAATGCCATCGCGATTACCGAAGATGCTCGGCCTAAGCCAAAAGATGAAAAGGTGAGCACCAAGAAACGCGTTGCGCAGACATTTAAAGAGGCTCGCTCTGTTTTAGATGAGCTTGAGCAGCTGCAGAATTCAGCATTGACGGAGCACCTGGGCGATGCTTCGCAAGATACGCTAGGAGCATAGATGAAACCGGTTTTGAGTACCGAAGAAGTCGTTCGTCTCGAGGATATCATCGAACGCGAAGGGACTTCGAAGGCCGAGCTTATGGAGCTAGCGGGTGAGTTTGCCGCCAACGAGGTCTTGAAGCTCAATCCCGATCGGGTTCTCGTTCTGGTCGGTTTTGGTAATAATGGCGGCGACGGTTGGGTTGCCGCCGATATCCTGAGCCATAAGGGTGTGGACGTGGATATCGTTTCTCCGGTTGAACCGGATGAGATTCCTGCTGCTCTGGCACGTCATGTTGCTCGTCGTACTGCCGGCCGCGATGTGCACGTTTGCGTCGGCCCCTCGCGTGATGAACTCGAGGTTTTGATCGATAAGGCCGATGTTGTTGTCGATGCCATTTTTGGTACCGGTTTTCACGGGAATCTGCGTGCGCCGTTCTCCATCTGGATTCCTACGGTCAATGAATGCGCCGACTGTGTCGTATCCATTGATGTCCCCTCGGGCCTGAATGCCGAGACGGGCGTTGTTGATGACGACTGCATTCGTGCCGAGCATACGGTGACGATGATTGCGCCCAAGATTGGTTTGTATAGCGCCGATGGCCCTGAGTATGCTGGCGATTTGATCTGCGGCAATCTTTACGACCGTCTTGACGAGGTCATCGATGATGTCGACCACGCCGCCGAGATTGTCGAGCCCGGTGACTTAGTTGATTACTTTGCCCCACTACCTACGAATATCGATAAGTATTCCCGTGGCTCTGTGCTTATTGTCGCCGGATCTGCGCAATATCCTGGTGCTGCCATTATGGCGGCCAAGTCTGCAGCTCGCGCGGGTGCTGGTTACGTGGCAGTCGCGGCTCCTGACGCCTGCGCCAATCTTATTCGCATGGCACTTCCTTCGATTCCCGTCTTTGCTATTCCGTCTGATTCCCGCGGCTCCTTTGGCGCCGCTGCGCGCATGACTGTGTGCGAGATTGCAAAGAAGTACAGCTGTGTACTGTGCGGTCCCGGTATGACGACATCTGCCGGCGCTATGCAGGTGGTTTCGGGCTTGCTCGAGCTTGATGTGCCGCTTATCTTGGACGCCGATGCACTCAACTGCCTTGCTAAGATTGCCATTGACGGTATTGATAGTAATCCCGAGATGTATCGTCGCGAGCAGCCGTTGGTTATGACGCCGCACTATCGTGAACTTTCGCGTCTGGTTGCCGGTGACGAGGTGAACGACCTTGGTACTGCGATTGCAGCCGCGCAGAAGGTTGTCTGGGCTGCAGGCTCTGACAATCTGGTGGTCATTGCCAAGGGGCCGACGACGGCTATCTGTGGCGTTGAGCGTGTGCTGCTGCCGCTCTCGGGTCCGGCTTCTCTGGCAACTGCCGGTTCGGGTGATGTCCTCGCGGGTATTTTGGCCGGCACGCTTGCCACCATGCGCGACGAGATGGATCGTTGGGAGTTGCTGTATTCGTACGCCGTCGCACTTCACAGCTACGCCGGTTTTGCCGCGGCGACGGAGTATGGTGAGAAGAGCGTCATCGCGACCGATCTTATCGACTTGATCGGTCCGGCCATGGAACTGGCGGCAAAGGATGCGCTCGAAGATCTGGGAATCATGGACGAAGGGTCGGATGACTAATCATGAATAAAGCCGATTTGACGCGCTGGTCCTGGGTCGAGATCGACCGCGGGGCGCTCCGTCGCAACACGAGGGCCTATAAGAACTTGCTGAATCCACGTCAGCGCCTGTGCTGCGTGGTCAAGGCCGATGCTTATGGCCATGGAGCTGTTGAGTGCGCCAAGATCATGTATTCGGCCGGTGCCGACATGTTTGCCGTGGCGACGGTTAACGAGGGCGTTGAGCTCCGACAGGGCGGGATTACGAAACCCATCCTCATCCTAAGCGAGCCGCCTATCGAGGCCATTCCGACGTTGCTCGAGTTTGATATCATGCCTTCGGTCTATACGTCTGACTTTGCTCTTGCGTATGGCGAATGTGCCGTCGCGGCGGGCAAAGTGGGCAAGTATCATCTCGCCATCGAGACGGGCATGAATCGTATCGGCGTTCACTACACGCAGGTGCTCGACTTTGTCCGCGGTATAAATTTCCATCGCGGTATTCAGTGCGACGGCGTATTTACGCACTTCGCCACGGCCGATGAACCTTCGGGCTGGGACTACAAGCTGCAGTGTCAGCGCTTTACCGAGGCCGTTCAGGCCATTAAGGATGCGGGTTTTGAGTGCGGTATCGTGCACTGCGCCAACACGCCGTCCTCGATGCTCGACCCCTCGATGCATTTTGATATGATCCGCGCCGGCGTTGGCTTGTATGGCATGCAGCCGTGCGAGCTGAGTGGCCGCGTGATGCAGCTTGATCCCGTTATGAGCGTCCATGCGCGTGTGACGCGCGTGGCACACCCTGCGATGGGTGAGGGCGTGGGCTACGGTTTTACCTACCGCGTACCGCGTACGCGCGTTCAGATCTGCACGCTGCCGATCGGTTATGCCGATGGCCTATCGCGTACGCTTTCCAATCGTATGGATGTGCTGTATCGCGGCGAGCGTGTGCATCAGGTTGGCAATATCTGCATGGACCAGTTTATGGTCGCCATTCAGTCCAACCCGGCACACGAGATTCCCGAGGCCGAGTATGGTGACGAGATGATCATTGTCGGCCGCGATGGCGATGCCGAGATCACTATGGACGAGATGGCCCGACTGCGCGGAACGATTAACTACGAGGTCGCCTGCGGCTTTGGCATGCGTCTCGACAAGGTCTACGTGTAGGAGCCGCTATGGGCGTCATGCACATCCCCGGCCATACCCATCAGGCACCACGTGAGGTCGCACTCGAGGAAATTGAGGCCGTTCTGGGCGATTGTCACCTCTGCCAGCTCTACCAGTCGCGTCACAATATCGTGTTTGGCGTGGGAAACCCCCGCGCTCGCGTGATGTTTATTGGTGAGGCGCCGGGCCGCAATGAGGATTTGCAGGGCGAGCCCTTTGTGGGGGCGGCAGGCGAGGACCTCAACGGCATTTTGTCGCTGGCGGGCCTCAAACGCGAAGACGTCTACATTGCCAACGTGCTTAAGTGCCGCCCGCCGGGAAACCGCAATCCGCGTCCCGAGGAAGTGCTGGCTTGCTCGCCGTTTTTGCGTGAGCAGATTCGAAGCATCTGGCCCGATATTATCGTGACGCTCGGCAACCCCGCGACGCACTTTGTGCTTAAGACCGAGATTGGCATTACTAAGCTGCGCGGCAGGTTCCACCAGATGGGGCATTTTGTAGTAATGCCCACGTTCCATCCGGCAGCAGCGCTGCGCAATCCGGCGTGGCAGGAGCTGCTGGAGGAAGACTTTAAGATGCTGGGCGACTATCTGGAGCGACATCCCGCACCAGAGGACGCCTCGGAATAATAAGGAGCATATATGTCCCTGGAGCGCCTGGGGGTAGGTACTTACAAAACGACTTGCGCTGCCGATACGGAGTACTTTGGCGAGCTAATTGCACCGTGCCTTGAGGACGGCGATGTGCTCATCCTGACCGGTGGCCTGGGAGTGGGCAAAACTCACTTTACCAAGGGCGTCTCGCGCGGGCTGGGCGATGAGCATATGGTTACGAGCCCTACGTTTGCGCTCATGGCCGTTCACGATCAAGGTCGTATTCCGCTGTTTCACTTTGATCTATACCGCCTGGAGCATGCCTACGAGCTCGAGGATACGGGCATTTTCGATGTGCTGGGCTATGAGGGTGCTTGCTTGCTGGAATGGGGCGAACAATTCCAGGACGAGCTGACGGATGAGTATCTTTCGGTGACGCTCAAGCGTGATGAGGGCGACAGCGATGTGCGAACGATAACGCTCGAGGCACACGGTGACCGCGCAATGGAGCTTTCCCATTTGATTGATAAGGCTGTACAAGATGAGCTTGCATAACGACAACGCGCTGGTGGTGGCGCTCGATACCTCGACCGACATGCTTGCCTGCGCGGCAAGCTGGATTGATGGGCAGACGGGCGAGACGAAGCTCGTGAGTGGCGACCACATGTGTCGCCGTCACGCCAACGTTGAGCTCGTGAATACCGTTGATGGCGTGCTGGCTCAAGCCGGTCTGGATCGCAGCGATGTTGGTTACTACGTGGTCGGCCGCGGCCCGGGGTCGTTTACGGGTGTGCGCATCGGCATCTCCACTGCCAAGGGCCTCGCGCGCGGTGCCAATGTTCCACTGCTGGGCGTGTCGACGCTCGACGCTTGCGCTTGGACGGCGTGGAAGGCTGGCGTGCGCGGCAAGCTTGGTATCTTGGCCGATGCCATGCGCGGTGAGGTATATCCGGCACTATATATGCTGGGCGATGAGGGTCCCGAGCGTCAATTTGAGCGCGAACACGTGGTCAAGGCCGCCGTGGCGCTCGATGAGTGGCGCCGAGCAGCGGACTGGGACCAGGTTCAGCTGACCGGTGACGGTCTCGTGCGCTATGGCAAGCTGCTGGGTGAGGACGAGACCGCCCGCTGCGTGGAGCGCGACCTGTGGTGGCCTTCGGGCGAGGGCTTGCTGCTCGTGCACGCTGCGGGTGACGGCGATCCGGCTCGCGTCCTGCCGATTTACACGCGCCTTTCGGATGCCGAGGAAAACGAGCGCAAGCGTCTTGGTCTTGCCGAGAGTGCGCAGAGCGAAATTACGGGCGTTGCCGATGAGCTCGCCGGTCGTCATCTGCAGTTCCGTCCCATGGGCGCGGCGGATGCCGAGGGCGCGAGCGCGCTAGAGGCTGCCTGCTTTGAAGGTGCCGGACACGAGGCGTGGACGCCGGGCATGTTCCTGTCCGAACTGGGCGAGGACGTCGCTGCGCCGCGCAGTTGGTGGGTGGCACACGACGACGGCAAGCTGCTGGGCCTTGCCGGCGGTATGGTCGTGGACGGTGATGTGCAGATTCTGGATGTCGCCGTCGACTCGGCACATCGCCGTGAGGGCATTGCCCGCAAGCTGCTGTCGCATGTGAGCTATGATGCCCAGATGCTCGGCTGCACCACGGCTTCGCTCGAGGTCGAGGACGGCAACGAGGGCGCGATTGCGCTCTATGCCGCTCTGGGCTTTACCGAGGTGGGTCGTCGTCGTGGCTACTACGGTGTCGGCAAAGACGCCATCGTCATGACGGCCCCACTTCCCCTCGTACTTCCGGTCGATAACGCCTCGCCCGAGCCGACGGCAGCCGAGCAACGCGTATGGCCGCTGCCTGCGCCTGGGCGCTCCGAGGGGGAGCGCGCCGAAATTGAGCGCCGCCGCCTGGTGCTCGCTATCGAGAGTTCCTGCGACGAGACGGCCGTGGCGATTATCGATGCGGATGGCAATATGCTGGCCAACCAGGTGTCGACACAGATTGATTTTCATGCCCGCTTTGGCGGCGTGGTGCCCGAGATCGCCTCGCGCAAACACGTTGAGGTGATTGTGAGTGTCGTGGATGCGGCGCTCGAGGATGCCGCAGCATCGCTTGGTCTTGAGGGTGGAGCCATTGCTCCCAGCGAGCTTGCCGCCGTGGGCGTGACACAGGGTCCGGGCCTGGTGGGCGCCCTCGTGGTGGGCGTTGCCTTTGCCAAAGGCTTTGCCTACGCTGCCGGTAAGCCGCTCGTATGCGTCAACCATCTGGAGGGGCATCTGTTTGCCAACCTGCTGGCGCAACCCGACCTCAAACCGCCGTTTATCTTCACGCTTGTCTCGGGTGGGCACACCATGCTCGTGCACGTGAAGGCGTGGGGCGACTACGAGGTGCTCGGTGAGACGCTCGACGACGCTGTGGGCGAGGCCTTCGACAAGGTAGCCAAGGCGTTGGGTCTGGGCTATCCCGGTGGCCCCATCATTTCCAAGCTGGCCGAGACGGGCAACCCCAAGGCGATCGATTTCCCCCGTGCGCTTAACAGCAGGGGAGACTATCGCTTCTCGCTTTCGGGCCTTAAAACCGCTGTGACGCTCTACATTGAACAGGAGACCAAGGCCGGGCGCACGATTCACCTGCCCGATCTGGCAGCTTCGTTTGAGGCGGCTGTCTTTGACGTGCAGTACAAGAAGGCCAAAAACGCACTGCACGCTACCGGATGCAAGGAATACTGCATCGGTGGCGGCGTCTCGGCCAACCCGCATCTGCGCGAGATGATGATCAAGAAGCTTGGGCGTCAGGGGATTCGCGTAACGGTGCCGCCCTTGTCTGCCTGTACCGATAACGCCGCCATGATCGCGGAGGTCGCTCGCCGTAAATTCGACCGAGGCGAAATCTCGCCGTTCGATGTCGACGCCGATCCAAACATGACGCTGTAGCTGGTACGGCGCGGTCCCCGGACGGAGGGGCCGGATATAAGGTTTCCTGCTTTACAGTCCTGCGCAAGACTAAGGCCACATTAAGTGGCCTTCTTTGCGTGCGGAACTCGCGATAAACCTTATATCCGGCCCCTCCGTCCGGGGACCTTTCTGTATCGATATAGCTTCTGAGTTGGTTCGGCGTCGACAATGTCCGGCAAGGTTAGCCAGCTGCGTCGAATTTCCGGCGTGCTTTAGCTGAAAGAAAAAGATGGTGTGCGGAGCTTTGCTCCGCATTTGGGATGGGAGCCCCTGAGAGCCGCGGGAGCCGGGCGGCGCATATGAACTTTATCG
>JAGZKE010000016.1:0-40357 GCA_018365375.1 Collinsella sp. | reverse complement strand
TCGTTGGGGACGTTCTTGTTTGACTAGTCATTCAAGAACGTCCCCAACGACTACATAGCATGAGAGTGGATAATCTCCCAGTTTGGGCTCGCATTCAGGCTCAAAGTGGGAGATTATCCACTCTCGTTTCTGTTCTGCCTACATTTGTAGGAACAGTTCGTGGAGGCGGGTGTCTTCGTCGAGTTCGGGGTGGAAGGTTACGCCGAGCTGGTTGCCCTGGCGCGCGGCGACGATACGGCCGTCGACTTTCGCTAAGGCCTTTGCGTCGCCGTGGACCTCGACGATGCGGGGCGCGCGGATAAACGTCAGCGGCACTTCACCGTCGATGCCAGCTACCTGCCCCTTGGTTCGAAAACTGCCGAGCTGCCTGCCGTAGGCATTGCGCTCAACGAGCACATCCATGGTTGCCAGGCGCGGCGTGCCCTTATCGTCATGGGCGGCAAGGTCGTGAGCCAGCAGAATCAGGCCGGCGCAGGTGCCCAGGACGGGCATGCCTTCAACAATGCGGGTGCGAAGCTCCTCGAGCATGCCCAACTCATCTAGCAGCTTCCCTTGAACGGTAGACTCGCCGCCGGGAAGTACCAGACGGTCAAAGTCCTGCTTTAAATCAGCCGCCTGCCTCAGCTCAATACAGCGCGCGCCCAGCTCGGATAGTCTTGCCTCGTGCTCGGCAAATGCGCCTTGGACCGCCAGCACGGCGACCGTTTGGTCTGCATAATCGCTCATGTGCGATCCTTTCTGCTGGACTAGCGCCCGCGCTCCTCCATGATAATCTCGATCTCGTCGGCGTTGATGCCCACCATGGCCTCGCCCAGGTCCTCTGAAAGCTCGGCAATGAGCTTGGCATCGGTGAAGTTTGCCACGGCCTTGACGATGGCGGCTGCGCGCTTGGCGGGGTCGCCGCTCTTAAAGATGCCCGAGCCGACAAACACGCCTTCGGCGCCCAGCTGCATCATCAGCGCGGCGTCGGCGGGGGTCGCTACGCCGCCGGCGGCAAAGTTCACGACGGGAAGCTTACCCGTGGCATGGACCTCGCGCACCAGCTCGACCGGAACCTGCAGTTGCTTGGCTGCCTCAAAGAGCTCGTCGTTGCGCAGGGCAACAACGTCACGGATCTGCTTTTGGATCTTGCGCATGTGACGCACGGCCTGAACGACGTCGCCCGTACCCGGCTCACCCTTGGTACGAATCATCGTGGCGCCTTCGGCAACACGGCGCAGCGCCTCGCCCAGATCACGGGCGCCGCAGACAAACGGCACGTCAAACTGGGTCTTGTCGATGTGATAGACGTCATCGGCAGGGGAGAGAACCTCGGACTCATCGATGTAGTCGATCTCGATGGCCTGCAGGACCTGCGCCTCGACGATGTGACCGATGCGGCACTTGGCCATGACGGGGATGGAGACGGCCTCTTGGATGCCCTTGATCATCTTGGGGTCGCTCATGCGCGAGACGCCGCCTGCGGCGCGGATGTCGGCCGGAATGCGCTCGAGTGCCATGACGGCGCAGGCGCCCGCCTCCTCGGCGATGCGTGCCTGCTCGGGCGTGGTGACGTCCATGATGACGCCGCCCTTGAGCATCTGTGCGAGCTCGCGATTGAGTTTGACGCGATCGGCCTCGCTGGTCTGTTCTGCCATGGTTGCTCCCTTGGTTGGCATGTGCATTGCTTGACGGAACATCCTATCGGGGAGCTGGGTATGGCGAAATACTCAGTTTTCGAGATAATAACAAGGTCAGACTAATACCAGATTGAACGGTTCGATATGGTCAGGTGATAAACTCATGCTTGACTACAATTTGGAAAAACGCGGCGAAGCATCGCTCTACGAGTATGTTTACCAGCAAATTCGAGATGATATCGTTGCTGGGCGCATTGCGGCGGGGGAGCATCTGCCGTCCAAGCGCGCCTTTGCCAGTCATCTGGGAATCAGTGTCATTACCATCGAGAATGCATATAGCCAGTTACTTGCCGAGGGCTATATTTGCTCAATGCCGCGTCGTGGCTACTACGCTTGCGAGCTTCCGGATGCATCGGTTTTGGCTTCGGCTGCGGAGGGCATCGACCGAGATGCCGTCTCTGTGGACTCCGGCGTGCATGATGCCAACGGACAGGTCGAGCGATTCGATACGCTTTCTCCTTCCGCTTTGGAGGCGGCGCGGCTTTGGCAAAGCGCGCTGCGGGCGACGTTGACATCCGAAGACGAACGCGAAATCTTTTCGACCGCACCGGCACAGGGTACCGCTCGGCTACGACGCGCAATTGCTCACCATCTGCGTGGGACAAGGGGTATGAATGTCGACCCCAACAACATCGTTATCGGTGCGGGCGCCCAGCTGCTCGATACCATGTTGGTTCAGTTGCTTGGCGCGGACAAGGTGTATGCCGTTGAGGACCCGGGCTATTTGCGCCTGACGCACATCTATCAGGCTATGGGCTGCAAAGTTCGACATATCCCGTTGGATGATGAGGGCGTGGACTTGAGCGCTCTGCAGAAAACCGGGACCGATGTACTTCATCTGATGCCGTCCCATCAGTATCCGACCGGCCTTGTGACGAGCATTGCGCGGCGCTATGCGCTTCTGAGCTGGGCCGCCGAGCGACCAGGTCGGTATCTCATCGAAGATGACTTTGATTGTGAGTTTCGCCTTGCCGGGAAGCCGATTCCCGCGCTCGCGTCGATCGATGCCGCCCAGTCGGTTATCTACACCAACACGTTTTCGAAGAGCCTTTCATCGGCGTTGCGTTTGGCGTACATGGTGTTGCCCGATGAGTTAATGGAGCGGTTTAGGCGCAACCTTGGTTTCTACGCCTCGTCGGTGAGCTCTGTTGATCAGGTCGCTTTGGCGCGTTTGCTGGAATCGGGTGATTACGAGCGACATGTGAACCGCGTGCGCGTTCGTGCTCGCGAGGCGCGTGATGGCCTGATGGCGCTTGTGCGGAAGGTATTTCCGGCAGGAGAGGTCTCGATCGAGCATGCAGACGCGGGCCTTTACTGTATCGTGGTTGCGGAGCGTGGAGCGGGCGGAAGCTCTTTTGTGCGGGCCCTCACGCGCTCGAGTATCCCTTTTGTCGATATCAGTGACTGTTATTGGTGTGCCGATGGCGCATCTGTCCCTGAAAACTCAAGTCAAATTCTTGTTCAGTATGACGATTTGAGTCCAAAAGCGCTAAATACCTTGGAATCGCAGCTAATGGGAGCACTCTGCAACCTAAGTGAGTAGGCTTTTGGAACTTTGGCGACCAGGCAGTTTTGTAACAAGCTATCTACCTGCGGTTTTGAAAAGCAGGATGACCGGGCTGCTCGGGATGTTCAAAAAAGTCTACTCACTTGTCGCGCAAAGCTTCTGCATGAGAAAAAAATGGGGTTTTCAACAGAACTTCGTCCAGCTCTCGGCAAGCTTTTGGCCAGTTGGGGAGGGCTGTTGAAAACTTGGCAGTCCGTTCGGCACCATTTTTGGCGCGTTCGCGCCAATGCGTGACTGACTGGGTTGAAATTCGTGTTTTCCTGTGCCTATGAAAGATCTACTTTGTGACATATCGGCTTTTAGGTACTGGCGTTTGCCCCCTCAGGTCCGCGCTCTGTGTCCGCCGCTTCCACGACCGGAAGAAGACCGGCAGCGATATGATCTCGCCCGCAACCCGACGGCTGCGGTCGCGCTCGGTTTTCCGTTGTATACATTGGTTCAGACGAGAAACAAACGGACTTGTCCTACCAGCATTAGGCAGCGGCTGTTCCTTGGTGAGCCCCCCAGGGAATCCGTGCTGGAAACGGAGCATGGATTTTTGATTACGTCTCCTCTACTGACGGCATTCATCATGTCGCGGCATCTGACGGATCTTCAGCTTCTTTTTGTGTTGGCGGAGATGTGCGGCCTGTTTGCGGTGTGTGCTCTGCCGGCGGCACTTGAGGCGGAACTTACGCGTGCAATTGATTCGGGCGCGATTTCGACGACGTTGGGTTGGGTGCGCTGCCCGTCCGAGGACGGCACCGCTTCAAATTTATGGCGTCGAGACGCTTTGGTTTTGGGCAGAGACCTTGACCGTTTTTGTTCAGATGTTTGCGGGATGCGTTACGGCAATAGATTTATGGCGGTATCGCAATTCGTTCCATTGGGTGCCGCGTCGCCTTTTGAGGTCGAGGCGTATTTGCTACTTGCACTGCCGCGATCCCTGGGAGGCGAAGGTTTTTGCGACATAGAGCTTAATGTTGAAGTGATGCTAGGCACAAGTGCTCGAGCGATTGTGGGAAAGTCCCGTGTATATATCGACCTACTTCTTTCTTCACCGGACGGTAGGCGACAGGTGGCCATTGAATGTCAGGGAAAGGCCTCGCACGGACGCGCAGGGGATGGCTTGCGTGACGCTGACCGCATGACGGCCCTTCAGGCCATGGGCTACGATGTGCTTCTCCTGACACACAGACAGATATCGGATGAGGATAGATTCCGCGCGATCGTTAAGGCCGTATGCAGGATGCTCGATGCTGAATATCGTGATAAAAGCTCAGATGAGCAAAGGGCTGAGGCATTACTCCGGTCTGAACTATTCGTTGACTGGACAAAATTGGGAGTAATCGACGGAAAGATGCCCGCTAGACACAAAATGGCTCGATCGTGGACGGCTGCGGTTCTAAGTGAGTAGGCTTTTAGCACTTTGGCGACCAGGCCGTTTTGAAACAAGTCATTTACCTGCGGCTTTATAAAGCAATATGGATGGCGTGCTCGGCAAGTTCCAAAAAGTCTACTCACTTAGTTTTTGACGAGAAACCTATGCCGAAGGCGGTCCTATTTCAGGTAGTTAACAAGTTTGTGAGGCACGAAAAAGGCCCGAACCAATACGGTCCGGGCCTCATTGAGCTAGAGGTTATGTCTCAGGCGTTTGGCTTAGCCAAAGTAGCGCTTGAGCAGGCCGGCGAAAGCCTTGCCGTGGCGGGCCTCGTCGCGAGCCATCTCGTGCACGGTGTCGTGGATGGCATCAAGGCCAGCGGCCTTGGCACGCTTGGCAAGATCGGTCTTGCCGGCGGTGGCACCGTTCTCGGCCTCAACGCGCATCTCAAGGTTCTTCTTGGTGGAGTCGGTCACGACCTCGCCCAGGAGCTCAGCGAACTTGGCAGCGTGCTCGGCCTCCTCGTGGGCAGCCTTCTCCCAGTACAGGCCGATCTCGGGATAGCCCTCGCGATGAGCGACGCGCGCCATGGCCAGGTACATACCGACCTCGGAGCACTCGCCCTCAAAGTTGGCGCGCAGGTCGGCAACGATGTCCTCGGAGACGCCCTCCATCTTGGCGACGCCCACGACGTGCTCGGCAGCCCACTCGAGCTGACCCTCCTCCTGCTTCAGGAAGCGAGAACCGGGAACGCCGCACTGGGGGCACTTGAAGTCCTCGGGCAGCTGGTCGCCGTCGAACTCTTCCACATAACCGCAAACGGGGCAAACAAACTTCATGATTCGATCCTTTCGATCGATGGCGATTGTGCGCTCGTCCGGTCCCGTAAGGGCCCTCTCCGGACGTGCGTCTTGACGAGTTCTATTATCCATAAATGCAACCAAATGTGAAGCCTATTAGGAATGATTTTTAATAAAACAATTTTGAGATATGAAGATGTTGATTGATTAACGATTGGCAGGCCGTCTTTGACCGCCGCTGAGTACAATCGGGCGAGCAAATGTTGACCTATCAACAAATGAAGGAGTTTCCTTTATGCATCTAGCCCGTCGTGCCTGGTGCCGAACATATCAGACGGTTTTTCGCATTGCATTGCCGATCCTGCCCTATACCGAGCCGCGCATTTTAGAGCATGCCGAGGATGTGCCCGCGGTGCTTCAAAAGCGCTCGATCCAGAAGGTCCTTATCGTGACGGATCCCGGCATTGCCCGTCTGGGGCTCACGGCACCGCTCGAGACGGCGCTCGCATGCAGGGGGATTGGCGTTACGGTCTATGCCGAAACGCGTGCAAACCCCACGGTTTCAAACGTGGAAGAAGCGGCGTCCCTGTATCGAGAGAGCGCCTGCCAGGCCATTATCGGCTTTGGCGGTGGCTCGGCCATGGACTGTGCCAAGGGCGTGGGCGCACGCATTGCGCAGCCAAACAAGCCCATCAACAAGATGCGCGGCCTGCTGCGGATTCATCGTCGCCTGCCGCTGCTCATCGCCGTTCCCACTACCGCCGGTACGGGAAGCGAAGTCACGCTTGCGGCGGTAATTACCGATGACGGGACGCACTACAAATACCCCATTAACGACTTTGTGCTCATCCCGCGTTTTGCAGTCCACGACCCCGAGTTTACGTGCGGCTTGCCCGCTTCCATTACGGGGCAGACGGGCATGGACGCCCTGACGCATGCCGTTGAGGCCTTTATCGGGCGAAGCACCACGCCCTATACGCGCAAGATGGCGCGACAGGCGGTGCAGCTTATCCACGACAATTTGCTCGAGGCCTATGAGCATGGTGACGACATGCGCGCTCGTCGCAATATGCTTTCGGCGGCGTATAAGGCGGGCGTTGCGTTTACCCGCTCCTATGTCGGATATGTGCATGCCATCGCGCACAGTCTGGGCGGCCGATACGGAATTCCGCACGGTTTGGCCAACGCGATCATCCTGCCGCACATGCTTCGCGCTTATGGTGACGCCGCCGCCCCCAAGCTTGCCGATCTTGCTCGCATGGCGGGCATTGCGCCGGCTACCGCGCAGGATAGTCTTGCGGCCGAGGCCTTTTTCGATTGGGTCGACCGCATGAACGAGATCCTGGGAATCCCCAAATATGTCTCGGGCATTCGCCGCTCCGACATTCCCGAGATGGCGGCGCATGCCGATGCCGAGGCCAATCCGCTGTACCCCGTTCCGCTTTTGATGGACCGCTTGGAGCTCGAGCGTATGTACGAGGTCGTCGCGGGTGGTATGTTTGAGGACGAGAACTAGGAGGGTGCCATGAACACCGAGGAAATTGCGCGCATCGTCGGCGATCAGCGCACTTACTTTAAAACGCACGCTACGTTTGATGTTGATGCCCGACGTCGCGCGCTCGTGAGTTTACGCGATGCGGTACGGGCGCACGAGGCCGATATTGCCCATGCACTCAAGACCGATTTGGGAAAGTCGCATGACGAGGCATATATGTGCGAGATCGGCACGTCGCTTTCCGAGATTCGTCATCAGATCGCTCACGTGGCTCGATGGAGTCGTCCGCGCCTGCGTCCGTGTGACCTTGCCAACGCCGTGAGCGCGTGCAAAACGCAAGCCGTGCCCTATGGCGTCACGCTCATCATGGCTCCGTGGAACTACCCGTTTTTGCTAACACTCGAGCCGCTCGCCGGCGCCCTTGCCGCGGGCAATACCGTGGTCATCAAGCCGAGTGCCTATGCTCCGGCATCGAGCGCGGTGCTCAAGCAAATCTGTGAAGAGGCATTTGATCCGCGCCTGGTGACGGTTGTCGAGGGCGGGCGCGCCGAGAACGAAGCGTTGCTCGATGAGTGCTGGGACAAGATCTTCTTTACCGGTAGCGTTCCGGTCGGCAAACTCGTCATGGAGCGCGCAAGTAAAAACCTTGCGCCCGTGACGCTTGAGCTGGGCGGAAAGAGTCCCTGCATCGTGGATGCGACGGCAAACTTGAAGGTTGCGGCACGGCGTATCGCCTTTGGTAAATGGCTCAACGTGGGGCAGACCTGCGTGGCGCCCGACTACCTGCTGGTCGATACGAGCGTGCACGACGAGCTGCTGGGCCTCATCAAAGAGGAGGTCCGCCGTATGTTTGGTGACCATCCACTCGATAGCGAGGATTACGGACATATCGTCAACGCCAAGCATTTTGCGCGCGTGCGCGGGCTGATCGATCCCGATAAGGTCGTGCTTGGAGGTGCCGCGCGCGAGGCTTCGCTCAAGATTGAGCCGACGATTTTGGATGGCGTGGCCCCCGATGACGCCGTGATGCAGGAGGAGATCTTCGGTCCCATCTTGCCGGTGCTGACGTTTGAGAGCCTAGACGAGGCCGAAGCGTTTATTACGGATCGTCCGACGCCGCTGGCCCTGTATATCTTTAGCCAGGACCGTGCGGTTCAGCAACGCTTTGTGCGCTACGTGCCCTTTGGCGGCGGCTGCGTCAACGACACCATCATGCATTTGGCCACGAGCCATATGGGCTTTGGCGGCATGGGCGCGAGCGGTATGGGACAGTACCATGGCCGCGAGAGCTTCGATACGTTTAGCCACAAGAAGAGCATCGTGAACAAGGTAACGTGGCTGGATGTGCCATTCCGCTATGCTCCTTACGCAAGCTGGAAGCACAAGTTCGTGCGCATGTTTGTGCATTAGAATCAGATGGCGTAGGGACAAACGGTCGAAAAGACGCAGACAGGATGAATTTGTGTCCGCACGGGTCCGTAAACTTCTCAGTAAGGTTAAGCGCCGGTTTATCCGGCCGTTAGAGGAGTTGCCATGTACGAGCCTTCACGTGTTCTTCTGTCATTTCACATTGCGGGATTTCAGTATGCCGATGGCGCCTTGGTCCTGGGCGATCTTAAAGCGGGCGATAAGCTGACGCTGTGTGCCGAGCGCGATAATCCCCATGACCCTGAGGCGGTTGCGATCTATTACGGCAACACCAAGCTTGGCTATGTTCCGGGAAACGAGGTCGGCCCACTGTCCTTGATGATGTATTACGGCCACGAGGACGTATTTGAGGCCCGCGTGCAACAGGTTGCCCCCGAGCGCAGCCCGTGGCATCAGGTGCGCGTTGGACTCTATGTGGTGGATGCTCGCTAATCGGTAAGGGAGGCTGCCATGTTTGACGACGATGACCTGTTCGATTTGACGGATGGTTCGTTTGAGTGGGATCTGCTACTCGACGACGATGAGCTGGAACAGGACCGTAAGATGCGGCAGGACAAGAAAACTCAGGGTGACGCTTCGAAAAAGAAAGACAAACGCCGTCGCGGCCTGTTCGGCGGGCTCTTTGGCTAACCGCCGCATCGCTGTGTCTGTATACTTAGCACGAGTTTGACGCGTTGCGAAATGAGGACATGGACGATGATGTGGTTTACCGCCGACCTGCACCTGGGCGATACGAATATCTTGCACGACATGGATCGACCGTTTGGTTCGGTCGAGGAGATGAATCGTAAGGTCATCAATGCCATCAATGAGTGCGTTGTTGCGGACGATCGTCTCTATATTCTGGGTGACTTTACCTATCGCTTGCCCTTGGCGGAGGCGGTGCGCCTGCGCGAGCGTATCGAATGCAAGAATGTGACGCTCATCCGTGGCAACCATGACGGCGACTGGGAAGATCCGGACGCGCCGCATATATGGGAAGACGTGCGCGATTACTTGGAGATTGCTCCCGGCTATGCCAAGGGCCATCGTCTGGTTATGAGCCACTACCCCATGCTCAGCTGGAATGGCAAGGCGCGTGGTGCCATCATGCTGCATGGGCATATCCACAGCAGGGGAGACCGCACCAACGCACGCAACCGCGATCGCGAGCGCCCTATCTTTCGCTACGATGTGGGCCTCGACGCCAACGAGTACAAGCCCGTAAGCCGAAATCAAATCCTTGGCTTCTTTGGACTATAGGGCGCCAGAACCACCACAAAGGGGACACAGTGCACCTTTGTGGTGGTTTTCACATAGATTGGAGTCGCTATGAAGCAATTGCTTATTCGTGCCGATGATATCGGTTATTCATACGCCGTCGACTTGGGGATCGCCCGAAGCATCAACGAGGGCCTGGTGCGCTCGGCGGGCCTTATGCCTAATATGCCCGAGGCCGAGCGTGGGTGGTCGCTCGTGGCGGATGCCGATATTGCAGTGGGCCAGCATACCAACGTGTGCCTGGGCAAGCCGTGCGCCGATCCGGCGCTCATCCCGAGCATGCTCAACGAGAGCGGCGAGTTCCATAGCAGCCGTACCTTCCGTGAGCATTTTAAGCGCGGTGAGGAGCTGATAGACTTCGACGAGGCCTGCATCGAGATCCGCGCACAGCACGACCGTTTTGTCGAGATTGTGGGCCGCGAGCCCGATTACTTTGAGGCCCATGCCGTCATGAGCGAAAACCTTAACCGAGCGATCTCGGCGGTTGCCCAGGAGCTGGGCCTTAAGGAGCAAAAGGCGAGCTTCGACCCCACGGCGGTGGTGCGTTGCGGAAATACTGATCTGCGCATGGTGATGCATTCGATGGAGCCGGGCTACGAACCCAAGGACTCGATTATGCAGACGGTTCGCGAGATGTCCGACGGCGAGACGGTCGTCTTTGTGTGCCACCCGGGCTATCTCGATCGGTTTATCCTCGAGAACAGCTCGCTTACGACCGATCGTACCAAGGAAGTCGACGCGCTGATCGACCCTGAGCTGCGCGCTTGGCTCGGGTCTCAACCTGATCTTCGCCTGGTCGACTATCGCGACCTGTAGTGACCCATGCCACCACAAAGGGGACAGGCACCTTTGTGGTGGTTCTGGCGCCGTTGCCATTATGGCGGCGGCGCCTTTTTTGTCCGCGCGGCGCGGTAGAGTGTAGCCGGTTGATATTTGCGTCCATCGAGGAGCTGCTATGAACGAGATCAAGTGCCCGCATTGCGGCGAAGTTTTTAAGGTCGATGCATCCGGCTATGCGGATATCGTCAAGCAGGTGCGCGATGCCGAGTTCTCGCGCGACCTGGATGAGCGTGTGAAGGCAGTCCAGCGTGAGGGTGAGCAGGCGCTGGAGCTTGAGCGCTCGCGTTCGACGGCTGCCTTGCAACAGGCAGAGTCTCAGCGCAATGCCCAGCTTGTCGAGCAGAAGAACACTGCGGATCAGAAACTGGCGCAAGAGGTTGCCAAGCGCGATGCTGAGCTTGCCGAGCTGCGCGCTAAGCTCGAGGGCGCTGCCGCAGAGCGCGAGAGTGCAAGCCAGCGCGCGGCGGTTGAGGCACGAGCCAATGCTCAAAAAGAGAATGCTGAGCTTCAGCGCGAGATCGATGCTCTGAAGGCGGAGCTCAATCACAAGGCCGACGAAGCTAAAATCGCCGAGGCGGCGGTTCGCAATGCAACTCAACATGATCTCGCCGCGCGCGATGCTCAGATTGCAGAATTGCAGGCCAAGCTTGCTGCAGCAGATAGGGCTCAAGAAATGGCACTCGCAACTGCTGCGGCCGAGGCGCAGCGTAAGCTTGATGCTGCTCACAATGAAGCGGATCGCAGGCTTTCCGATTACCAGACAGAAGTGCGCGAGAAGTTCTCGAACGCTAAGGTACAGTCCGAGCGCGAGGCCGAGGGCCTGCGCGCCCGGTTGCGCGAGCAAGAACTGGCTGCCAAAATGGAGCTCTCGGAAGCAGTTGCCGCGGCGGAGCGAGAGCGCGACGAGGCGCGTGCGAAACTGACGAGTGAGTTGGCAGTGCGCGATTCGCGCGAGGAGCAGGCCAAGGCGGCGCATGAGCTCGAGCTTGCTCAAGCCAAGCGCGCGAGCGATGAACTGATCCGCTACAAGGATGAAGAGATTGAGCGCCTGAAGGACATGAAGGTCCGCCTGTCCACCAAGATGGTGGGCGAGTCGCTCGAGCAGCACTGCGAGACCGAGTTTAACCGTCTGCGCATGACGGCGTTTCCTAACGCGTACTTCGAGAAAGATAACGATGCGTCCGAGGGTACCAAGGGCGACTTTATCTTCCGCGAGTGCGACGCGAGCGGCAACGAGGTCATTTCGATTATGTTCGAGATGAAAAACGAGAACGACGAGACTGCGACCAAGCACAAAAACGAGGACTTCTTTAAGAAACTCGATCACGATCGTCGCCAGAAAGGCTGTGAGTACGCGGTGCTCTGCACCCTGCTGGAGCCCGAGAGCGAGCTCTATAACGCAGGGATAGTCGACGTGAGCTATCGCTACGAGAAGATGTACGTGATCCGTCCGCAGTTTTTCATTCCCATGATTACGCTGCTGCGCAACGCCGCCATGGGTTCGCTGCGCTATAAGCAGGAGCTAGCGGAGTACAAGCAGCAGAATATCGACGTCACGAACTTCGAAGCCAAGATGGAGAAGTTCAAGGACGGCTTCTCGCGCAACTACAACTTGGCGAGCAAGCAGTTCGAGTCGGCGATCAAGGAGATTGATGCTGCCATTAAGCAGCTCGAGAAGACCAAGGATGATCTGCGTCGCAGTACCGAGAATCTGCGTCTGGCCCACAACAAGGCCGATGAGCTTACCATTCGCAAGCTCACGTGGGGCAACAAGACCATGAAGGCCGCGTTTGACGAGGCGCGCGGGGCTGCGACAGAGACAAACGATGAGCCAGCCGAGGCGGATTCGTATGAGGTCGAGGGTGCCGAGTAAGGCATAGCGTATAGCGCAAAAGCGGGGCCGCTGGCTATATTGCCAGCGGCCCCGCTTCGTTTCGTTCCAGTATGTTCGGCTAGTCCTCGAGCAGGTCCTCGATAAAGCCGACGCGGTAGTTTTTGAAGATGACCTCGCCGCCGTCTTGCGTGGCGTCCAGATCGACATCGCCCATGATGCCAAAATCGTGGTCGCCATCCTCGTCGGCAAAGATCTGGTGCACGTGCCATACGTGCGCGGTCTTCTCGTCGGACTCGTCAATGGAAAACATCGCGGCGCTGTGGGCATCTCCGTCGGTGAGGATTTCCTCGTGCTGCTCGTGGTAAGCGTCGAGTGCTTTTTGCCAGCGGATCTCGCTCATGCCCCAGTCGTCGTCGAGCTCGCCCAGGTCGCGAACGTGCTCGCGGGCGGCAAGGGTCACGCGGCGGAAGAGCGCGTTGCGCACCAATAGCGTGCAGCCGCGACGGTCCGCCACGACCTCGTCGATGCCCTGCGGCGGCGCAGCATCGAGGGCTGCCGGGTTGCCGGCGTTCTCCCACTCATCCACCAGGCTCGAGTCCACCGAGCGCACCACAAAGCCCAGCCACGAGATAATGTCGCGCAGGCGCTCGTCGCGCTTCTCGATGGGCACGGTGCGGTCGAGTGAACGGTAGGCCTCTGCCAGGTAACGCAGCAAAATGCCCTCGGAGCGGGCGATGCCGAGCTTTTGGATATAGCCCTTAAAGTCGCTCGCGCTCTCCAGCATGTCGCGCAGGACGCTCTTGGGCGAGAGCTGGTAGTCGTTGGCCCAAGGTACTTCTTGGCAGTACTTGTCGAAGGCGGCATCGAGCAAGTCCTCGAGCGGCTTTTCGTAGGTGACATCCTGGATGCGCTCCAGGCGTTCCTCATATTCGACGCCGTCAGCCTTCATTTCGGCCATCGCGCGGTCGCGCGCGGCGCGCTCCTGTGCGCGCAGCACCTGCTTGGGATCCTCGAGCGTTGCCTCGACCATCGAGATCAGATCCATGGTATAGGTCTCGCTCTCGGGGTCGAGCAGCTCCAACGCGGCAAGCAAGAACGGCGAGAGCGGCTGATCGAGTGCGAAGTCCTCGGGCAGATCGACCGTCAGCGCGTAGTCGATGTCCGGCGCGGCGTCAGCCGGAGCGTCGGGCGCGGGCGGCACCTCGGTGCGAACGACGACGCCGGAATCGATGAGTGTGGCGAAGATTTCGTCGGCGCGAACCTCGAGCTTGGCCTTTTCCTCGGGAGTCTGCAGGCTCGTTTCGATGAGGTCGTGTACGCGGGCTCGGGCATCGCCGCCCTGCTCGACCACGCTAATCACCATGGAGTGTGTGATGCGAAGGCGCGGCTTGAGCGTCTCGGGCTGCGTCTCGATCAGGCGCTCAAAGGTCTGCTTGTTCCAGGTGACAAAGCCCTCGGGGGCCTTTTTCTTTTTAATCTTGCGGAGCTTCTTGGGGTCGTCGCCCGCCTTGGCCATGAGCTTAGCGTTCTCGATCTCGTGCTCCGGGGCCTCGGCGATGACCATGCCCTCGGTATCGAAGCCCGAACGGCCGGCGCGACCAGCGATCTGATGGAACTCGCGGGCGCGCAGGCGACGCATCTTGTAGCCGTCGAACTTGGTGAGCGCGGTGAGCACCACAGTGTGGATGGGTACGTTAATGCCGACGCCGAGTGTGTCGGTACCGCAGATGACGGGCAGCAGGCCCTGCTGCGCCAGGCGCTCCACCAGCAGGCGATAGCGCGGCAACATGCCGGCATGGTGCACGCCGACGCCGCATCCAAGCAGGCGTTTGAGAATCTTACCAAAGGCCGTGGAGAAGCTCGTCCCCTTTGCCGCTTCTTTGATGGCCTCGCGCTGCTCCTTGCTGGCGATGCCAAAATTGGCGAGCGACTGTGCCGTTGCAAGGGCGGCATCCTGGCTAAAGTGCACGATATAGAGCGGGGCCTCGCCGCGGCGCATGGCGAGCTCGACCGTGCCCTCGAGGGAGGTCGTCACGTAGTCGTAGCTCAGCGGCACGGGGCGCGGGGCATCGACGACCAAGTCGCAGGTAGCACCGGTGTGTTCCTCGAGTGAGGCGGCGATGGCAGTGACATCGCCGAGCGTGGCGCTCATGAGCATGAATTGCGTGTGGGGCAGGGTGAGCAGCGGCACCTGCCAAGCCCAACCGCGGTCGGGGTCGGCAAAGTAGTGGAACTCGTCCATGGCCACGCAGCCCACGTCGGCATCTTCGCTCTCGCGCAGTGCGTCGTTGGCAAGGATCTCTGCCGTGCAGCAGATGACGGGTGCCTTGGTGTTGATATGCGTGTCGCCGGTAATCATGCCTACGTTATCGCGGCCGAGCACCTGCACAAGGTCGAAAAACTTCTCGCTGACCAGAGCCTTGATGGGAGCCGTGTAGTAGCAGCGCTTGCCCTGCGCCATGCCCATAAAGAGCATGCCCAGCGCGACGAGCGATTTACCCGATCCGGTCGGTGTGCCTAAAATGACGTGATCGCCGGCAGCCAGGTCCATGAGGGCCTCTTCTTGGTGATCCCACAGTTCAATGCCGCGATCGCTCGTCCATTCAAAGAAGCGTTCGAAGGCTTGATCGGGCGTGAGCCACGGTTCGGGCTCGCTGCCGTCCTCGGGCTCCCACCAGGTGGGGGAGAGCGCGCCGAGCGAGCCAAACTCGGCTTCGGTTCCCGTGCCGCCCGAGAATGAGCTGGCGGCGCCGGCGCCGGAGACGGTGCTGGCGGCGGTATCTGTCGTGGTCTGTGCCATGTGGTTGCTTTCTCTCGCGATTGTCCGCCAACTATTATGGCGTAGCGGCGCATCGATGCGTTTGCAGGCAAGAAAATGCAGGAAATGGGCGTTCTGCCCGGCCGTTTGGTGCAGTTGCCAGCTAAGTGAGTAGACTTTTTGCGATGTCGCGAGCACATGGATTTTGCACAAGGGTTCTATCTGCGGTTTTAGTTTTCGTTATGCGGGTTGTGCTTGGCTATTGCAAAAAAGTCTACTCACTTAGGTTTGAGGGTTGTTTGCTGGCGCCTATTCGCGCTTATTTGCTGACGCCGCGACCATCAGAAGCCCCTAGGACTCTTGCGGCAGGCGCTTCTTGCCCTTGCGGGCACGGTTTCTGAAGTTCTCGACGGCCTCTTCCATGCCGAGAGGCACGTAGGTGAGCTCATCGAGGTTTTCGGGCAGGTAGCAGGCAAGGCTTTGCTCCTGCGCGCGGCCCGCCGCGAGCTGCTCTTCGATGGGTTCCGCGCCGGGCGTAGCGCAAATGCCATAGACGGCGGCGCCCATCTCGCGCGTGCGGCATTCATATTCGGTCTCGGGATGCTCGGGATGGTCGCGGCGGACGTCGTCACTTACCCAAAGCGTATCGTAGCCGGCTGTGGCAAACTGTCCCAGGGCGTAATCGCGCAACGGTTTGCTGTCGGTTCGCAGCGTTACGGTGGCGCCGGCTGCAAAGAGCGGGCGATAGAGCATCAGATGGTCGACATGGACGAGGCGCTTTTTGGCGTACTTGGCCTTGGGCTGCGGCGTGGGAAAGTTGATGGTGATGGCATCGAGCTCGCCTGTGGCAAATAGCTGCGGCAGCGATGCGGCGCCTCGAGGCAGAACGAGTGCGTTGGTCAGTTCATGCTCGCAGATTTTCTGTGCGGCATAGGCGATGCAGATGGGCTCTTGGTCCATGCCGATAAAGAGCGTGTTTGGCTCGTGGGCCGCGCGCTCTACAAGGTACGTTCCCTTGCCGCAGCCAAGATCCAGGTGAAGGTGTTCGAATGGCTTGCTGCCAACTGGCGCACAGACTTCACGCCAATCTCCGGCATAGGCCTCGGGGTTCGTCTCAATCGCATCGGCGTAGCGCTCCAGGCGCTCCTCGAGCACAAAGTTCTTAGGCGTGCGAACGTGGACGGCTCCCATGAGGCTCCTTGGTCATAAATATGGAACGCATAGCTGCGCGTTCCGTCAATGGGTTGAAAAGGGTGGGCATAGTTTGCCCGAAAGAAGCGGCACGGCTCGGCGGCGAGTCGTCGATGCCTACAGGCGCTTGAGGATCACATAACGGTTGAGCTCGCCGCTGCGACCGTCGGCATGGAAACGCTCAAGCTCGCGCACGGGGACCTCGCCGCTTTTGTAGAACGTACGGACGCCGCGCACCAGGTCGGTGATCTGCTGATCGTCAAAGTGATGGCAATAGCGGTAGGCGTGGCGGTCGTTTTGCCAGCCAATGAGGTGGTCGCCGGCTTCAAACTGCGCGGAATCGTAACCCTCAAACGGCGGGGTGAGCTCGGCGCGGGCTTCGGCTCGAACGGCCTTGCGCGCCATGCGCTCGTCGTTCATAAACTCCCAAAAGCTGATGGCGATGATGCCGCCCGGGCGCGTTTGCCGCACCAGGGCGTCGAGCACGCGTACGCGGTACTCGCACGACGGCACGTGGTGCATAAAGCCAAAGCAGACCGAGATATCGGCGAGCGGGGCGTCGAAAAGCACGTCGGGTGTTTCGGCGGGGTTGAGCTTCATGAGGGCGTCGAGCACGTCGAGTTCCTGGAAGTGCAGGTTGGGAATGCGCAGCGCGTGGCCATGTGCATCGATGGCCAGGTCTTGACACGAGTCGACGCCATAGAACTCAAACGGGCAGCTGGCATCTGCCGAGGGGTTTGCGCCGTCGACGCCCTTGGCGGCAAGTGCGCCGCCGGCGGCAAAGTTTTCGAATCGCATATTGCCGCAGGCGAGATCGAAGACGCGGACGGGATGCTCGATCGTGGCGACGTCGAGCTGTTCGAGCGCGATGTCCATGGTGCGCACCCAGCCGGGCCACGGGGCCTGGCGCGTATCGGAAAAGGAGGCGGAGTGCTCGCGATAGAACGTGTTGTTGAGCTGGATGAGCGATGAGGCGAAATCGCGGTTCACGGCGCGGAACTCCCTCCGTTGGCGGTGCGGAATAAACAGTATGACCATACTACCGTTAACGCCGCAACGGGGACAACCGAGCTGCGGCTCATTGCTTTGTTTGGACACATTTCCGCAGCTCATATGTGCCCGCAACCGCCAGTTGTCAAAAATCTCACTAGAATAGGTGGCATGCTTTTGGCGGTGGCGGATAGATTTTTAACTGTGCAAGGCGCCTTAAGAACAAAAACGGTCCGGCGGCACGGCTGGCATCACATAGGAGGAACCATGAATGTAGAAACTGCGCAGCGGCTCGCCGACCTTCGCCGCAGCAAGGGCTTTAGCCAAGAAGGGCTGGCGCGAAAGCTGGGGCTGTCGCGCCAGGCGGTTAGTAAATGGGAGCGTGCGGAGAGCTCGCCCGATACCGAGAACCTGATCTCGCTCGCCAAGCTCTATGGTGTGAGTCTGGACGAGCTGCTCAATCCGAGCGATGAGATTGAGGACGATATCGAGTTTGAGAACGAGGACCGCGCTCGTCAGCGCGAGGCCGAGGCGGCAGAGCGCGCCCGCACCCATGAGGCGGCGGCGCGCGCCACCGAGGCGGCAACGCAGGCAAGTGACGCGGCAGCCAAGGCGGCGCAGGCGGCAAGCTGGAGTGCGCAGGCTGCCAATGCGGCGACGGCTCAGGTGACGGGTACCGGTGCGGCTGGTCCGACTCCGGTGAAGGGTCCGTTCCAGTCATTCCCGTATTGGGCCGTGTGCTGGCTGCTGTTCTTTTTACTGATGTTCCTGTTTGGTGCCGGCCCCTTTGCTGCGCTGATCTTCTTCACGATTCCCATCTATCACTGGGTGGCGCGTGCACTCGATGGCGATTGGGCGCGCGGGGATATTCAGGTTGGTCCGGCACCGGTGGCGGTCAGGGCCCAGGGGAAGGATACTTCTGCGGAACCTGATGCTGACGTGGCTACCGCGGCCACCGCTGAGCCATGTGCCAAAGAAGGTGACGAATGATGAAGCTTTCGCATGAATCCAAGCTGCGCCTGGGCGTCGGCATCGGAGCGTTTGTACTGATTATCGGGCTTGTTTTTGGCGTTTCGCGGACTTTGATTCATTTTGATGGCCCGTGGGATCTCGACGATGTTATACCCGGCTTGTCCGGTATGGACGATGTGGTTGATGACGACGATTTTATGAACGATGGCGGTAACTATTCCGCTCGGCCTCAGCAGCTTTCGTGTACGACCTTTGATGCCGATGAGTTTCGCTACCTCGATTTCGATATCGATGCGGCTACGGTGGACGTCAAGGTTATTGATGGTAACAAGGCTCGCGTTATCGAGCGGGGACGCGTTGCCAATGGTATGGATGCCTCCAAGGCCGCGACGCAGAACATCGCATCCGTCGAGGACTCGACGCTCAAGGTTTCCCAGTTTGGAAGTGATGACGGTAAGGCAATCGATCGCTCAGTTACGGTCGAGCTGCCGCGCCGTGTTGCCGAACATCTGAAGGGAGTCAACGCGCACGTGGGCTCGGGTGATCTGCAGATTGCCGGTGTCACCTGTGATGGTTTCGACCTTTTCCTGGGTGCGGGAGATGTAGAGTTTGCGGGCAGCGTGACTGATGCGCTCAGTGCTGAGGTCGGTTCGGGCGATGTGACGTTCGAGCTCTACCAGGCCCCCGCGAAGTCGATGGACGTGAGTGTGGGCTCGGGCGATGTGGAGATGATGGTTCCGAACTCGACGGGCTTTAAGGCGAGCCTTACCTTGGGCAGCGGCGACTTTGAGAGCGATTTCCTTCCGCTTGGCTACGACGGCGAGACCATTTTGAATCTTGAATTCGATAACGGCGATAAGTCTGCTACGTATCGTTTTGAGGTCGGTTCGGGCGACATGTCATTTGATTCAGAGTGACGGGCGGTTATCGAAGACTTATATACCATAGCTGCGCTGTTTGATGGAGGCGTCGGGGCCGTGACGGGCTCCGACGCCTTTGCCTTTACAATGGGGTCATGGAACAGATTATCTTGAACATACTCGAGGCTCTGCGTCGCGGCGAGACCGTGGACGACAAAGCGCTCGTCAAACTGATACATGCCGAGGCGCGCCGTGAGGGTGCCGACAAACGCGATTTGGCCAAGCGCCGTCTGCTGCCGTTCTACCAGCGGGTAAAACGTGAGGAGCCGGCTCGTTGGGCTGGGTGGAATGTCGATGCCGAGCTGGAACGTCGACTGCTGCAGGTGCTGCGTATGAAGCCTCGTCGCACGGCTTCGGGCGTGGCGACCATTACCGTTATCACCAAGCCCTGGCCATGCTCGGGCGATTGCCTGTTTTGTCCCAACGATCTGCGCATGCCCAAAAGCTACCTGCACGCCGAGCCGGCGTGCGCCCGTGCGGAGCAAAATTGCTTTGACCCGTATCTGCAGGTGAGCGCTCGTCTGACCGCGCTTTCGCAGATGGGGCACGCAACCGATAAGATTGAGCTCATCGTGCTCGGTGGCACCTGGAGCGACTATCCGCAAGGGTATCAGACGTGGTTTATGTCGGAGCTTTTCCGTGCGCTCAATGACGATGCCGTCGCCGGCGTGGCGGCCAACCCCATGCTGGCGCGTCCGGGCATCAGCCGTGCCGAGGCGGGGCGCCTGCTCGATGACGCTCCCGCCGATGCGCTGCCGCCGGTGGTAACAGAGCGCCGCGAGCGCTATCGGGTTGCCGGCATTGCGACAGACGAGGCTGAGCTTGCTGCTGGCGTTGCCGACGAGCAGGAGCGTGTGGATGCTGCCGTGGGCGGCTACAACCGCGCGGTGCGTCGTCTGTACGGCCCTGGTACGCCGTGGGGCGAGGTTGCCAAGTGGCAGACGGCAACGATGGAGGAACTTGAGCGTCAGCAGCGCATCAACGAGACGGCGAAGCATCGCGTGGTGGGGCTCGTTATCGAGACGCGCCCCGATGCCGTAACGCCGCAGGCGCTTACGCTCATCCGCCGCCTGGGCTGCACCAAGATCCAGATGGGTATTCAGAGTCTCGACCAACATTTGCTCGATATCAACGAGCGTCGTATTTCGGTGGCGCAGATCGAGCGGGCGTTTTCGCTTGCGCGCCTGTTTGGCTTTAAGATCCACGCGCATTTTATGCTTAACTTGCTGGGCGCCACGCCCGAGGGGGACAAGCGCGACTACGAACGCTTTATGACCGAAGGGGCCTTTATGCCCGACGAGGTCAAGGTTTACCCGTGTGCGCTCATCGAGGGCTCGCGTCTGGTGGGCTGCTACGAGCGCAGCGAGTGGCGTCCCTATACCGAGGAAGAGCTGCTCGATGTGCTGGCCGACGACATCGTGGTGACGCCGGCGTTCTGCCGCATCAGTCGCATGATCCGCGACTTTAGTTCCGACGACATCATGGTGGGCAACAAGAAACCCAACCTGCGTCAGCTCGTCGAAAACCGCTTGGCCGCTCGGGGTGACGGTGTGACGGTGCGCGAGATTCGCTATCGCGAGATCAGCACGGCGGGTGCCGACTTGGATGAGCTATCTCTTGATGAGGAGGTGGCGTACGAGACGCCGGTGACGCACGAGTGCTTTTTGCAGTGGGTGACGCCGCAGGGCAAGATCGCGGGCTTTTTGCGGTTGTCGCTGCCCGACCATTCGTTTGTTGCCGCGCATGCGGACGAGTTGCTGACGATGCCGGACGAGGCGATGATTCGCGAGGTACACGTGTATGGCATGGCGGCGCGCGTGGGGCATCAAGGCCAGGCGGCCCAGCACCATGGGTTGGGGCGTCTGCTCGTAGAGCGTGCGTGCGAGATTGCCCGGGATGCGGGTTATACGCGCATCAACGTGATCAGCGCGATTGGTACGCGCGAGTACTATCGCCATTTGGGTTTTTACGATCATGGACTCTATCTGCAAAAGGAGCTCTAGATGAACAAGCCGAGTGTTTCTGCTGGCGTCGTTGCCGGCGTTGCCCTGGGAGCCGCGGCGCTTGGTGCGGCCGCCGTCGCTGTTCGTGCTGCCTGTCTGCAGGTTGCGCGAACCCGCAATGGGTTGGCGCGTGTGAAACGCGTGCACGATGGGGACGGCGATGAGATTCGCGTGTTGGTGCAAGGCGGCGTCTACCAAAGCGCAAGCTACGTTGGTGAGCGTTGGGCGGAGCCCGTCTTTGCGTACTATCGTGCGTTTGACGACGTGTTTGAGTCCGAGGATGCGATGCACGATGCTTATGGTCACGGCATCAACCGCATGCTTGTGCTGGGTGGCGGCGGGTTTGCCTATCCTAAGTTCGCGCTGATGTCGCACGAGGGCTTGCGCATGGACGTCATCGAGTATGACGGAGAGATTACGCGCCTGGCGCGCCGCTGGTTCTACCTAGACGAGCTGGAGCGCGCGGCGGGCGATCGCCTGCGGGTGATAACCGCTGAGGCTCGCTCGTATTTGGGTGTGACGAGCGTGGGCCATCGTCGCTACGACGTGGTCGTGAGCGATTGCTTTGGCGGTGCCGAGCCCGTACGCGAGCTGGCGACGGTTGAGGCATTGCGTTTGGTGCGGGGCAGCCTAAATGTCGGTGGCGTCTACGTTGCCAATATCGTGAGTGCAAACGAGGGGAGCGATGTGACGTTCCTGCGCGACTGTGCCGCCACGGCGCTTGAGGTGTTCGACCATGCTTGGGTGGTCCCATGTGGCGATGCAGAGTTCGGCGGCGAGGAAAACTACCTGCTCATCGCCAGCGACGGCAACTACGCCTTTGCCGAAGCCGTGCCCTTCGACACCGACTTCCTCGGCACCGTCCTTCACGACAAATAAGTTTCCCCGTCCCAAAAAGACTGGTCTTAGGCGTGGTCGCGCCAGCCGAGAACGCGCTGCTTCATGCCTTCGATGTCGAGCACGCCTTCGGCAAAGCCCTTGCGCACGAGCTCCTCGGGAACGTACTCGTCGTAGCGATCAAAATAAGGCACCTCGCCGGGATAGACGAGCTCGATGGGATCGAAGTCCTTCACGGCCTCGGCGGCGAGCACCTCAAAGAACGTCTCCTCGTCGGCCTTCATCTTAAACTGCATAAAGTACGGGCGTGATGGGTCGAGTCCGCGAAGGCCCAGCTCCGCGGCGCACTTAATCTTGAGCATGCGCTCGAGTGCCAAAAAGGCGTAGCTGCCCAGCCAGGGGAAGAGCACCCAGGTGTCGCCACCCAGGTTGATGAGTGGCTTAGTTCCCGCACCCGAAATCTCGGCCGTATGGCGAGCCTGTGCAAGACGTGCCCGTGCGTTGCCCATGAGATACGGATATGCCGCATGCTCGTTGAGCGCTTTGCGCATGCGCTCGAGTACATGCGTATTGATGTCTCCGGGGCAGTCGCCAAAGTAGGCCGACACCCGGCCCTTGACCTGCGTGGCAAAGACAGTGTGGCGCTTCCAGTCCACTTCCTCGACAATCCAGCAGTGTCCGGCGATGGCGATGCGCTCACCGGGCGGGGGCGGATTAACAATCGTGCCCAGCTCGGCCGACTCGCTGCGAACGGTGAACTCCTCGTTTTCCTGGAACACGGCGTAGAACTTAAAGTTGTTGATGATGCGCTCGCCCGCGAGACCCACGATGAGCCCGCCACCTTCGGTGACCTGGATATGGTCGATCTTAATGAGGTGACGTAGCAGCACACGGTAATCGTCTGCCGAGACACGGTGGAAATAGCTGAGCGTGAGCACGCGCTGGGCAAGTTCGGCCGGCGTGAGCTCGCCGGTGCTGGCGAGGGTCGACATAGTCTGGTGATAGAGCAGGCTGTAGGGGAGTCGATCGAGCTCGGGCGGCTCGACCCACTTTTCCTCGCGATAGAGTTGTACGAGCGCGATACCCTGCAGGAGCTTCCACGGAATGGTCTCGGGCATCATCGTGCGCGGCTCGGGTTCTTCCTCGCGCATGACAAACCACATCTCGGGCGGAAGATCGCGGCGTCCCGTGCGCCCCATGCGCTGCAAAAAGGAGCTGACGGTAAACGGTGCATCGATCTGGAACGCGCGCTCCAGGCGGCCGATATCGATACCGAGCTCCAGCGTAGAGGTGGTGACGGTTGTCTGCGCCTGCTCCTCGTCGCGCATGAGCCCCTCGGCCGTCTCGCGCAGCGATGCTGAAAGATTGCCGTGATGGATTAGAAAGCGGTCGGGCTCGTGTCGACTTTCGCAGTAGCTGCGCAGCATGGAGCACACAGCCTCTGCCTCCTCGCGCGAGTTGGCAAAGACCAGGCACTTGCGGCCGCGCGTATGCTCAAAGATATAGCCCATACCGGGGTCGGCGTTGTCGGGCGCCGTGTCGGTGGGGTTGAGAAGCGCCTGCTCGGTCGCTCGTGGGATGTCGATTTCGCCCTCGGGGGCCGAGGAAGTGCGACGGTCTTTGGGAGCGGCCTTGCCCCGTGCCCGCTCACGACGTTGACGGCGCTCCTCTTGTGTGAGCTGTCCGCTGTGACGCATGTCTTGGGCGCCGCCGGGCAGTGCCGCGGGTGCCGCTGCCTCAATGCGCTCGCATGCAAGCACTTCGGCCTTTTGAGGACCCATGCTCTCGAATCCTCGCTGCTGTGCCTGGGGACCCGAGTTGTAGAAGTGCTCCATGGAGATACGCCACACGCGACGCGGCTCTTCAAAGCGTGGGATAACGCAGTCGCGCCCCGTTCCCTGTGAGAGAAAGGCACCCGTGCGCTCGGGGTCGCCGATGGTGGCCGAAAGGCCAATGCGTCGAGGTTGCACGCCGGCCATGCGCGAGAGTCGCTCGATAAGGCAGAGCGTCTGCCCGCCACGGTCGCCGCGCATGAGCGAGTGGACCTCATCGATGACCACATAGCGCAGGTCGCAAAACATGCGCGGGATCGCCATGTGCTTATGGATTAAGAGCGCCTCGAGTGACTCGGGCGTAATCTGCAAGATGCCGTTCGGTTTTTTGATGAGCTTAGCCTTGTGCGACTGCGAGACATCGCCATGCCAGTGCCAGACAGGGATATCGGCCTCTTCGCACAGGTCATTGAGACGGACGAACTGATCATTGATGAGTGCCTTGAGGGGGCCAATGTAGAGGGCACCAACGCTTGCGGGCGGGTTCTCCCAAAACTCGGTCAGGATGGGAAAGAAGGCCGCTTCGGTTTTGCCGGAAGCTGTGGATGCCGTTAGGAGCACATTGTCTTGTGTGTTAAAGATGGCGTCTGCCGCCGCAACCTGGATAGAGCGCAGGCTCTCCCAATCGTGGGAGTAGATGAAGTCTTGGATAAACGGGGCGTAGCGGTCAAAGGCGTTCACGGGGCCTCCTCTCAAAAACGAATCTCTCAACGCGGCTGGCAACGGCTTGCTGCATTACAGTCTCAACGTTCGCCCAGATAAAACCTGCCAAAATAAACCTGTCCCTTTTTGGCAGGTTAGATGGTGAATTCGGCGAAGTTACGGTCGCCGCCTGCGGTGCCGGTGTCGCCTGTTGCTGCTGCCGGCACCAGCGCGTCGCCGCCGACGCTTTGCAGCAGCTCGGCTACGTTGGCGTCGGGGTTCTGGCATAGGATGTCGAGCAGCTCGATAAAGTCGCGAATGACTTCACGCGGCGTCAGATGTGTGTCGGCTCCCACACGACCGAACTCGATCTTGAGGAAGTCCACCAAGTCGTTCTCGGTAAGCGTGGGCGTCCAGCCAAAGTAGCCGGCGTGAATTTGCATGAGTTTTTCGATCAGCACCAGCAGCTCCTCGTAGGTGAGTGGCTGCAGACGGATGATGGGCGCGAGCATGTCCTTAAGGTCCTCGCGTGCAAAGCGGCCTTGAGCGAGTCGGCTGCGCAGGGCCTCGTAGGAGAACACGCCGCGGCGGCGGTCTTCGATGGAGGTTGGCGTGCCGCCCATGATCATGCCCAGGTACTGCGCCTTGCCCTGGAGTGTGTCGTTGTACATGGTCAGGATCTTCTCGTAGTTGTACTGGCGCGTGATCGCGTTGGGAATCTTATACAGATTCACGAGCTCGTCGATGAGCACCAACATACCCTTGTAGCCGCTGCAGACCAAAAAACGCGCGATGAGCTTAACGTAGTCGTACCAGTCGTCATCGCTGATGATGGTCGAGGAGCCCAGCTCGGCGCGAGCCTCGCTCTTGGTACGGTATTCGCCGCGGATCCATTTGGTCACGCGGCTCATGGCTTCTTCGTCGCCCTCGGATACGGCCGTGCGATAGCGGCGGAGCATGCGGGTGAAGTCGAAGCCGTGGACCATTTCCTCGAGCGGGGCCAGTTGGGCATTGACGACCGACTCGTCGACGTCGGCGTACGAGGCGACCCAGCGATCAAGAATAAGGTTGAGCGCACCGCCCTCGGGGCGCGTCTTGGTCGATATATTGCGTATGAGCTCGCGGTAGGTGGCAAGGCCCTGCCCCTGCCCGCCCTGCAGACGGCGCTCGGGGGATAAGTCTGCATCGGCGACGACGAATCCCTCACCCATGGCGTGCGTGCGGATGGTCTGGAGCAAAAAGCTCTTGCCGGCGCCGTAACGACCGACCAGAAAGCGGAAGCTCGCACCACCGTCGGCGATGAGACTCAGATCGGTGAGCAGGGCGCGGATCTCGACCTCGCGCCCTACGGTAATGTAGGGAAGGCCGATGCGCGGGACCACGCCGCCCTTGAGCGAGTTGAGAATGACGGCAGCGACGCGCTTGGGCACGCGGGGTGCTGCGGATGCGGTATCACTCATGGTCTAGGTATCCTCTCACGTCTGCTTCGTAGTCCTCAATAATCTGCGGCCCTGCCGCGCTAAATTCAATTACGGTGTCGCCCACCAGGTCAAAGAGCGCCTCGTTGATGGTATCGACGAGCATGTCCTCGCTCTGTCCCGAGTGCGCCACTGCCGATGTCGCTTGCGCTGCGTTTTGCTCGAGCAGTGCGCGAAGGAAGGCATCTGCGGCGGGCGCGAGTTCGTTTGTGGCGTCAGCGGGCGCAGCAGCTGCGAACGCGGGCGTCGGCGCGAGAAGCGGTGCCACGACACCAAACTGTTCGGTGGATATGGTCGGCTCGTCGGTCAAGTCCTGCCGAATGGATGCCACGACCGGTTCGACAATCGCGTCGGTTACGGGCTCGGCTTCCGGTTGCCCTGAGTCCGCTGCCTCGGCTTCTGCGGATGCGTCGTCCTCGCGTTCCTCATCGATCAAAAGCGCTTCGCGCGTTTGCGCGGCGGCGCTCCGAATGTGCCCCAGCTGGCTCAAATCGATATCGATCTTGATGGGCTGGTGTGCGGCGTCCCACGAAAGCCATGCCATGATCTCGTCATCGATGATCTTGGCCAGATATTTGGGGACCTTCTCCTCCTTCAGGGGGTGGGTGGGGTCTAGGGCCAGGCGTAGGCGTTGGTCGCAGGCGCGCATCATCTCACCAAGCTTGCTGCTTTTTTGCCTGCTGCCGTGAATTCGCATGCATTCCCAAAAGCCGTTTTGGCAGCGGTAGATGTGAATGGGGTCCAGGCGATATTCGCAGTCCTCGTGGCGCTCGGGCGCAAAGAACACGGCCGAGGCAAACATGGTGTAGGGCATGGCCGTCTCCTCCCCAAACAAGCTCGCTACGATGCCGGTCTTTCGGTGCGTGTCATAGTAGCGCGCCATACGGACATACACGGCGCATGCCACGTGGCGCAGGTCGCGATGGTGGGAACGGTCGAGCCGTGAGTTATTCAGGTTGTACGTGGAGAGGGCGTTTATAGCGGTCATGAGTCGCTCCTCGCCTGCCTCGTCGGGCGGAAGGGGGAGCGTGGGCTCGGAGGTTTTGCGACGCTTGGGGACTTGGGCCGACGGCGCCGGTACAGGCGAGAGGTCTCGCGCTGCGCGGCGTAGCTCGATAAGGGCGTTATCGAACATGACGGTTTTAGAGTCGCGAAGTAGCTTGGGGTCGAGTCCGTGGAAAACGGCGTAATCCTGCAGCCACACGCGCGCAAACCGGTCGATGCCGGGCTCGAAGGCGCGATAGACATCCCAAAAGGCCTTGATCTTGTTAAAACCTTCGAGCGGATCATCTACGCCAATGCCGCAAATCAGCTCATAGAGATACAGAAAGGCAAAGGATGTAGACGTTTCCTCGACGGTTCCGCGACGCACTTGGGCACGCCAGGTAAAGTAGCCGCGCAACTGTCGATCGCTCATGGCATTGTAGGTGGGAAAGTACGACTTAAAGGTGCCGTTGTAGGGGCAGTCGTCCTCAAAGTCGGCCATCAGCAGGCCCTGACGGTAAAAAAGCTCGGCTTCCGAAAGCCAGCGACCCGCGCCGCCTTTGGGGTCATCCTGCCAGCGCGATATCTCGCGCATCTTGCGGTATTGGTCGGGAAGGAAGTTCTGCATCTGTCGGCCGGTCTTGAGAATCGGCTCGTCTGCATAGACTTCATGTGAGAAGCGGGCAGACTGATGGGTCCGGGCCTCGGCCATAATGCGCTCGATGAGCATCTTGATGTCCTGGTCGGCCACCGCTCCTCCTCTCGAACGCAGCCACGGTGACCTCATATCATAGCACAGCATCAAACAGGTGTTCGAGATACCGCTGCGTTGATAGATTTAGAACAGGAGGGCGTAGATGACGGCGATGACGACGGAGGGGAGCATATTGGCCGTGCGGAAGGTCTGAGGACGGATGAGGTTGACGCCGACGCAGAAGATGAGCATGGAGCCTACGAGCGAAAGGCTGTTGAGGGCTGCCGTAGTCATGATGGGGGAGAGCGCGCCGGCAAACAACGTGATCGTCCCCTGGAACACGGCGACGGGCAGGGCGGAGAAAATGCAGCCGCGGCCAAGCGACGCCGTCATGGTGCAGACGATGATGCAGTCCAATGCGCCTTTCAGGGCAAGCGTTGACCAGTCACCGAGCAGACCGTCCTGGATCGATCCCACAATGGCCATGGCGCCGATACACACGGTGAGTGAAGTCGAGACAAAAGCGTTGGTGAACTCGTTATCGCCCTCGCTGCCGGTTTTGCGCTTGAGCCATTCGCCAAGGTTCTCGATGGCGGCCTCCAAGTTGATGGCCTCGCCGATGAGCGAGCCGAGGGCGAACGAGACGATGAGCATGGTGGTGCCGGTGGTCGCTAGCGCCTTCCCATCGATAAGGAGCATCTTTTGCATGGTGCCGCCAAGGCCGATAAACAGGACGCACAGCCCCGATGCTTTCATGAGCGTGTCTTGGATGCGCGGTGTAATGAAGCGGCCGCCCGCTAATCCCAAAAGACCGCCCGCAACTAAAAGCACAACGTTGATGATTGTTCCCAAGCCCGGCATGAGCCCTCCTGTATTGATGCCAACGTGGCAATCGTAGCAGAACGAAATGCGAGGTACATCGCGACTCATCTAATACGTTATATAAGTGGTATTAGGAATGATGCGCGGCATTTAAGCCTCAGGTGGTTGTCGGGACATAGGGATAGTATTCAAAGCGCAGTGTCATAAGCCGCCGTGGGGATTCAATAGCCGCGGCGATGATATTGGCATCGCGGGCACGATCAAACCCTTCGAGTTCGATCTGATACGAGACGTCTTGCATAATGTCCAGACGTCGCCAGGCCAGGAGTGTGTCGCCATCGAATTCCAAGGTCTTGCCTCCGTCTGGAGCAACGGCGTATAGACGCAGCTTGGCGGTGGTTGCAGGGTCGACAACTGTGACCTTTTTAATTTCGTTTCGAGTATTCTTGGCGCCCAACAAGGTGAGCAGTGTTGGGGCCACGACCTCGCCCGATGGCAAAAAGACGACTTCGATGGATTCAGGAAATGCGATGATAGCCGACTTGCGGACGGGCTGATTGGCGGCGGCAACTTCGATGTTCGCAGCGTCGATGACCTCTGTGTGGTCGAGCGCGGCAAGCACGCAGCAGTTACCTTCATCGATCTCTTGAGGATCAGCAAGCCCCAGACTGTCCGCGAGCTCGGGATCGTTTGGATCGGCAGCGGGCTCATTCGGCGCTTCGAGAGAAGCTGGGACGCTGTTTGTCGGCGACGGCGTGTCGCCCGCACCTGCTTCTTTGTCCGCGCTCTCTTCTTGTATGGTTGCGTTGATGGGTTCGTCGTTTGGGGGGAGCGTCTTGGCGTCAAACGCGGAGGGGAGAATTCCGATGGCTCCGGATCCGTTCCACTCCATTTCGAGAAGCGCCGGGTCGGCAAGAATGCGTTGCCTGCTTTGCGCGTGGGCATCGATTTCAATAGGGCCTGCCTCTATCCCTCGTGTAAGGCTGAGTGATCCGGCTGGCTTCTCGAAATGAGCGTCTGTGTCTTTGGTGCTGACGGCGTAGAACAGCAGGGACGCTTCTCCCGCCGCGATAACATCGGTACCGGCTTTGGTCAGCCGCAACGATGCCGTGAATGAGAGGGTGGGCTGCGCATCGTCTGCATTCGCGGCGGCGCAGCCCAGACATATACCGCCTCCTTTCTCGAAAAACGCACCGTCGAAGGCGACCTTCGCTCCGTTCGCCGAGTCATCGACCGAAGCGATGTCGATGCGCAGCTCTAAATTGCATGGATCGCCATCTGCATCGAGCACAACCGAGCGCCACGTGCAGACGGCGCACCCCGCCTGGGAGCCGTTTGCCTTGTTCGAACGCTTGATATCCACGACTATCGAGCCGTCCGTATTACGACGAAGGCATCCCGAGGTTGAGATCACGGCCTGTGCGATCGAAAAACGCTCGCACGCAATGGCGCTCGACGGATTTGGTGCGGAACTTAGGGCTACTGGTAAGGAGTCTGCCATGACGGGAGTCGCCCAAGCGGCGACAGGCGTTCCGGTTGCGAGCGCGCCGCAGAGTGCGACGACGGGCAAAAGGTTCTTCGATGCCATGGGGTCTCCTTAGCTAATTTAGTGCGGCCTGTCCGTGTTTTGTTTCTGGCTGCGTTTGATGTGCAGACCGAGGCCGGCGGTTCCCGCGCCTGCTGCTGTGGCGCCTGCTGCCAAGAGCCATCGTCTGTCGCCTGTCTGCGCCAACGGTTCCTCGCGGTCGCCGCGGTCGAGCTCCGAGAGGTCGACCGTCACTTGCGTGGCGGCCTGCGCCTGTTCTTGCTGGGCAAAGGCCATGGCTGGCCCAAACGCTAGGATGCTGACGGCGGCGGCCAGGGCGACGGCCTTATGCCGTGTGCGCACCGGGCTCGACCGTCCAGGTGATCGTCGCAACCTGATCGCCTTCGCCGGTTACGCGGAAGATGTCGCGCGTGACGCGGGCGACGTTTCCGCTTGTCTTGAGCTTGATTTTGTCCGTGCCGCCGGCAATGCCCTGGTAGCCCATGTCGAAGGCTGCATTCTTGGAAAGATCGAGGCCCGTCCCTTGCGCGGCGGCGCTGGCGTTCTGGAGCGCGCCGTCGGGGCCGACCTTAAAGTCGATGGAGTTCTGCGCGGTTCCGGCCTTGGCGTCGGCGGCAATGGTCCAGGTGTTCATGGCGTCGATCTTCATGTTGGTGACATGGATGCCGTAGGCCGAATGATTGTCGATGGTGGTCGCGTCTTCTGAGGGGCCCTGAAGCGTGCCGTCGGCCTTGGCGACGAAGGGAATAACCGTCGGAACTTTGAACTCAACGTTGTCGATCTCGGTCCTGACCATTACCTTCGTGGTTCCAACGCGCCCGGCTGCCATAGCTGGCGTCGGGGCGGCGCCCATTGCGAGCGCGAGCGCGAGCCCTGTGCCCACGACGAGCGCTCTGACTCCGTTCATGTTCCTGGTGATGTCCATGGTCGTTCCTTTCTATTCGCCGCGGGCCGTCCCCGCGATGATTGGACGAATGCTGGTGAATTGCATGCGGTGCCGTGTCGGCCGGAAGGCTAGTTCTCGGTTTGCTCAACCCGTACCTTGACACGTGTCGGATTGCCGTGGCTGTCGAGGGTCTTTGCATCGAGTGCCTGGATCTCGATGTACGCCTCGCCTTCTTTGATGTCGCCGGCGGGGCACGTCTCGATTGTCTTGCCGGTCTCGACCACACCGGATTCGTACATGGTCTCGTCGTTTTGGATGACGCGGAATCGCTGGGGAAATTTATTGTCTTGGACGTTTTGCACGTTGACGCGCAGTTTGCCGTCCTCCTGCAGCTGAGCGACCGGCGCGACCGAAATCGTCATCATGTTGTCGCGGACGATGGCGTCGAGCTCATCTTGGATTTCCTGGCGCGTTTTGCCCTCGGCCGTCGTAACCGAAGCGCCCGCCTCGGGTACGGGCTGCGACTGCCAAACGTATAGTCCTACGGCGACAAGGGCACAGACGATGGCCAAGCAGGCAACGATGAGCTTCTTGCGACGACCCAGGCCTGCAAAGTGGGGTGGCTTCTTCGCGCTCATGCGGCATCCTTGGCGGTATAGACGCGCGCAAAGGTGGACGGGTCCGCTCCAAAGAGCATGTGAAGCATCAGACGGCGCGAGTAGACGAGCTCGTCGAAGTCGGGAGGGAGCTCGATGTCGTGGATATGCGCGATGTGGTGGGCGAGCGCCGAGAACGACTCGGGGTCGCAGATCACATCGGTGGTAACGTGGTAGACCGTCGTATCGGGGAATGCCTCTTCGTCGAAAGGCAGGAGATGGGGATCGTCGTCGACTTCGATGGCGATGCCGTACTGGGGCCAGTAATATGCCATGGGAACCTCCCTGCTTCTGGGCCAAAACTTCTATCGGTTTTGGCTGTCGACGCCGACCTTATCAGCCGCTACTTGACCAATTTCTGACCAAATGCTTGACGGATTGGCGTCTCCGCAGGTAAAAGGCGGCAAAAAATACTCCAACTTTTTTCGAGCGACAATCGCGCGGTCGGCGACGGCGGGGCCATATGTGTCAAAAGCATCGTCTGCCGAGGAAATCAAGCCGCTCGCCGAATTGCACGAACGTAAAAAACGCCAATTATGGAGACGGTCTCGAACACGTCGACGAAACGATGCGGTAACATCTCCCTGCAAACACTGTAGTTAGCTAAAGGGGGAGTTCGCGTGTCTGCAACTATCAAACCCTTCACCGACGAGTTCGAAGAGTATGGCCGCGATGAATCTCGCGCATCGGGCGAGGCCTCGAGCATCTCGTTTCCGACAACGGAAAACGAGGTCCGTGCCATTTTGGAAAAGCTCCATGCCGAGCGTGTTCCGGTAACGGTTCAGGGCGCCCGAACCGGCCTTGCCGCCGGCGCCGTGCCCCACGGCGGGCATATCCTCAATACTTCCCGTATGAATCGCTATTTGGGCCTTCGCCGCGATGAACAAGGCCAATTTCTGCTGCGCGTGGAGCCAGGCGTTGTGCTCTCGGAGCTGCGCAAGCAGCTGAGCAAGAAGGTGCTGCCGACCGCTGGTTGGGACCAGGCATCGCTTGAGGCCTACGAGGAGTTCCAAGAGGCTCCCGAGCAGTTTTTTCCCACCGATCCCACCGAGGCATCTGCCTGTCTGGGCGGCATGGCGGCATGTAACGCCTCCGGTGCCCGCAGCTACGCCTACGGCCCCATGCGCCCACATATCACGGGACTCCACGTCGTGCTGGCTGATGGCGATTTGCTTGAGCTTCGGCGCGGCGAGGCTTTTGCCCAGGGCCGCCACCTGTCGCTCGTGACGGCAGCGGGCCGTACACTCGAGCTCGATCTTCCCGGCTATACCATGCCCAAGACAAAAAATGCTTCGGGCTATTTCGTTGCTGACGATATGGATGCCATCGATCTGTTTATCGGTGCGTGTGGCACAATCGGTGTCATCACCGAACTCGAGATTGCCCTGCAGGTGGCACCCGCGGTCGTTTGGGGCGTGAGCTGCTTCTTCGACAGCGAAGACAAGGCCGTGTCCTTCACCGATTCTGTGCGTCCCGTCCTGTCCCATGCGGCTGCCATCGAGTACTTCGATGCTGGCGCCCTGGATATTCTACGTCGCCAGCGCGAGCAGTCGACGGCGTTTGCCTCGCTGCCTGCGCTCGACAAAGACGCCAAGGTCTGTGTCTACGTGGAGCTCGACTGCGACGACGAAGCCCAGGCGACTGAGGAGCTGTATCACTTGGGGTGGGTACTGGAGCTTGCGGGCGGCAGTGACGATGCGACATGGGTCGCGCGCACCGAGGTCGATCGCGAGTGTCAGCGATTCTTCCGCCATGCGGTCCCCGAGAGCGTCAACATGCTCATCGACGAGCGCCGCCGCATGGATCTCACCATCACCAAACTGGGTTCGGACATGTCGGTGCCCAACGCGCACTTGGCCGATGTTATCGCCCTCTATCGCCGCACGCTGGCGGAAAGTGGGCTTGAATCTGCCGCCTGGGGGCATATCGGTAACAACCATCTGCATGTGAACATTCTGCCGCGCGATGCACAGGATTATTGCCGCGGCGGAGAACTCTTTGCCCAGTGGGCTTCCGAGGTCACGGCCATGGGCGGTGCCGTCTCCGCAGAACACGGCGTCGGCAAGATCAAGGCGGGCTTCTTAGAGACGATGTACGGTCACGAGGCCATGGTCGAGTCGGCGCGGCTCAAGCTCCAGCTCGATCCCGACGGGCAGCTGGGTCGCGGCAACCTGTTTTCGGAGAAGCTCTTGGATGAGCTCGTCCAGAAAGGGGGCGCGTGAAGATGAGCGATTTCCATATGGTGGTGTGTGTCAAGGCCGTGCCGGGCAGCACCGAGGTCAAGATGGACCCCAAGACCAATACCATCGTGCGCGATGGCAAGCAGGCGGTCATTAATCCCTTTGATGCGAGCGCTTTGGAATGCGCGCTGGCGCTGAAGGACGACTTTATCGGCTTTGGCATGGATGTGCGCGTGACGGTGGTGTCGATGGGCATCCCCGCGACCGAGTCGCTGCTGCGCGACTGCATCGCCCGAGGCGCCGACGACGCGCTGCTGCTGACCGATCGCGCCTTTGCAGGTGCCGATACCCTGGCGACCACCTATGCTCTCAAATGCGGCATCGAGGCGCTCGACGAGGACTTCGACCTGCTCATCTGCGGCAAGATGGCGGTGGATGGCGATACGGCCCAGATTGGTCCCGAGCTTGCCGGTGCCTTTGAGATTCCCTGCGTGACCGACGTGAGTTGCGTGCAGAGCGCGGGCTTTACGACCTGTGGCTCGCTGGCGCTCATTCACGGATGCGATGCCGGCGAGGAGACGGTGTATCTTGAGATGCCGTGCGCGATGACGACTGCCAAGGAGATTGGCCAGTTGCGTATGCCGAGTATTGCCGGTATTCGCGCGGCGGAGGAGGCGGACGTGCGCGTGGTCAGTGCCGCCGACGTGAACGCCGACCCCGCGCGTTGCGGTCTTGCCGGGTCGCCGACACAGGTCGTGCGCTCGTTTGTGCCCGACCGTGACCAAACGTGCGAGGCCGTTGAGGGAACGGCGTCCGAGCAGGCGGTAAAACTTGCCAAGATTATCGAGGGGATGGCATAGATGAGCGGACTGATTATCGATAGCGAAGCCTGTATCGGCTGCGGTCGCTGCGTTCGTGCCTGTGCCTCGGGCGGCATCGTAGTGGAAGGCGAGCGACCCAACCGATGCGCCCATGTAACCGACGGCTGCATCCTATGCGGTGGGTGTGTCGACGCCTGCCCTGTCAACGCTATCTCGATCGAGCGTGACGAGGCTGCTGGTGCGGTGGACCTTGATGCATATCGAGACATTTGGGTATTCGCGCAGACCGACGAGCGCGATACGGTGACTCCCGTTGCCTATGAGCTTATGGGCAAGGGCCGCGAGCTTGCCGATGCTCGCGACTGCCGTCTGGTGGCACTGATCGGTATGGGTCCCGAGGGTTCTCTCGGCGACCTGGAGCATCTGGTTTGCGCGGGCGCCGACGAAGTCCTGGCCTGTCGCGACGAGCGCCTGCGCCAAAACGATGCGGAGGTCTACGCTCGCTTGATCTGCGATTTGGTAGCCGAACGCAAACCCGAGGCCATCCTATATGGTGCGACCGCTTTTGGTCGCGAACTGGCACCCGGCGTTGCCGTGCGTTTACAGACGGGTCTTACGGCCGACTGCACCGTGCTTTCGATGGATGCGGAGTCGGGCCTACTGCAGCAGACGCGCCCGGCGTTTGGCGGCAACTTGATGGCCACCATCATTTGCCCCAACCACCGTCCGCAGATGGCAACGGTTCGTCCCGGCATCTTTAAGGCTCCCGACTTCGACTACGGCCGTTCCGGCGCGATCACCCAGGTGATGCTTGCGGAAGACGTTAAGGCCCGTGTCGAGATCTCGATTCCCGCCGAGGAGTGGGGGCAGCAGGCTTCGATTGCCGATGCCGAGCGCCTTGTCGTGGTGGGTCGCGGCATTGGTTCCAAGAAAAACCTGCCGCTGATGCGAAGGCTCGCCGATGCCCTGGGTGCCGAGCTTGGTTGCACGCGTCCCGTCGTGGAGGCGGGTTGGCTGGAGTATCGCCACCAGATTGGCCAGACGGGCGTATCGGTTTCGCCCAGGCTTCTCGTGAGTATCGGTGTTTCGGGCGCCATCCAACATCTTGCCGGCATCGGTGGGACGGAGTGCATCATCGCCATCAACGAGGACCCGGATGCCCCCATTTTTGGTGCTGCCCAGTACAAGGTTGTCGGTGATGCCGTCGAGGTCGTCGAGGAGCTGCTGGCCCAGCTTGAGCGCTAGGCGCGCGCCAGCCAGTCGCGCATCTCGTCCTTTAGGCGGCTCCAAGTTGCCTGCGTGGCGGGGTCGGTAAAGGGCCGCGTAATGCCAAAGGGCGCGTCGAGCAGGCGGTGGATATCGCCCTGTTCGCGCGCCAGCGCGCGGCTTGCTGGATAGACGAGCTCAAACATAAAGCAGATAAGCCCCACCAAGAAGTCGGCGGGCTCATCGCGCTCATCGCGTGCGACGCAGCGGTGCTCGTCAAAGGCGGCAAGTGTCGGCGACGAGAAACGGCTGCCGAGAAACGTCTTCTCGTCCACCTTGAGGATAGTGTCGACGGTGCTGTCGGCGATGGTGCGCATAATGTCGATCTTGTCACCATCGCGCACGATATCGCAGAAGCTCCGCGTGCGCACGTCGAGCTGCGCGGGTAGGCGGAAATCGCTGTGATAGGCAATGCTCGCTCGGATGAGCCCATCTTCTGCCGGGTCATCGATAAAGTCGCGGATGCTCGTTACGGCGGGTGCATCGGCGGGATTCTCGCCAAAGAGGACCTCGATGCCCAGCGCCGCATGGCTCATGCTCTCGGCGTCCTTAAAGGTGTCCCAGCGTCGCAGCTGCTCAAAGCGGCCCATATCGTGTAGCAGGCCGCAAAGCCATGCCAGGTCAATATCTTCTGACGACCAGCCCTGCTCGCGCGCTACGGCATCGCATGCCTCGGCCACGTGGTACGTATGCTCGATTTTGAGCGCGATGCGTGGGTTGGTGGCGTCGTAGGCATCGGTGTAGCTTTTGAAGGCCGCGCGCGCCCGGTCTCGATCGATAACTGTCATAATGACTTCCTAAAAAGTTGTGTCTTTCGATCCGGTGGCAATTGTAGGTGAACTCGGTTGCTGCCGGATGATGATTCTGCCGTGTCGCTACATGCGGCTCGGAGACCTTGTCAGGATGAGAAACGTATGGTGCTCAAAATCGTTAGAACCGTCTGGCCAGTGATGCTTACCTATGTGGCAATAGGCGCGCCGTGCGGAATGATCATGGGGCAGACGGGAATGGAGCCCTGGATGGTCTTTGCTCTAAGCAGTACGTTTGTGACGGGCAGCGGCCAGTTTATGATCTGCAACCTGTGGCTGGCGGGTGTGCCTGCAGCATCGATCGTCGCGAGCGTTGCCGCCATCTCCTCGCGTTTTGCGCTTTACTCGGCATCGATCGCACCGCATCTGAGGGGTGCCTCGAAGCGTCAGACGCTGGCTGTTGCCGCGACACTTACCGAGGAGGCATATGGCATCTCGCTTGCCAAGTTGGTTGAAGGGGAGGATTGGGGCCCGCGCGAGTCCTTTGTGCTCAACGTGATCCTCATCGCAACATGGGGCGTTTCGTGTACGATGGGCGCCATCGTCGGCGCCGTTGTCGATGTTCCCACCGCCATTGCAGCCTTTGTCTGCACCTCGCTCTTTATCTGCCTGCTCTTTTCGCAGCGGTTGTCGCGCGGTAACGTTGTCGCGGCGGTTTCGGGCGCGGTGTCCGTCGCCGTATGCAAGTTCTTGGGCCTCGCGAATATTGCCGTGCCGGCAAGCGTCGTGGTCGGCATTGCCATTGCGCTGGCGTGCGATACTGTATTTGACGGAAGAGGTGCCCGCGATGCCCGCTAACGAGTTCTTGGTTCTGTGGCTGTCGTCGTGGGCTGCTATCGCGTTCTTTCGCATCGCGCCGGCGTTCGCCTTGCGCGGGCGGACCCTGTCGCCCCGCATTACCGAGGCCCTGGGCTATATCCCGCCCGCTGCCTTTGCCGCGCTGGTCGCCAACGACTTGGTGAACCCCGGCGCGTTCGACGCGGGACTCTGGCCTGCCTTGGTTCCCTGGATTGCGGCCACCGGCGTCGTGGCGGTGGCAATCAAGACAAAGTCGATGTTGTGGTGCTGCGTTTCGGGCATCGTGTTCTATATCGTTTTGAGCCTCGTATAGGAGCAGGACGCGTTATCGTCCCGGCCTAACGAATCGAATTTCTCACCGAGGCGGTCTGCTTCTTCTGGTACCATGGTCAAACTTTACTGTAGCAAAGCGTGACATGGGCTTTTGTTCTGCGTCAGCGGAAATGGGGGTTTCATGGCACAGGAAGCGACCGCCAGCGAGCAAAAGAAATTCAAGGTACCGCGCATCCCGGGCGACATCATGATCTATCCGATGATCGTCGGCCTTTTGCTCAATACCTTCTGCCCGCAGGTCTTTGAGGTCGGCGGCTTCTTTACGGCTGCCTGCCGCGGCGGCTCCAACACCATCGTTGCCGCGATCTTGCTGTTCGTGGGCGCCGGCATCAGCTTTAAGTCCACGCCGGGCGCCATCAAGACCGGCATCGTCGTGCTGATTCCTAAGCTTGTAGTGGCAGCCGCGCTGGGTCTGGGCGTCGCGTACTTCTTTAACGATAACTTCCTGGGCCTGAGCTCCGTGTCTATCATCGGCGGCATAACGTTTTGCAACATGGCGCTCTATACGGGCATCATGGGCGAGTTCGGCGATGAGTCCGAGCAGGGCGCTGTCGGTATCCTGTTCTTTACGGCCGGCCCCGCCGTCACGATGATCATCCTCGGTGTCTCGGGTCTCGCCAACATCCCCGTCGGCACCATCATCGGATCCATCCTGCCGCTTGTTATCGGCATGGTCCTGGGCAACTTGTTCCCGTTTATCAAGAATCTGCTGGTCCCCGGCGCCAATCCCGCGATCGCCGTTATCGGCTTTCAGCTCGGTGCGTCCATGAGCCTTTCGAGCTTTATCACCGGCGGTATTTCGGGCATCCTGCTGGGCCTCATCACGCTCTTTATCGTCGGTCCCATTACCTTTGCGTTCGAGCGCCTGTGCGGTGGTAACGGCAAGGCGGCCGTTGCCTGCTCCACTATCGCCGGCACGGCTATGACCACGCCGGTCGCCCTCGCCGAGGTCGCCCCGCGCTATGCCGAGCTTGCGCCCACTGCGTATGCGCAGATCGCCACTGCCGTCATCATCACGGCAATCATGGCTCCGATTCTGACCGGCTGGGTCGATAAGAAGTTCTGCCACGGCAAAGAGGATCTGTCGCCTGCCGGTGTCGAGGCCATCGAGGAGGCCGTCGCGACCGACATCGATGGCGAGTAATCGTCGACGCGAGTCAATCAAGCCGGCGTGCAATTCGCGCCGTTTGAGCGCCCGAACGAAAGCTGTCTTGCAGTGACGTTCGGGCGCTCTGCTATTATTCCCCTTACCCCTGCGGAGTAGGGGTGTTTATTGCCCAGACACGAATCGGGCGATTCTGACCACTTGGATATTGAAGGGATGGCGTCTAGTGGTTAAGGCACTCAAGATTGAGATATTCCTGCTATGCATGATTGTTCTTATCGGGCTTGCCGCGCGAAGTCGCCACTCCTTGTTCTCGAGTACCCAGCAGTTATTGTTTAGTACGCTCGGTTACACCTCTGCCGCGTACATGCTATTCGATATAATCTGGACGCTTTCGGACGGTGTGGGCGGCACGCTGGGCATTGCTGCCAACTGGATTTCCAACGCGGTTTCGTTTTCGCTCTTTGCCGCCGCGTGCCTCATTTGGTTTATCTATTCCGAGACGGTGCAGGGTTCTCGCCTTTTGACCGCGCGCTATAGGATGGCGTTTGTAACGCTGCCTGCGGTGCTGGTAGTCGTACTGGCGTTTACTAGCTACTGGACGCACGCCCTGTTCTATATCGATGCGCAGGGCGCGTATCGTCGCGGTTTTGTCTATATGATCCAGCCCATCGTCAGCTACTGCTACGTTATATATACGTCCCTGCATGCGTTTATACAATCTTGCAAGGTCGAGAGCCTACAAAAGAAGGCCATCTATCAAACCTTGGCATTTTTCGCCATTCCGGCCTTGGTGGCCGGTGTCTTTCAGGTCTTTTATTCGGGTCCCTGCCTTAGTGTCGGCATCATGTTAAGTATGTTGCAGCTCTACATTGTTTGTCAGGAGCAGCTGATCTCGACCGACCCGTTGACTGGCCTTAACAATCGCAACCGTTTTGAGACCTATATGCTGTCGCTGTTCTCGGGTGCTGACCAGGCCGATGATGTGTATCTGCTTATGATGGATGCCGACGGCTTTAAGCAAATTAACGACCGGTATGGACATGTTGAGGGCGATCATGCCCTCCAGGTCATATCTGCTACGCTCAAAGAGGTCTGCTCGGCGTCTGGTGGTTTTATCGCACGCTATGGTGGCGATGAGTTCGTGGTGCTTCAAAAGGCGACGGCGGAACAGGACATCATAGACCTGTGTTCGGCGATTAACGACGAGCTCGCTCGTGCCGAGGTGCCGTATGCATTGCGGATGTCCATCGGTTACGCGCGGGTCGGCGATAGTGTTGATACCTGGCAAGACTTACTTCGCGCTGCCGATGCGGAGCTCTACCGCGTCAAGGCCGAGAAAAAGAAAGCCGGCGTCCAGATACGCTAGGAAAAGGGGTGCACGCTTGCGTGCGTGGCGGCCCTCAGCTCACCGATGTACTCCATTAAGCTAAAGTACATGAATCCCCTCTGCTAAATAAGGGCAGTTCGTTAAGGTTTAATAGTGACAAGTAACTATTTTGTCGCAGAGAACGGTGTGACCCGAAGGTCACGCCGTTTTTCTGTGTTCATAGGTTGTTTGCGTGATGATA
>JAGZKE010000003.1:0-102695 GCA_018365375.1 Collinsella sp. | reverse complement strand
ATGAAGAAGCCGTCGGCCTTGGGAGTGGACTCGGACTCGGTGATCGTACGCATAAGATTTCCTCCAAATCGAACGATCGCTTGCTGCGGGCGGGTTACCCGCAGCCTAAAACCAAGAGATGGTAGGCGCCCGTTCCCCGGCAAAGGTCGGGGCGCCCGGCGTCGGTTTTCACAGAGTCGCACCGGCAAGCGACAACGTAACCTGGTGCGTGGAGACAAAACGCACAGAGGATACGGAAGAGAGATTGGGGTGGGCGGTGGTTACCGGAGCAATAGCTCACACCCACCCCGGGGAATGGTTAAGTGACAAGGAGGGTTGGAGCCCCAGAACCGGGTGCTCTAGTTCTCCTCGGCCCCGGCGGCCTCCTCAGCGAGACGCTGAGCTGCCAGCTCGGGAGTGAGGCCCTTGTACTCGGTCTCGCGACCCCTAGCGGAGACGACGCGGACGACCTCGCCGATGAGCAGAAGCACGATGAAGATGACGATCATCGGGACCTTGTCGCCAATTTCGGCGGCGGAGAACGGGATCAGCGTTGCAACGATGGCCAGGACCAGCTCGATGCAGGGGATGGCCAGCATGACCTTCATCATGGCGCCCTTAAACGGGAACGTGAAGATGCGCTCGCGGTCGGGGTCGTTCTTGCGAAGGTTGAGGAACGCCGGGAACATCGGGATGTAGGTCAGCAGCAGGAAGACGACGGAGGTGCCGAAGAGCATCCAGAAGACACCGTTGGAGATGGCGTCGATGGGAACGAGCTGCAGGCACAGCACCAGGGAGGCAACGACAGCGTTGACCAGGTTGGCGCCGTTGGGCATGTCGTCATCCGAGATCATCGAGGCGAAGACCTTGGGCATGTTGCCGTGCTCGGCAGCGTAGCGAGCAACGGAGTTAACGCCGAAGGACCAAGCGGCCATATTGGCGAACAGGGTGATCAGGAAGGCGATGCAGATGACCTTAAAGATCATGGAGTCGCCCACCATGGTCTGGACTGCGACGATCATGCCGTAGTCGGGATCGATGGAGTCGGCCGGCACGGCGGCGCCGATGCCAAAGCCAGCGAACAGGTAGATCACGGCGATGGACAGGCCACCGACGATGATAGCCTTGGGGATATCGCGAGCGGGATCGGCCATGTCGTCGGTCATGGTGCAGATGACCTCGAAGCCCATGAAGTTAAAGATGATGATCGACAGGTAGCCGAGAGCGTTGGTGTTGGTGAGCTCGGGCAGGAAGGTGGCAGCGGACATGTCGTTCGCAAAACCGTTCTCCATGGCATACCAAATGCCCAAAGCGCCAACGATAACGGCAACGGCGACCTTGATGATGGCGCCACCGTTAAGGACCCACTCGGAGTCGGCCGCCTTGGAGCGGCCCATGAGGTAGACGATCCACACAAAGGCAAGATCGATACCCATCTTGGCGATCAAGTTGAACTCGACGCCAAAGACCATGCCCAAAATGTCGGGGAACATGGTAGCCAGCGAGGCGATCCACAGCGGGTAGTTGACCCAGTAGTAGTACGAGATGCGGGCGCCCCATTTGTCGCCCAGGCCATCGCGTACCCAGTCGTAAATGCCGCCCTCGCCGTCATAGGTGGTACCGAGCTCGGCGACAACCATGCCGTAGGGAAGCAGGAAGGTCAGGATCAGGAAGATCCACCAGAAGAACTGCTGGTTGCCAATGGCAGCAGCAGGAGCGGCGGCCTCGCAAACGAAGACGACGCAGATGATGGTCGAAATGACCGTCAAGAAGGAAAGCTTTTTCTTTCCGTCGCTCATGATGAGCTCCTTCGCTCAGTCTTGGACAGATCCGAGGCCCTAAGGTATTAAGGCAATTGCTTGGGCCTCGGTGAGCGGGCGACAGGAGACGAGCATCCGCCGCCCGCAAACGTGCTTTTAGAAGCCTTGAGGCTTAGAGCTGCTCGAGAGCCTCGAGAGCGGCGTGGAGCTCAGCCTTGGCGGAGTACTCGACACCCTCGTCGTTGAGCGGGGTGCGCTTGCCCAGGGCGGCAAGGAGAGCACGGATGGAGTGCTTGCGGTTCTCGGCCTCGACCCAGCACAGGGAGCGCTCGGGATCGTCCATGACTTCGTCGACGACCTCCTCGTTGCGGGTGGCCGGCAGGCAGTGCATGAACTTGGAGTTGGGGCCGGCAAAGTTCATCATGTCCATGGTGACCTGATACTTGGGATAGAACACGTCCATGTAGTTCTCGCCCGAGACCTCCTCGTCGTACAGGCCATACCACACGTCGGTGTAGATGAAGTCGGCGCCCTTGATGCACTCGATGTCGTCGGAGATGACGACAGAGCCGCCGGAGACCTTGCAGTTCTCCTCGGCGATGGCCATCATCTGCTTGCCGAACTCGGCGCGCTCCTCGACGGTGCCAACGTGCAGGCCGCCGTCGGGGATCTGGTGGCCCTTAGGTCCAAACTGGACAAACTTCATGCCGACCTTGGAGGCGATGAACATGAGGGAGACGCAGACCTGGGTGGCGTCGCCGATGAAGGCCAGGGTGCAGTCCTCGATCTTCTTGCCCTCGGGGAGGTTCTCGAGCATGGTCATGAGGTCGCCCATCTCCTGCGTGGGATGGTTGAACTCGGACATGCCGTTGATGACGGGCACAGCGGAGCCCTCGGCGAGGCCGACGACGTCCTTGTGACGGTCAACGCGAGCCATCATGATGTCGAGCAGCGAGCCCATAACGCGAGCGGTGTCGCCCAGGGACTCGTGACCGCCGAGCTGGATGGTGCCAGGGCCATAGAACTGAGCATGGCCGCCGAGGTCGGTCATAGCGGTCTCGAAGGAAAGACGAGTGCGGGTGGAGACCTGCTGGAAGATCATGCCAAGGCTCTTGTTGCGGAGCAGGTGCGGATAATAACCGTCAACCTTGATGGCCTTCTTCATTGCCAGACCAAGATCCTCGATAGCCAGGATCTGCTCTTTGGTGAAGTCGTTGGTGTCGATGAAATCCTTAGGCAGTGCCATGTCGATTTCCTTTCCGCCGGTCTTGCCGACTATTACTATGAGGCGCTCGAACATCACGCCTCGTGTTGACAAGACCATCATTCACCCGTATGCAATTTTTACCTAGTTTATTCGGGATTAAAGACCGTTCATGGAGTTACACCCCCTCTAAACCAATATAAACCCGCAGGTCAAGAGTTTACAGGGGGTTTACCATCTAGAACCGCGAACGGTATACGGCTATGCTGTATCTCGGCGCCTAATCCGCAATGAAACGAAGGGTTGAGACGTCTATATCCCACAAGGTATACAGAGCTCGGCCATAGAATAAATGAGATGGGACGGTGACAGATGAACACCCTGATGTTCTTCTATACCCTAGCGATACTCGTGATCTGTATTGTGACGGCGGTGCTCTCGCTTGCCGCCTATGCCTCGTCTCGTCGACGCTTCTTTATCTATGGCAGCGGCGTATTTATCTGCTATGCCATCGAGATGACCGAGATTTTCTTTTTTGAATACACGCTGCAAAACCAGAGTTTTCCAGCCAGCGACTATTACTCAATTACCATGCCTGTGTTGCGGACCTTTGTGGCGACCGCTTCGCAGGCTTTTATTTGGCTCATTGCCATGGATTTGCTCGACAAGCATTCAAAAAAGCAGTTTGTCATTCCCGTCGCAACGTTCTTGCTGAGCGAGCTGCTGATTATCGTCGCTGTCCCCTACGGCCCCATTCATCAATGGCTCTACTACACGATGCGTCAGGTATTCCTTGTTTTCGTGGGGCTATATATCTTTTGGACGGCACGCAAGAGCACGCAAGTCGAGCTGAAGGCACGCGTTAACAACCAACGAAAGCACCTGATTATCGGCGCTATTCTGGTCGGTTGCATCGTTGCCGAGGATTTCTACAACATTCTGATTGTCCCCATGAGTCTGGCGCCCTCTTGGCTGCAACTATATCTGTCCGAGCGCAACTTTAGCGAAAACGTCTTTGCCTGCTACTTTGCGATTCTGCTGATCATCTACTCCTACCACGTGCTTTCAATCCGCATGCAGGAGGCGCCCGAGGAAAAGAACGTCAGCGATCTTGATCGACACATCGAAGAGCAGATGCCCTTCTATCGCAACGCCTACAAGCTCTCCAACCGTGAGACCGAAGTTATGCGTCTGGTCGTACTGGGCAAATCGAACCAAGAGATCGCTGACGAGCTATTCCTTGCCGTGGGCACCGTCAAGACCCACATCCACAACATCCTGGTCAAAACCGAGCAACAAAACCGCACGACGCTCATCCTCCACTTTTGGAAGCGATAACCTGCCAAAAAGGGACAGGTTTATTTTGGCAGGTTTTATCTGGGCAAACGCCAAAAACCGCCGCGAGGGAGCTACTTTCCCTCGCGGCGGTTTTCTAGCAGTAAAACCAAGTGAGTAGGCTTTTGGCGGGATGCCGAGCACACCTCAAAACGCCACAGCCCTGACCTGCGATTTTATTGAGCACTTGCCGCGATGTGCTCGGCAGGTTCAAAAAAGTCTACTCACTTGTATCTGAGACGCACCAGATTGGCAAAAACCGCCGCGAAAGGGCCCCTGGTCCCTTCGCGGCGGTCATACGCCTCTGATTTTGCGACGATTTTGCCCGCTTGTTACTCGCTGTAGCGGGTGGCGATGGCGGCTCGTACCATACCGGCGCTCATGAGGTAGGTCACCAGGAAGTAGCCGCCGTAGGCCGCCAGGAAAATCGCGCAGGTGAGGCCCACGGTGCCGCCGATGCTCATATTTCCGAAAATGCTCACCAGCTCGATGATCACCTTAAGTGCCACAAAGGAGTGCGCCAGGCCCACTGCCAGCGGGAACAGGAAGAATACCGCTTGCTGCGCCATCACCGAATGGCGAATCTGGCGGTCGTCACAGCCGATCTGTGCCAGCACACGATAGCTGCGGCTGCCGTCGGCCACGTTGGAGAGTTGCTGGACCGACAGAATCGCCGCGCATGCAACGACCAATACAAAGCCGATGTAAATGGCTAGGTAGCTAATAAGACCGTTCATTTGCGCTGCTTGCGTGTACATCTCGGAGCGTATGATGAAGGTTCCCCACGACCCCGGCTCCTTGCCGTCAACGAGCAGATTGTCGAGCACAGTGTATTTAATACTCTCGTCTGCCTCGGTCGTATCCATCCCCAGTTTGTAGTTAACGAGCAGGCTACTGGAATACGGCTGCAGATTAAGTTGGGACAACAGCTCGTCGGCAACGACGACGGTACCCGGATTACTGCCCATCAACGAGTTGGCGATGGCCGCCGTATCTTCGTCCGACTTATCGGTTGCGGGCTTGAGCTCATGCCCGCCCAAGGTAAGGGCATGGCCGCCAGCCATATACTTGGTGTACATGTCGACCAGCTCGCCGCCCATATCACACGTGAGCAGATACTGGTCGTGACCGATGTGCACCGGCTCCTCGCCCATCATCTGACGCAGTTTGTTGTACTGGCTCGCCGGCGTCACAAACAGACCCATCGCATCGGCATTGCTACCCCCGAACGCCTTGGGAAGCTTTTCGCCCATGATCTTGCACATCTCACTTGGGGTCACCGAAGGATCCGAACCGCCAAACGGGTAACTCCGATACGAATCGATCTGCACATGCTCACCGGCAACATCGGCGATATTGACCTTCTTGCCGGTCTCGTCGTTGTTGTCCGCCGACTTGCCCTTAATACCGTCTGCAACGTTATCGTGATCGATACGATCGCCGTGCCATGCGGAGTACAAATCGACCGTACTATCGGCCAGCACCATTCGATCGGCCTCAGACGGATTGAAAGACTCTTTGTAGAAGTCGAGCGTATCGGGCGTGTAATAGACATACGTCTGCGACATGTCGGCCGGATTATAGCGCTCCAGATTCTCGTTCATCACATTGGCAATCGACATACCGCACGTCACCGAGGTGATGGCCAAAAACAGGAGCATCGCGATGACGCCCATCGAAAAGCACACCGTGTTGACCTTGGCCGAAAGCTGACGCACGGTAAACATATTGAGACCGCGCCAATACACGCTGCGCAGGCTCTGCAGCAGCTTGATGAGCATACCCGAGAGTCCCCAGAACAGGGCAAAGGTGCCCACTGTAACCATAGCGGTCGTAATGCCAAACTGGCTCATGGCCTCTTGCAACTTATTGTCCGTCGCGGTTAGCGGGAACCCATCGCGTAGCAGACGGTAATAGGCCACGCCCACAAGCACCACGCCCACGGCAAAGATGGCAATCGCGATCCAAGGGTTGCGTGTCTTAATGCTCTCGTTGCGACGCTCGGCACCCATAAGCTCGATGAGTTTGGTACGACGCACGGCGCGAAGGTTCAGCAGCAGCGTGAGCACAAACATTACGAGCATGCAGGCAAGGGTCAGGTTGAACGCATGCACCGAGAAAAAGAAGTGGAAATTGGCGATCTGTGTCTTAAAGAGCGAGGCCGTAAAGAACGTCATGAGCTGGGAAAGTCCCACACCCAGCACAATGCCGGCGACAAAGGCCACCACCGAGACAATCACCGTCTCGAGCGCCATGATCGTGGCGACGCGCCCGCGCCCCATGCCGAGCACCTGGTACAGGCCAAACTCCTTTTTGCGGCGGTTTCATGATGAAGTTATTGGCGTACACCATCAAAAAGGCCATGACACCAGCCAAAAAGTACGTCAGGTAGCCGAGCATGCTGCCCATAACCTGCGCCAAGCCCTCTTCATCGATGCCGGCGATGTCGACCTGCATCGAGACGGTGTTAAAGGCATAGAAGACCGTAGCGCCCAGGGTGAGCGTCAACAAGTAAACGAGGTAGTCGCGGCCGGCGCGGCGGACGTTGCCCCAAGCGAGTTTACAGAGCATCGGAGCCCTCACCGCCCATCATGGCAACGACCTCCATAATGCGGTCGAAGAACTCTCGGCGGTCGGTGTCGCCGCGGCGCAGCTCGGTGAAGATCTTGCCGTCACGAATAAACAGCACACGGCTCGTGTAGCTGGCGGCAAAGCTGTCGTGCGTGACCATGAGCACCGTGGCGCGCAGGCGGCGATTCAGGGCCTCCAGGCTCTCGAGCAGCAGGCGGGCGCTTTTGGAGTCGAGGGCGCCGGTGGGCTCGTCGGCCATAATCATGGTGGGGTCGGTGACGAGCGCGCGAGCCGCGGCAACGCGCTGCTGCTGACCGCCGGACATCTGGTAGGGATACTTGTCGAGCACCTGACTGATGGACAGGCGCGCTGCCACATCCTGCACGCGGGTCGAGATCTCTGCCGAGTTTGCGCGGGCGATGGTGAGCGGCAGGGCGATGTTCTCGCGTGCCGTGAGCGTATCGAGCAGGTTGGAGTCCTGGAAGATAAAGCCGAGCTCCTCGCGGCGGAACTGCGAAAGCTTAGCCTGCTTCATGCGTGTTACGTCTTGGCCGTTAATGCGGATCATGCCACTTGTAGCACTATCGATGGTCGAGACGCAGTTGAGCAACGTCGACTTGCCCGAGCCCGAAGCGCCCATGATGCCAACAAATTCGCCGCGGTTGACGGTAAAGCTGACGTCGTTGAGCGCGCGGGTCACGTTGCCTAGCGCTCCGTATACCTTTTCGAGATGCGCGACCTCCAGTACCGGGGTCGCCATGTGCGTGGTTTGCATACCGAGTCCTTTCTTGCGATTAGTCTACGGCATCTATAGTCGCAAGAAGACGAGTCAGCTACCATCGATATGGCTTACGCTTGCCTTACCGTTGTGTAAGGTAGGGGTAGCTAGCCTGCCACGTGATGATATTGAGAGAGGACTCCTGTTGAAGACTGTTCATGTTGCCGCTGGGATCATTCGCAAAGAAGGATCCGATGAGCTGCTTGCCGTGCAGCGCGGCTACGGCGACATGCAAGGACTTTGGGAATTCCCGGGCGGCAAGCTCATGCGCGGCGAGACACCCGAAGACGCCGTGCGCCGCGAGCTCATGGAAGAGCTGCAGGTAAAAGTTACCAACCTGCGCGATTTCTATACCGTTGAGTATGACTACCCCGATTTTCATCTCTCCATGGAGTGCTACTACTGCTCGCTCGCCGATGAATCCGATGAGCCTCAGAAACATGACCGACAGCTCGATATCCGCTGGATTCCGCGCGCCTCGCTTGCCACGGTGGAATGGATGCCCGCCGACAAGGGGCTTATCGATGCCCTGATTGAGCTGAAGGAAGATCGGCTTGAGGCTAACGCCGCCAACGACACCGAGTCCACCACAGCCGACGAGCCCGCCACCAAGCCCAAGCGCGCACCTAAGCGCCGCAGCAAAAAGCGTCCAAAGCCCGGTCTGTTGGACGGCATCGACACCTCGGACCTTTCCGCCGACGAGCGCGAACTGGTGCGCCGTCGCGCCGCCATCAAAAAGTCCATGAAGGGCAACAAACGCGCCAACACCAAGCCCGAGCTGCTCGTACGACAGCGCCTGCGCGCAGCGGGCCTTACGGGTTATCGCCTGGAATGGAAGGTGCCCGGAAAGCCCGACATCGCCTTCCCCGGGCGCAAAATCGCCATCTTCGTCAACGGCTGCTTTTGGCACCGCTGCCCCAAGTGCAACCCCAGCCAGCCCAAGCGCAACGTTGAGTTTTGGGAGGCAAAGTTTCGTCGCAACGTCGAGCGCGACCGAGCCGCCATCAACGCACTTACCCAAATGGGCTGGACGCCCATCACCGTCTGGGAATGCGAGCTCAAGAAAGACCGCATCGACGCCACCATGGAAAAGGTCATCGAGCAGGTACGGGCTGCAGAGCCGCAGCGCTAACAGCGAGCATTCACACGCTCCGCACGTCCGCGCCACGTCTACGCCACAAACCTTAGAAAGCCCTTAAGCTCAAAACCTTTCAAGAGTGTTACTCAATAGCCTTGACCTGCGGTTTCATCGTAACACCAAACCAGGTTAAGCCTTTCTTTAGCGCTTCTTTGCAGCAACCGCGGCATAATACTGCCAGCGCACGGGACCTAGCAGCACACCCCGTGCGCAATCTTTTGTTGGACATCGAGGAGGCCGCATAAGCATGCATTCTTCCAACGGCGCAGCACAGCAGCCATCCCTAAATCATGCAAACCTTTTCTCCTTCCCCCCGACACAGAGAAACGGCCTCCTCGACTCCCCCACCACAAAAGCCAAACGCTCAACCGACCAGAGCCACAACTTGAGAGCATCGTTCGAAAAGCTCCAAGCATCCCTAGACAAGGCGTTCCCCGAACAGGCAAGAGCAATCTAAGCCCATCGCGCTTTATACTGATGCCATGCGAAACATGGATCACATAAAATTGCACCGCGGAGGACGCGAGGAAGCGTTTCCCGAGACCGCCGAAGACTGGCCCTATATTGCCGAACGCGCAGAATTCGCTCGCTATCCGGGCAATTCCGTCCCCTGGCACTGGCATTCCGAGGTTGAGCTTTTCTACATGGAGCAGGGAGCGATTGACTATCGAACGCGCGCGGCTCATGAGCACGTACGCTTTGGGGAAGGGTCCGCCGGCTTTATCAACGGCGGCGTTTTGCACAGCACGCTGCAATCACCCAATTCGGCGCCAGCCATTCAAATGCTGCATATCTTTCAGCCGTCGATGCTCGGCGATCCCACGGGACGTCTCCAAAAGCGCTACATCAACCCATTGCTTCAATGTCGAGGCGTCGATGTGCTCAAATGGTCGCCCACCAACCCCGACGATATGCCCTTTATCGATTTGCTAAAGAGTTCCTTTAACCACGACCTTCAACGGCCGCAGAACGAGATGGCGCTTCGGAATAGCTTGTCAGAGCTCTGGATTCAGATTTACGCCAAGGCCGAACCGCTCTTTTCCTCCGACAACGCCTCTTGGATGACCAACCGCGACGTACAGTTCAAGGCAATCCTGGACTTTATCCGCGCAAACTATGCAGCCGCTATAGATGTGCCCCAGATGGCATCTGCAGCCGGCGTAAGCGAAAGAGAGTGTTACCGCATTATCGAAGCTTGCGCAGGAACGACCCCGGCGGCATATCTGCGCGCATACCGCGTAAACCGTGCTTGCGAACTTTTGGCACACACCACGCGAACGGTCCAGACAGTCGCGCGCCAATGCGGCTTTGCGACAGCAAGCCATCTTGGCCAGGTATTTAAAGAACAAATGGGATGCACTCCTTCGAGCTATCGAGCAGCGAGGCAGAATCTCGATAGTACCAGGCAGAAATCCCGCTAGCCCTTCTTCTGTCACTGCATCAAACTTGCAGGCAAACAATGGATAGGAGCTACTATATGAAGTACTTTGACTATATCGTGTTTGACGTTGATGGGACATTGGCAGATACAGAAGAAAGCGTGCTGTCATCGCTTGACCAGATTGTCCAAGAAGAAACCGGCAAAACGCTCCCCCGACACGAGCTTGAATTTGCCCTCGGCATACCCGGCAAGGATGCCCTTGAGAAACTTGGGATCTACTCGCAGGCAACGTTGGATCGCTGGTGCCAAGTTGCCGCCAGCTTTAAAAGCACCATCAGCGTGTTTCCAGGTTTGCTTGAAGTCATCGCAACACTCGCCGATAGCGGCTGCAAACTTGGCATCGTCTCCTCACGTGCGCGCGACGAATACGCTAAAGAAATTGCACCCCTTGGTTTCGATAAGTATTTTGAGCACATCATCCTTGTCGAAGACACAACCGAACATAAACCCGCACCCGCTCCCATGCTCGAATATCTCCGGCGTACGGGCGCGAATCCTGGCAACGTCGTCTACGTTGGCGACACCGTCTACGACGAACAATGCGCAACTTCGGCAGGGGTCAGTTTTGCCAGAGCGGCATGGGGATCACACCAAGACATCCCAAATGCCACCTACAACCTCGAAACCCCCAACGACCTGCTAACCCTAACAACCAAGTAACCCCCGCGCCCCACCCTTTCAGCCCCAACACCACAAGGGCGATTGAGCAGGACGGTTTGGGCGGGTCCCGTACTTGGTTTCCAAAATCACTCCGCAGCGCGAAGGCTTCTTATTATTTTCAGACCTAACGCCACAAGGGCGACGACCTCGAGTAGGTCAACCTGGGAGGGACGAGGGCTTAGCTCCCCAATCTTTCCGCAGGGGGCAAAAAGCAACGTCTTATTTTTCCGACACTAACGCCACAAGGGCGATTGAGCAGGACGGTTTGGGCGGGTCCCGTACTTGGTTTCCAAAATCATTCCGCAGCGCGAAGGCTTCTTATTATTTTCAGACCTAACGCCACAAGGGCGACGACCTCGAGAAGGTCAACTTGGGAGGGACGAGGGCTTAGTTCCCCAATCTTTCCGCAGGGGGCAAAAAGCCTCGCCGCACGAAGTGCGCAGCGAGGCTTTTTGCATGCCCGAGGACGATTGGGGAACTAAGCCCTCATCCCTCCCCGGGATATGTAGCGAGTCGGAGTACCCTTGCTGTTACTCTGCTTTGCCCACAGAGTTGAGGTTGGTCATGCGAATCTTAACCAGCTCGGTGATCTCACGCATGCCCTCCTTGGCCGGCTTCTTGGGATCGAAGCAGGCAGGGTTCTCGGCCATGTAGGCCATGAAGCCCTTGGTGTAGGCCTGACGCAGCTCGGTGGCGTAGTTGACCTTGCAGATGCCGTTCTTCACGGCCTCGGCGACCTGCTCATCGGGCACACCGGAGGTGCCATGCAGAACCAGCGGCACGTCAACGGCGTCGCGGATGGCCTTGACCACGGACTGCTCGATGTGCGGATCGCTCGTGTACACACCGTGGCTGGTGCCAACGCCAATAGCGAGGGAAGTGCAGCCAGTGCGCTCGACGAACTCCTTAGCCTCGGCAGGATCGGTGTAGGGGCTCTCGCCCTCAACCGCGGGACCGTCGTCCTCCTTGCCGCCAACCTTACCGAGCTCGGCCTCGACGGGCACGCCCATGGCGCAGCCAGCGTCGGCGACGGACTTGGTTAGGGCGATGTTGTCCTCGAAGGACTCGTGCGAACCGTCGATCATGACAGAGGTGTAGCCCGTGCGGAAAGCCTGCATGCAGCGGTCATAGCCATCGCCGTGATCGAGGTGCAGAGCGACGGGCACGGAAGCGCGCTCGGCGGCAGCCTTGACCATACCGTAGAAGTAGTCCAGACCAGCGGTCTTGATGGTGCCCGGGGTGGTCTGCATGATGACGGGGGACTTGGTCTCCTCGGCAGCAGCCAGAACGGCCATAACAAACTCGAGGTTCTCGACGTTGAACGCGCCTACGGCGTAGTGGCCGGCCTGAGCGTCCTTGAGCATCTTTTCGGTGGTAACAAGTGCCATGAGCGTTTGCTCCTCTCCCTCGCCCGCATCTGGACATCGGGCGTAGTTGTTCACAAGGCGTTTTACCTTGCGTTTTGCTGCGCCCATTGTATGAAAATCGACGGTGTCGCACGCATGAGATATCACCGGCACACAGGTCAAGACACTCGTTTTTGAAAAGCAAACGGAAGAGATTCGCACCGGATTCCTCTATACGACATTGCAGTTTTCAAGCGAATCATCTTTCTTTTATAGAAAAGATAAGTAATCGAAAGGTGTTTTCTTACTCAAAAAGATAATGAACGAAAATGGACTCAACACAATTCCTGCAAATTTCAGTTGAGGATGGAGCAGCTATGGCCCATGTAACAACCCGAGCCTTCGCCGATGAGCGTCGTGCCGCCATCATGGAGATGCTTGAGCATAACGCCTCGGTGCAGGTAGCAGAAATCGCCCAGACCTTTGGCGTGTCCTCTGTCACCGCTCGCGCCGACCTGGACGCACTCGCCGAGTCCGGCAAACTGCGCCGCACACATGGTGGTGCCGTATCGCTTCACAAGCGCCTGACCGTCTCCACGCAGGATCGTCGCATCAATGTTAATGTCGCCGCCAAGCAGGCCATCGCACAAAGTGCCATCGAGCTCGTCAATGATGGCGACACGCTGCTCGTCGACTCAGGCACCACCGCTCTCGAGTTTGTCCGGCTCCTCGACCAGCGCAACGGCATCACCGTCATCACGGCCGACATTACCATTGCCGATTACATCGACGAGAGTATGCCCTCGGTCGATGTCGTCATGCTGGGCGGAGCGCTGCGTAAAGGCCATCGTTATCTGTACGGACCGCTCACTATGCAGGCGCTTCAAACGGTTCACGCCGATCTTGCCGTCATGTGCCCTGGCGCTTTTGTTCCCGGCTGCGGCTTTACGACCGACTTTCCGCAGATGGCCGAGACCAAAGCGGCTATGGTCGGTGCCGCCCGCCAAAGCGTCGCCCTCATGGACGCCAGCAAGGTTAACGGACGCGGCATGTACCGCTTTGCCGAGCTGACCGATGTCGACACCATCGTGATGGACCGTGATCCCGATGGCGCCGTCGCCACCTCAATCGCCGAGACCGCCGACGACGCCCGCCCGAATCTCGTCATCGCCGGCGCTTAAACAAAAACCACCACAAAGGTGCCTGTCCCCTTTGTGGTGGTTTGAGCGTTAAAAGTGAACGTGTCTCTACTTGGAAAGCTCGTCGGCGAGGGCCTCGATCTGAGCGCGCGAGGCGTCGTTGAGCGAGCCCAGCACGGTCACCTTGTTCTGCGCCAGGGTGATGTCCTTCATGCCCTCGAGCTCCTTGGTCATAACCTTGGCAGCTGCAGGCGCCCAGGAACCGGCCTCGACAAGCGCCACGGTACGGTTCTGATAGGCGTGCCCGGCAAGCGTGTGGATAAAGGTGCTCATGAACGGGAAGATCTCGCCCTGATAGGTGATGGAGGCAAGCACCAGACGGTCATAGCGGAACGCATCCTCAACGGCCTCAGCCATGTCGTCGCGAGCCAGGTCAAAGACGGAGACCTTCTGGCCGCGGGCCTCGAGAGCAGATGCGAGCTCCTCAACGGCAGCCTTCAGATGGCCGTACACGCTCGCATAGGCAATCGTGATGCCCTCGTCCTCGGGCTGATAGCTCGACCAGGTGTTGTAGGTGTCGAGGTAGTAGCCCAGATTCTCGGTAAGAACAGGACCATGGAGCGGGCAGATGATCTGGATGTCCAGGCCGGCGGCCTTCTTGAGCACGGCCTGCACGAACTTGCCGAACTTACCGACGATGCCAAAGTAGTAGCGGCGCGCTTCGCAAGCCCAGCCTTCCGGGTCCTCGATGTCGTTAGCACCGAACTTGCCAAAGCCGTCGGCACTAAAGAGTACCTTGTCGGTGGACTCGTAGGAGAAGATCACCTCGGGCCAGTGAACGTTGGGAGCGCCGACAAACGTTAGGCTGTGACCGCCCAGATCGAGCACGTCGCCCTCTTTGACGACCATCTTGCGCTCGGGGTAGTCGGTGCCAAAGTAGTTGACCATCATGCGGAAAGCACCCATGCTGGCCACAATCTGTGCCTGGGGATAGCGCTCCATAAAGGCGGCGATGCCGGCGGAGTGATCGGGCTCCATGTGATGGACAACCAGGTAGTTGGGCCTACGGCCGTCGAGCGCGGCCTCGAGGTTGCCGAGCCACTCGTCGACAAAGCCAGCGTCGACCGAATCGGCGACAGCGATTTTATCGCCCAAGATAACGTAGCTGTTGTATGCCATACCGTTCTCGGACACGTCGTACTGGCCCTCGAACAGGTCAATGTCGTGATCGTTGACGCCAATGTAGCGGATATCCTTGGTGATCTCCATCAGGCAAAGCCTCCTAGATAGACAAAAGAGCCCGTCTATCATAGCACTCGGCTACATCCCAACAGCTATCTACCGACATCCTTACCGATTGTTATTGATGTTCAACATATCACCGTTGACCTGCGAAAACTATGCGCGCGGTGCCGCCGTACTATGTCGAACGATGAGCTGGCCGGGAATACGGATGGCAACGGTTTTGCCCGCCGTACCCGCCTCGGGAACCGCATGCTCAAACACCTCGCGTCCGCGCTGATGTAGATCGAATCGCACGGTCGTGAGCTCGTTGTGTGCCACAAAATCATCGAGCGAATCGTCGACGCCCACCACGCTCACGTCCTCGGGCACGCGCAGGCCGCTATCACGCAGCGCGGCAATCGCGCCATTTGCCATCTGATCGTTTGCCGCATAGATCGCCGTCATGGTGTGATCGTGCTCGGCCAGGTACCTGCCGGCCTCGTAGCCGCTGTTGGCAGACCAGTCGCCCTCGAGCGGCTCTGCCGGCTCGATGTGTTTACGCTCGAGCGCATCCTGCCAACCGGCGCGACGAAATTGCTCGTCGACCGAGAACGACGGGCCGCCGATATAGCGAATCTGCTCGTGCCCCAGCTCAAACAGGTGATCCATAAGCAATAGCGAGCAGCCGTAATGGTCGGAATCGACCGTGGTCACCCGGGGGTGCGCGTACATGGTAACGATGACCGTGCCAATGCCCGGCAGTGGATCAAACGTCTCGAAATCGGGTGCCATGCGACTCATGCCGATGATGATGCCGTCCACCGGCAATGCCGCCATACGACGCGTGGCCTCGGCAAGCGAAAACTCCTCGGTCTTGGACATCTCGACCAGCGTGATAGCGCAATTATGCTCGCGAGCAGCGCTGGCGATGCCGTCGATCATTGAGAGGTTGCCAAACTTGGTGACATCGTTGATGCACAGGCCGACCGAATGGTAACGGCCGTCGCGCAGCGAGCGACCGGCATAACTCGGACGAAAGCCGAGCTCTTGCATCGCGGCCTGCACGCGCTGGCGCGTCTGTTCGTTAACGTTGGGCAAGCCGTTGGCGACGCGCGAAACCGTCTGCTGCGAAACGCCAGCAGCGCGGGCGACGTCGGCCATGGAGACCGGACGCGAACTGGTATCGTTGGACGGGCGCCTTGCCACAGGATCACCTTCACCCTTGCGAGATCTGAATAGCGTGAATGCCGGCCCGGGCAGTAATACATCCCGCGCCGAGGCCCGCTATCGTCGGACGCATGTTAACGTACTCTACTTTTTCTATCTGCATCTCTTCTGCTTTATAAGTCCATACGGCACTACCGTTCACGGCCGAATATCGACCGATTACCAGATTCTCAAAAAGTGACAAGCGATGTGTTATGAGTACGTTAACATAGCCCGTAACGTGCGGTATCGTGAACACTTGGTTCATGCCGCTACAAGTTGTTAACGTACTCATAACGACGCAAAACCCACCCGGGCACGCCAAGGAAAGGACTCCCATGACCACCCCCGACGAAAAGACATTCGCCACGCTCACCAAGCTGTTCGAGGAGGAGTTTGGCCCCATCGGCGACCGCCAGGTGCTCTACGTGCACGCACCCGGCCGTTCCGAGATCAGCGGCAACCACACCGACCACGAGGGTGGCCACGTTATCGCCGGCTCGCTCGATGTCGCCGTCGACGGCATCGCCGTGGCAACCGATTCCAACAAGGTTCGCGTAGCCGACGAGGGCTATCCCACGTTTGAAATCACGCTCGACACGCTAGACGTTCAGGAGTCCGAGAAGGGTACGTCCGCGAGCCTCGTCCGCGGTATGGCCCACGAAATCGCTGCTCTGGGCGTTGAGCCCCAGGGCTTCGACTTCGCCTTCACCTGCTCCGTCCCCTCGGGTGGCGGTCTTTCCAGCTCTGCCGCCGTCGAGGCCGCATACGGTCGTGCCATGGAAACCCTCTGGGGCGCACCCGCCATCGAGCCCGTCGCGCTCGCCCAGATGAGCCAGCGCACCGAGAACAACTATTACGGCAAGCCCTGCGGTCTGATGGACCAGGCCGCCGTATGTCTGGGCGGCCTTGCCTACATGGACTTTGAGGACCAGGCTCAGCCTAAAACCCAGAAGCTCGAGCTCAACTTTGAGGATCACGGCTATGCGCTTGTGCTCGTTAAAGTGGGCGCCGACCACGTGGCCGCCACCGACGACTACGCCGCCGTTCCGCGCGAGATGCAGGACGTCGCCGCCGAGTTTGGCAAGGCACGCCTGTGCGAGGTAAACGTTGCCGACTTTGACGCCAAGCTCCCCGAGCTGCGCGCCAAGCTAGGCGACCGCGCCTGCCTGCGCGCCGTTCACTACTGGTACGAGAACGGCCTGGTCGACAAGCGCTGGGCGGCCCTGAACGCCGGCGACATCGATCAGTTCCTGGTCCTGACGCGCGAGTCCGGCGCCAGCTCTGCCATGTACCTACAGAATGTCGTTGCTAAGCTGGGCTCCGAGCAGCCCTCGATGTATGCCCTGGCACTGGCCGAGCACGTGCTCGACGGCCGTGGCGCCGTCCGTATCCACGGTGGCGGCTTTGGTGGCACCATCCAGGCCTTCGTGCCGATCGACCTGGTCGACACCTTTATCACCAAGATGAACGGCTGGCTGGGCGAGGGTTCCGCCCGCCACTACACTATCTCTGACAAGGGGGCTTACGCGGCATGGCTGTAATGACTGACGTGCGCGAGGCCGCGCAGAACCTGATCGAGTACGCTATCCACCGATCGATGATCGGCCAGGACGATCGCATCTGGGCATACAACACCATTTTGGAGTGCATCGGCGCCACGGGCCCCGCGCTCGACATGGCTTGGGCGCTCAAGACCGAGAAGATTTCGCTCTTGCACCCCGATACCCTACCCGACTTTGACCTTGAAGGCACGCTCGCCGCGCTTGCCGAGGCCGCCGTTGCCAACGGCGCCGCCGAGGACACGGCATCGGGCCGCGACCGCATCGCCATGCGCATCATGGGCGCACTCATGCCGAGGCCTTCGGTTGTAAACGAGGAGTTCAACGGACGCATGGGCGTCAACGAGCCCCGCGCCGCGACCGACTGGTTCTACGGCCTGTGCTGCGACGCCGGCTACGTGCGCCGTGCCGCCATCGCGCGCAACATCAAATGGAACACCCCAACCAACTGGGGCGACCTGGAGATTACCATCAACCTGTCCAAGCCCGAGAAGGACCCGCGAGATATCGCTGTGGCAGGTGCAGCCAAGAACACGGGCGAGAAGTATCCCGCCTGCCAGCTCTGCATCGAAAACGAGGGCTATCCCGGACGCTCCGCCGCAGCCGACGGCGGCGCCCATCCCGCCCGCCAGAATCTGCGCGTTATTCCCATTCAGCTTAATGGCGAGCGCTGGGGCTTCCAGTACAGCCCGTACGCGTACTTTAACGAGCACTGCATTGCCATGAGCTCCGAGCATCGTCCGATGCACGTCGACCGCAAGGGCCTGACCTGTCTGCTCGACTTTGTGGACCTGTTCCCGCACTATTTCATTGGCTCCAACGCCGACCTGCCCATCGTGGGCGGCTCGATCTTGTCGCACGACCACTTCCAGGGCGGCGCGCACGAGTTCCCCATGATGCATGCCGCCGAGGTCTCGCAGTTTAGCGTGCCCGGTTTTGACCAGGTCAGCGGTACCGTGCTGCAGTGGCCGCTCTCGGTGCTGCGCCTGCGCTCGCATGACCGCGCTCAGCTGCTCGACGCTGCCGAGAAGATTATCCTCGCCTGGCGCGAGTGGACCGATGAGTCTGTGGGCGTCATCGCGTACACAGCCGATGGCGTGGCGCACAACACCGTGACGCCCGTCATCCGCCGCGTCGACTCTCGCGGAAATGCCGGCGGCGAAATCTACGAGGCCTACCTGGCGCTTCGCTGCAACATCACGACCGACGAGCATCCGCTGGGCGTGTTCCACCCGCATGCCGAGTACCACCACATTAAGAAGGAGAACATCGGCCTGATCGAGGTCATGGGCCTGGCCATTCTTCCGCCGCGCCTGGTTCCCGAGCTCGGCGCTGTCCGCGAGCACCTGCTGGCGGCCAAGGTCGATGCCAGCTACGACCTTGGCGCCGCACTCGAGGGCGATGACCTTTGCCGCAACCACGCCGCATGGGCCGAGGATGTCTTTGCCCGCCGCGCCGATGAACTTACGACCGACAACGCCATCGATATCCTGCACGAGGAGGTGGGCGTGGTGTTTGGCCACGTGCTCGACAACGCCGGCGTCTTTAAATGGGACGAGGCAGGACGCGCCGCCCAGCAGCGCTTTATCGACTCGCTGTAGCACGCGAGCTCGAACGCACGCACTTAACAAATAGCGTCTACACGACCACGGCGCCCGCCGGCAACATCGCCGACGGGCGCCGTTTTCTGATGCAAGGGTAGCTAATTTGCACCAAAACAAGGAGTGTTCCAAACTGCCGGCAGAGAAGGAACGTCCCCAGGTGCCGACCTAAACACCCACATTATTCGATGGAAAAACGTGGTTGCCTCACACATTATTCGATGGAAAAACGTGGTTTACTCCCACATTTTTCGATGGAAAGACCGAAACGGTCTTATACTAACCATGATCGTTAGGAGGCAGTATGCAGCGACAGCTAATGGACGAACTCATCGCTTGGAAATCTAGGGCAAACCGCAAGCCCCTCCTGCTTAAGGGGGCCCGCCAGACGGGAAAAACCTGGCTTCTTAACGAATTCGCAGGCCAGCAGTATCAAAACGTCATCCGCTTTGACTTTATGCTCGAACCGGGCGCACGTTCGCTGTTCGACGGAAGCCTTGACCCCAAACGCATCATCTCCCAGATAGAGCTCCTGCGCGGCCAGACCATAACGCCGACAGACACGCTCATCATCTTCGACGAAATCCAAGAGGCACCGCGTGGCATCACCTCGCTCAAATACTTCAACGAGCTGGCGCCGGAATACCATATCGTGGCAGCCGGCTCCTATATGGGGCTCGCGCTCCGACGCGAAAACGAGTCGTTCCCCGTCGGCAAGATTGACCAGTTTACCATGCGCCCCATGGGGTTTGTCGAGTTCGTTCGTGCCGTCGATGGCGATCCGCTCGCAGATGCCATCCTTGCCGCAGACATGGACCTGCTGGCAAACGTTTCCGAAAAGCTCGAGCGCCTGCTCAAGGAATACCTCGTTGTCGGTGGCATGCCAGAAGTTGTCTCCGCTTTCGCCGCCTCCCACGATTTCATCGAGGCCCGCAGGCTTCAGCAGCAAATCATCGAAGCTTACGAATCCGATTTTGGCAAGCATGCGCCAGCCCGCATCGTCGAGCGCATGAGGCTGGTTTGGAAATCCCTTCCCGGCCAGCTCGCAAAGGAAAACAAGAAGTTCGTCTACGGTGCGCTCCGTCCCGGGGCGCGCGCACGCGATTTTGAGGAAAGCCTCCAGTGGCTCATGGACTATGGAATCGTTCATAAGGTACCACGTGTTTCCGCCCTAAGAGCACCGCTCACAAGCTACGAGGATCTCTCGGGCTTCAAGCTGTTCTGCATCGACACCGGCATCCTCGGAGCACTCTCCGGCCTCACGCCAGCCATTGTTCTGAACGGGCCCGCTGTTTTTACGGAGTTCAAAGGCTCGCTGACCGAGCAATACGTCGCACAGGAGCTTTTGCTCCAAGGCAATACTCCCGCGTATTGGTCATCCTCCTCCGGCAATGCAGAGACTGACTTTGCCGTCGACCATGCGGGGACCGTGCTTCCGCTCGAGGTCAAGGCGGCAGAGAATCTCAAAGCAAAGAGCCTGAGGATTGCCTGCGAGAAGTTCAAGCTCGAGCGCTGCGTGAGAACATCGTTAGCGGCATATAGAGACGAAGGCACGCTCGTCAATATTCCGCTCTGGGAGATTGGGCAAATCGACAAGCTGGCATAGGCGCCGTGGAGGGGGTGCCCCGTAAGGAGTGTCCCAAACTGCCGGCAAAAAAGGAACGTCCCTATCTGCCGCAGTCATTTAAGAACGTCCCCAATGACCACGCCGATGTTTTGGCCACGACAGCGAAAGCCCGCCAGAGCGAGCAAGGTGCCTTGAAACGAGGCGGCATTGACCTTCTGGTCCTGCCGCCGAAGTTGAAAGGCAGATTGCCGCTCTGGCGGGCTTGCAGCGTCGGCTGGTTACGCGGTTCGTAGAACCGCGTAACTCTAAAGCTCCGTTACTTCAACGTTGTTGTAGATCTCGTCCCAGCGGTCCATGACCAGGTGACCGGTCTTGGGATCCATAGCGTTGAGCTTGCCGCAGGTATTGGCGGTCTTGAGCACCGTGACGTCGTCGGCGCCAGCAGCAATGGCATGTGCAAAGCCGGCGATGGTCGAGTCACCGGAACCCGTCGCGTTCACAGCCGCAATCGCGGGCGTCTTGGCGCGGAACGCGCGACCCTCATGGAAGCCAACCGAACCGGCAGCGCCCATCGAAACGACAACCCAGGGGATACCGGCAAAACGGTCATCGGCGGCAAGCGCCTCGCGCAGGGCATCGACATCATCAGTCGTAAAGGACGTACCCAGCAGGCCGTTAATCTCGGTCAGGTTGGGCTTTACGAGCTCAGGCTTAGCGTCGGACTCCAGCGCGGCCTCCAGCGATGCACCCGAGGTATCGAGCAGCACCTTGGCGCCCGCCTCCTCGGCAATCTTGACGAGCTCGGCATAGTAGCCGGCATCGACGCCACGCGGCAGCGAGCCCGAAAGCGTCACAACGTCCGCCTTCGCTGCAAGCTCGGCAAACTTGGCCGTAAAGGCCTCGAGCTCGGCCGGAGCGATCTGCGGGCCGCTCTCCAGCAGCTCGGTCTGATTACCCTCGTGCAGAATATTCAGGCAAATGCGCGTCTCACCGGCGATGGGCACAAAGTCGTTCTTGACGCCATCGGCATCCATGAGCTCGGCCATATAGGCACCCATGTGTCCGCCGAGCAGACCGGTCGCGAGCACATCGTCGCCCAACTGCAGCAGCACACGGCTCACGTTGAGGCCCTTGCCGCCAGCGGTCTTTTCGGGCGTCACACGGTTCACGTCGTCGATGATCAGCTTGTCGAGCTGATAGCGCGTATCAATCGACGGGTTCATGGTAACGGTCAGAATCATGTTGAACTCCTGTTCCGGGGCGGCATAACCCGCCCCAAACATACGATAACTCGTTAAAGGATCTCGATCTCAAAGCCGCGGGTGACGGTCTCTCCCGGCTTGGCCACCAGGCAGCCACGCTTGTGCTCCAGAATATCGTCCTCGTCGGAGCAGGTGGACAGACCACCCCACGGTTCAACAGCCACAAAGTCGCCCTCGGGCTTGCTCCATACAATCAGGTACGGCATATCGGGGAACGTCAGGCGCACGCCCTTGTCCTCGGTTTTCTTGGTCAACGTAACCACGCGGCTCTCGAGCACGTCAAAGATGGTCTCCGCGAAGTCAAAGAGTTCGTGGGTCAGCGGCAGGTCATGGCCAACCATCGGGTTCTTGCTGCGATGCTCAACATCAATCAGGCCCGTCGAGGGAACGGCAGTACAGAGCTCGGCGGCCTCGCGCTGCTCAAAACGGAGCTCGTAGTCGTCATAGGACTCGCCCTCGTCAAGCGGGCACTTAAAGCCAGGGTGACCGCCCACAAAGAACGGCATGTCCTCGGTGCCCTCATTGGTCACCTCGTACGACACGGCCACCTTCTCCGCATCGATCGTGTAACGAGCAACGATCTTAAACGGATACGGGTACTGCTCGAGCAACTCGGCATGGTCGGCAGAGCTTAGGCTCAGCGCGACCATGTTGTCGCCCTGCTCCTCGAGCTTCCACTCCTGCTTGCGCGCAAAACCGTGGCGGGCGAGCTTTACCTCGCGGCCGCCCATGGTCATTGCGTGACCGTCACGAAGGCCGCCGCAGATCGGGAAGCAAATGGGTGCCTGGCCCGACCAGACCGCCGGATCACCCTGCCACAGGTACTCACGGCCGTTGGCCGCAATAGAAGTGAACGACCCGCCCGCCGTGCTCAGTGCTACGCGGATAGAACCGTTATCAAGAACAAACTCCATAGGAGCCTTCCCTTTCTTACGACAGCCCGCCAAGTCAATAGGGCTGATAGAAAACCGGCCCGCGCCCCCTCACAGAAACGCGAGCCGTCAATTGAAAAGCTGCAAATCGCCAAGTACAGCCAAGAGCGAAGCACTCAAGCCAAGCAAGCAAACGTGTTATCGGAGCAGCTCGCCGTACCAGAACACTTCGCAACAACAGGGGCGATCTCACAGGTCACTCAAACGTCAGCGAGCGGCGCTCAGGTGCCCCAGGTCGCCGCGAAAGAGGAGCGACGCGTACTTCATGTACGCGAGCGACGGTTTGAGCGGCGAGATGGGGTGCCTGAGCGCCGCGCAGCGTCGACCGGTCCGGCGTTCGGCAGAACGCCGGAACCTAATTAGTCGTGGTATTCGCCGCGGTCCCACTTCTCGAGGAACTCGTCAAAGAAGTGCGGGTCAGCCTGAGCCTCGGCGTCGGCCTTATTGCAGGCATCGATCTTGGCGATCAGGGCATCGTGCTCGGGGGTCTTCTCGTAGGGCTCCTCCAGGAAGGCAAGCATGATATCGGCCATCAGGAACTCGCCGGTGATCTTGCCGCCAAAGCCCACGATGTTGGCGTTGAGCTCGCGACGGGCATACAGGGCAGAGGTCATGTCGCGGACCAGGGCGCAGCGGGCGCCGGGAACCTTGTTGACGGCGTTGGTGATGCCGATGCCGGTGCCGCACAGGGCCACGCCAAAGTCGGCCTTGCCGCTGGCAACAGCCTCGCCCACGGCCTTGCCGTAGATGGGATAGTGCGTACGGGTGTGGCTGTAGGTGCCGCAGTCGAGCACCTTGTAGTCAGCCTGCTCCAGGCGGTCGGCCAGATAGATCTTCTCGTCCGTAACGATATGGTCGCAACCGATTGCGATGGTCTTCTTCATCAGAACGTCCTTTCGTCTGAATTCACAAGTTGAGGTAGAAGTTCGAGTTCTCGGTGGCTCTCGTTAGGCCATCTTGTTGAGCATGTCGACACGGATCTGGTGACGGCCGCCGGCGTACTGTGCACGCAGGAACTCGCGGGCGATCTTCTTGGCGACCTCGGTGCCCACAACGCCCGGGCCCATGGTGACCATGCGCGAGCCGTTGTGCTCGCGGGTCATGTAGGCAGAACGCTCGTCGGAAATGTTGGCGACGACCATGCCCTTAATCTTGACGGCGGCCATATAGGAGCCGACGCCGTACTTATCGAATGCAAAGCCCTGGGAATCCTTGTGCTCCAGCAGGTCCTTGGCAACGGCGGTCGCGGAATCGACAAAGTCCGCGGCAGGGGTCTCGGAATAGTCGACGACCTCGTGACCGTCGGCGATGAGCATCTCCTTGATGGACTCCTTCATCGACATACCGTCGGCATCGGAAGCGATTACAACCCTCATGACATCCTCCTTGAGAGATACGCAGGTGCGTAGTTTCTGTTTGGAAGTGTTGAATCGCGTTCAGGTCCGGGCATCTGAATGTGCGGTTCTTCACTGTTCATGTTCATTTGAACACATTCGAACAGTAACTGCAACAACTATTTGTTTATCTTTGTTCTTTTTTGAACAAATACCGTTCACAGATGATTGCTGACCGTTTGGACTGGGCACGGACGTAGCGACCATGTGTTCAACAAACAAAAGGGCGGCCGAGAACGTGTCTCGTCCGCCCTTCTCACGGTTGATCTTCCAAAGATCGCTTTGCCGCCTACTCAGACTGCCCGCTCTTCTTGGCATGTCTGGACGGAGCGCTCAAGAAACGACCCGTCAGATAGTTCGCGGGACCGGAGATATCGATCCCCAGCAGCACGTGTCCTAGCCATAGGAACGCCACGAGCACCAGTAGAGGAATCACACACGAGGTCACGATCATCACGATGACGCCTTCGATGAGGTCGGTCACCTGCTGCACGATCTCGTCGGTCATCTGCTTGGCACCACTGGTTACCGACGTAACAAGGCTCGATGCCCCATCGGTCAACTGCTCGAGCACGTTTTTGGACTCCGTGGCCTCGGATTTTTTCTTGTTCGATTTTGAGCTGGTCTCGGCTGACTTGTCCGTGGTGTCGGCTGCGTCCGCAGCCTTTTGCTCAGCTTGCTCAATACTTACGCGATACGTTTCATCGACCTTCTGCGACACCCATACGCTCGCAGGCACGAGCGCCATGCCGATCACGGCAACCACCAGCACGCGAGTCGCCACACGGCGCAGGACAGCGCTCGTGCTCCAGCGCCCGTGAATGCCGAGAGACACCGCAAAGAGCACCAACGCAAACGGGATTAAGATGCCCAAGCCAACTGACCACAAAATCGTGAGCAAATATTTCTCTAGGTAGAGCACGGCAAGCACGATACCAAGGTTGCCTGAAAGCTGCGTGAGCTGCTCGGCAACCGGCGTTCCCGTATCACCCGGCAGTGCGGTAATGCCCGCAGACAGCGCCACGCACGAGGTCGTGAGCGCCAAAACATTGCCCTTCTTTTGATCGATGACCTCGATGGTGGAGTCCCAAGTCTTGGTATCGGCGAAATGCGGACGAGCTACAAAGCCCGACAGCAACGCCAGCACCACGAGCGCAACGATGATACCGATCTGCAGCTTTTTGTTTGCGCACACGACATCGGACAGGCTGGGCTGCAGCTCGGTTACCGTCGTGTGCTCGGTTATCTGGACAGGACGCCCATGAGCCATCTCGTGCGCGTCTCTTTTTTGTATTGACCCGTTATCCGGCATTTGGATACCTCCTCAGTCCGGCGTTTAATGCGAAAGGAAGTATACCCACCGAGCAAAAATCGAACGGGAGGACCAACGGAGCGCAACAAGACTGTCCCCAATGACTGTCTCGGGATGAGTTGCGGTGGAATAGGGATTGTTTTGCGCCCGCCGGCCCCTATTCAGTCCCCATTTCACCGCAACTTGGAGGAGGACAGAAAAAGCTCTGCCGCGGGTAGCGGCAGAGCTTTTGGAAGGGGACTTGATTGTGCGGACTCGTTAGGCGAGCTTGGCCTCGAGCTCGGCGATGCGCTTGTAAGCATCGATGGTAAAGCGGGCCTGCTTCTCCAGAATCATAGTGGTCATGAGAGTGTCCTGAGCGTGAGCCATGATGAAGGTCATCTCCATCTCGCCACCGCCGGCCTCCTGCGAAAGCAGCTTGGTCTGCGTGTCGTGGGCACCGATGAGCGCATCGCTGGCATCCTTGTGCAGCTGTTCGGCCTTCTCAAAGTCACCCTCGCGAGCAGCATCGAGCGCTGCAAGCAGATCGGTCTGGGCGTCACCTGCATATGCGACAATCTCGAATCCAACCATCGAGATTTCTTCTTTGGTTGCCATATTGCGTTCCTTTCACATATGAACCAATGGAGAGCATCGCGTCCGGGCATACGCGCTGCGTTGTGTATGACAGAAACAATAACATTCAAACAAAAAAGAACAGCGTAAAACGTAATTTCGAGCTATGAACGGTCGCTTTTCGCCCGTGAACGGTTTTTAAACCAATCTGAACAATATCGAACACAATTAGCGGCAACCCAAACAGACCTGCGCCCTAGCGTACATCGCGCACCGTATCGCCCTCGACGAGCACGCCCGGAAACAGCATGTGCTCCACACCGGGCGCAACGCCCTCGGCGCCGGCAATCTTGTCGACCGCCCACATGCCGACGCGCTTGTTGTCAAAGCGCACCGTGGTCAGGCGACGGTCGGGCACGATATCGCCCAGGCTGTCATCAACACCCACCACACTCACGTCCTGGGGCACGCGCTTTCCGCGCGACTCGAGCCCGCGAATGCAGCCGTAGGCCATGGCGTCGTTGGAAGCATAAATGGCCGTACAGGTCGGATCATCCGCCAGGGCCTGACCTGCGGCATATCCGCTCTGCGCCGTCCAATCGCCACGGATAAGTCGCGGTGGCTCAATGCCATGCGCGCGCAATGTCTCGCGCCAGCCTTCCTCGCGCCGCATGCCCGAAAGCGAGCGCTCGGGACACGAGATAAAGTGCACGGTCTTGTGCCCCCGCTCCAGCAAGTACTCGACCACCTGGCGCGAGCAATCGAACTGGTCGTTATCGACCGTTGAACAGAGCGGGTGCTCCAACATCGTAACGAGCACCGTCTGCATGCCGGGCAGCGGCTCAAAAGTGCCAAAGTCTGCCGGCATGCGATTCATGATCACAACCATACCGTCCACTGGCAGTGCGCTCATGCGCGACGATGCGCTCTCGAGGGTATACGGATGCCCGTCTACTTTAGTGAGGGTGATGGCATAGCCGTGCTTATCGGCCGCGGCGGCAAAGCCCTCCATACGGTCGAGATTGCCGGTGCCGGTAATGTTGAACATGGCGACGCCGACGGTCTTAAACTTACCGCGGCGCAGCGATCGACCGGCAAAATTGGGGCGATACCCCAGCTCGCGCATGGCGGCACGCACGCGTTCCTTGGTCTCGGGGCGCACGCTGGGCGAATCGTGCACGGTGCGCGAGACCGTCTGCTCCGAGACGCCCGCGAGGCGCGCTACGTCTTTGACGGATACCGATTTTTTAACAGCGGCCATAGGTCGATCTTTCTATGTCAACGATGCCATTGATGGCACCTTGCGCAGTCATTTTTACCGCCTTCAAGTATATCCAACGCCTCCCCCACCATACGCTCACCACCCAAAACCTACCGTTCACCGACATTTTTGCTTCCCCAAACGGCTTTTGTCGACCAAATGTTAACGTTGCCATTGTGCAAACACAGAGCCACCGGGCGGCTCAAACGTTTACGCGTAAGGAATCGACGGTTCGCAGGCACAGGAACCACCGGTTCGCTTCTTTTTTTGTGTCACAAAATGGCAACGTCAACATTTTGGCAACCGAAAGTCAAAAGCTACCATCGTTGCTAACCCACCGACTCTTAGGAGCATTGCATGGAGCAACTCATCGCCATCATCGAAAAGGGCCAGCCCTTTTTCAACGCGATCGCCCGCAACAAGTACCTCAAGGCGATCCGCGACGGCTTTATCTCCGTCATCCCCATCATCATCTTCTCGTCCATCTTTTGCCTGGTAGCCTCGGTCCCCAACATCTGGGGTTTCTACTGGCCCGATGACATCAACAACGCCCTGTGGAAGTGCTACAACTACTCCATGGGCATCCTGGCCATCGCCTGTGCCGCCACCACGGCCAAGCACTTCGCCGACGCTCAGAACCGCGATCTGCCCAAGAACAACCAGATCAACTTCATCTCGTGCATGTGCGCGGCCATCATCGGCTTCTTGCTCCTTTCGAGCGACACGATCGCCACGGACGCTGCCAGCGGCTTCAACACCACCTACCTTGGTTCCAAAGGCCTGCTGACCGCCTTTATCGCTGCGTTTGTGACCGGCATCATCTACAAGTTCTTCATTAAGCGCAACATCACCGTCAAGATGCCCGAGCAGGTTCCGCCCAACATCTCGCAGACCTTTAAGGACATCATCCCCTTCTCCGTCTGCATCACCGTCTTTTGGGTTTTTGACATCGTCTTCCGCGCTGCTTTTGGCTTCTGCTTTGCCCAGGGTGTCATCCAGGTGTTCCAGCCCCTGTTCACCGCTGCCGATGGCTACATCGGCCTCGCTGTGATCTACGGCGCCATGAGCCTCTTCTGGTTCGTGGGCGTCCACGGCCCCTCGATCGTCGAGCCCGCCATCGCCGCCGCTCTCGTTGCCAACATGACCGACAACCTGGCTGCGTTCCAGGCCGGCCAGCACGCTTCCGCTGTCCTGACCCAGGGTGCCCAGTACTTCGTCGTCTGCATGGGCGGCACCGGCGCCACGCTCGTCCTGGTCTTTATGTTCTGCTTCCTGGCCAAGTCTCAGGAGATGCGCGCCGTCGGTAAGGCCGCCATCGTCCCCGTCTGCTTTGCCGTCAACGAGCCGCTGCTGTTCGCCGCACCCATCGTGCTCAACCCCGTCTTCTTTGTCCCGTTTGTCTTTGCCCCGATCGCCAACATCTGGATCCTCAAGATCTTTATCGACTTCTTGGGCATGAACGGCTTTATGTACACCCTGCCTTGGACCGTCCCCGGCCCCATCGGCACCATCATGGGTCTGGGCTTCCAGCCGCTCGCCTTTGTGATGCTCGCCATCATCCTGGTCGTCGACTTTGCCCTGTACTATCCGTTCTTCCGTGCCTATGACGCCCAGAAGTGCGCCGAGGAGGCCGAGATTTCCCAGGAGGAGCTCGCCGCCAAGAACGCCGAGAAGGCTGCCAAGCTCAACGATGCCTTCCAGGGCAAGGCTGACGCCAAGAGCGTTGCCGCCGGCGCTGCTGCCGATGCCGTGAAGGCCGACGCCGCTGCCGCCTCCGCAGCACCCGCTGCCGAGGCAAAGACCGCCAGCGACCTCAACGGCAAGCGCGTGCTCGTGCTCTGCCAGGGCGGCGGAACCTCGGGCCTGCTCGCCAACGCACTGGCCAAGGCCGCCAAGGAGCGCGGCATCGATCTTGAAACCGCTGCCGAGGCATATGGCAACCACGTCGACATGCTCCCCGACTTTGACCTGGTCGTCCTGGCCCCGCAGGCCGCGAGCTACCTGGCCGACCTGCAAAAGGACTGCGAGCGCGTGGGCAACAAGTGCGTCGCCTGCCGCGGTAAACAGTACATCGAGCTCTCCCAGAACGGCGATAAGTCTCTCGCCTTCGTAAGCGAGCAACTCTCGAAGTAAGTAACGCTCAGGGCCAGCCGACCATCCAAGACCGGCTGGCCCTTCGATTTAGACGATTGGATCATCATGTCCGTTAACCCTGCTAGCGTCACTAACCCGCCTGCGCAGTTTCCCGAGGACTTTGTCTTTGGCGGCGCCACTGCTGCCTACCAGGTAGAGGGCGAGACCCGCACTCACGGTAAGGGCAAAGTTGCCTGGGACGACTTCTTGGAGGCCCAGGGCCGTTTCTCCCCCGATCCCGCTTCGGACTTCTACAACCAGTACCCCGTCGATCTGGAGCTGTGCGAGGAGTTTGGCATCAACGGCATTCGCCTCTCCATCGCCTGGAGCCGCATCTTCCCCAACGGTATCGGTGAGATTAACCCCGAGGGTGTCCAGTTCTATCACGATCTCTTCGCCGAGTGCCACAAGCACCACGTTGAGCCGTTTGTCACGCTGCATCACTTCGACACGCCGCTTGCCCTCTTTGAGAAGGGCGACTTCCTCAACCGCGAGACCATCGACGCTTTTGTGGACTTTGCCACCTTCTGCTTTAAGGAGTACGCCGACCAGGTGACCTACTGGTTCACCTTTAACGAGATCTGGGCCGACGCCTCCAACACCTACATCGAGGGCACCTTCCCCGGTGGCGTCAAGGCGCATCTGGCCGAGGCCTTCCAGTGCGAGCACAACATGATGCTCGCCCACGCCAAGGCCGTGCTGGCCTTCCACAACGGCGGCTTTAAGGGCAAAATCGGCGTCATCCAGTCGCTGGAGTTTAAGTACCCGCTCAACGAGAACGACCCCGCCGACATCAAAGCCGCCAACAACGAGCACGTGCTGCAAAACCAGTTCTTGCTCGACGCCACCTTCCGCGGCGACTATGCGCCCGACACCCTCGAGTGCGCCAACCGCCTGGCTGCCGTCTCGGGCGGCACCATCGAGATCCTAGACGAGGATCTGGAAATCATGCGCGAGGCCGCGCTCTACAACGACTACCTGGGCGTTAACAACTACCAGTGCCGCTTCTTGAAGGCTTACGACGGCGAGAACGACCTGCACCACAACGGTACGGGCGAGAAGGGCACTGGCCGCTGGCGCGTTAAGGGTATTGGCGAGCATGTGAACAAGCCTGGCATCCCCACCACCGACTGGGACTGGATCATCTATCCCGAGGGCCTGTTCGATCTGCTCGTCTACATTAAGCAGCGCTACCCCAACTACAAGCAGATTTTCATCACCGAGAACGGCATGGGCTACAAGGACCCCTACAAGGACGGTTTTGTGGACGACCAGCCGCGCATCGACTACATCGAGCAGCACCTGCGTTGGCTGCTCAAGGCCATGGAGGTGGGCGTCAACGTGGGCGGCTACTTCCTGTGGAGCCTGCAGGATCAGTTCTCCTGGACCAATGGCTACAACAAGCGTTACGGCTTCTTTTACGTTGACTTTGAAACCCAGAAGCGCACGCCCAAGGCAAGCGCCTACTGGTACAAGCACGTGGCGCAGACCCGTCGTCTGGACTAGTGGCTGGCGGGGTTGCCCGCTCACACAACCTGTCCCCATTTCTCAGCCGGGGGCGGCACGTCACACGGCGCGCCGCCCCCGGTCTTTTTGTTTTTGGGCTGGTCGGGAGCCGTTTGTCTCGATCTGTAACATCTAGCCGAGTTTTTTGGTCCTAGCTGTTACAGATTGAGACGAACAGGATTGCTCTTTCCGAAGAATCTAAATCTGTAACAGGTAGCCCGCTTTTGACCGTCTACCTGTTACAAATCGAGACAAACGGAGTAGGACCTAACCCCGTATGTCCCTAACAGTCGAGCGTTCGACCAGCGTACTCGGCACATGAATCGCCTCGATAGACGAGCTCTCTCCAATCGCCGCCTCAAACGCAAGCTTACCGACACCGCGCAAATCAAATCGCAGCGTCGTCAGTCGATTGTGAGGAACAAGTCCCTCGAGTGCGTCGTCGATACCAACCACGCTCACGTCGTCGGGCACGGACAGGCCCGCGTTCTCGAGCGCGGCGATAACGCCCAGCGCCATCTGGTCATTTGCCGCAAGCACGGCAGTCGGCGCCTGCGACCCGCCGGCAAGCACCTCGGCCGCAATCCGCTCGCCCATGGCGTACCCACTGTCCGCACTCCAATCGCCACGCAGCATCGGAGCGGCATCGACATGAGCACGACCCAGCGTATCGCGCCAACCGGCCTCACGAAAACGCGAGGAAATCGAGTTTTCCGGACCCGCCACAAACCGCATATTCGAGTGACCATGTTCCAGCAGATAATTGGTCAACAGCTCGCACGAACCATACTGGTCGGAGTCGATCGTCGTGCAGCGCGGATGCGCATACATGGACAGGATGACCGTTCGCACTCCCGGCTGGGGAACAAACTCCTCAAAATCGGGAGCCATGCGGTTCATGTTGAGAATCATGCCGTCGACGGGTCGCTCGACCATGCGGCGCGAGGCATCGGCAAGTGTATAGGGCTTGTCGCCGCCCATCTCGATCATAGTGACGGCAAAATCGTGCTCGCGCGCCGCTTGCATGATACCCTCGAGCGTCGCCAGGTTACCGACACGTGTGATGTTGTACATGCACAGGCCAATAGAACGATACGACCCGCCGCGCAACGCCGCTCCAGCAAAATTGGGACGAAAGCCCAGCTCTTCCATGGCGGCCAGCACACGCTTGCGCGTCTTTTCCGTCACGTTGGGCATACCGTTGACCACGCGAGACACAGTCTGGCGGCTCACGCCAGCGAGCGCCGCAACCTCTGCCGCGCTCGCCGAATGACCATTCCTTGTCTGCTGAGCCATGCCTTCCACGCTAACCTGCTTCCCAACTATTCCCCGCGCCCATGGCGCATCGTACATACATCGATAACGTGCTCATGATACCCGAGCCATATACCACAACATGAAAACTTCTGTCAATCAAAACCGCTTACCGAACAAATACAACCGTTCGCGGCTGTTTGAAGTTGTTTTGTTTCTATACATCCCAGCCGAATGTTAACGTGCTCATTGTCAAATGTTCACGTGCTCATTTTGGTTCTAATCATTTTAAGATAGTGTTTATCGGGCTTTTTCACCGCTGAACGCTAACCAGGGAGCCTCCTGAGCGCAAACGCACAATATCGAACAGCAAGACGAGAGGGTGTATGCATATGTCTTTGCTAAACCGCGTACAGCAGCTGCCGAAGGGCTTTGTTTGGGGCGCCGCAACCGCCGCGTACCAAACGGAAGGTTCCACGAAGGTGGCAGGCAAGGGTAAGACCATGTGGGACGATTACCTTGTCGCCCAGGGTCGCTTTTTGCCCGACCCGGCCAGTGATTTCTACAACCGCTACGAGGAGGATATCCGCCTTTCTGCCGAGCATGGACTCAACGCCATCCGTGTGTCCATCGCCTGGACCCGCATCTTCCCCAACGGCGACGATGCCGAGCCCCTCGCCGAGGGCGTTAAGCACTACCACGAGCTGTTCGCCTGCTGCAAAAAGTATGGCGTCGAGCCCTATGTGTCCCTGCATCACTTTGACTCCCCCGCCGCCCTGTTCAACCAGGGCGACTGGCTCAACCGCAAGACCGTCGACGCCTATGTGCGCTATGCCGAGTTCTGCTTCCGCGAGTTCCGCGAGGTCAAGAATTGGTTCACCATCAACGAGCTCATCAGCCTCTCGCACTCCCAATACATCCAAGGCAACTTCCCGCCCAACCATCACTTTGATGTGACGAGCGGCATCCAGAGCCAGCACAACGAGCTCGTTGCCCACGCCCGCGCCGTCAACCTGTATAAGGATCTTGACGAGACCGAGCACCTGGGCGGACGCATTGGCATGGTCAACGTCCTGACGCCGGCATATCCTGCCACAGACTCGCCCGCCGACCAGCACGCCGCTGACCTGTACAACGCCTTCTACACCGACTTCATCATGGACGGCGCCTTCCTGGGTCACTACTCCGCGCGCACCCTCTCACTCATCAACGAGATTCTGCGTGCCAACAACGCCACGCTTACGGTTGAGGACAGCGACATGGAGGAGCTCGCCAAGGCGGCGCCCCGCAACGATATGTTCGGCCTCAACTACTATCAGTCGGCGTTTATCGCCGCCTACGATGGCGAGTCCACCAACAGCTTTAACGGCACCGGAGACAAGGGCACCTCGTGCTTTAAGTTTAAGGGCGTCGGGCAGCAGGTCGATATGCCGGGTATCCCCACCACCGACTGGGATTGGCTCATCTACCCGCAAGGCCTCTACGACACGCTCAAGCACATCAGCGCCACCTATCCCAACCTCCCCGTCATCTATATCACCGAAAACGGCCTGGGCCACAAGGACCCCGAGCCCGACGCAAACGGCATCGTCGCCGATCCCGAGCGCATCGACTTTGTCGACCAGCACATGGAGAAGGTGCTCCGGGCGCGCGCCGAGGGCGTCGACGTCCAGGGCTACTTTATCTGGAGCCTGCAGGACCAGTTCTCGTGGGCCAACGGCTATAACAAGCGCTACGGCCTGTTCTACATCGACTTCGACACGCAAAAACGCTACATCAAGCAGTCGGCACTCTGGTACAAGGAGCTCGCCGACACTATGGCGGACGCGCAGTAGCGCATCGCCTCGCTTTCCCCCGAGAGGGGAGCGGCCCTATGCGATACAAACCCAGCCGCTCCCCTCTCTCCCCCTGGGACCGACCCCGCCTGCACCCGGGCTTTTAGCAAGCGGGAGACCATATAGGTTTTCAACGTCCATGCCATTAAGATTTCATGCAAAGAGGAGCGTGAACTATGGAATCGATCGTTAAGTTCTTGGAGAAAGGTCAGCCGTACTTCGACAAGGTCTCTAAGAACATCTACCTTCAGGCCATTAAAGACGGCTTTTTGGCAGCAATGCCCATCATCCTGTCTTCTTCTGTCTTCCTGCTTATTTCGACCCTGCCGGGCGTTGTCGCCACGGTCGGCGGCTTTACGCTGCCCGACTGGTGGAACGTCGACGTCGTGAACTTCTGCAACAAGGTTTACAACTTCACGATGGGCGTCGTGGGCATCATGGTCGCCGGCACCACCGCAAGCGCGCTGACCGGCTCCAAGAACCGCCGCATGCCTGCCGGCAAGGCCATCAACGCCACGAGCACCATGGTCGCCGCCATGTGCGCTATGCTCATCTTGGCCGTTACCCAGACGAGTGCCAAGATCGACGGCGCCGATGTCTCGGTGTTCTTTACCGACAACATGGGCACCAAGGGCCTACTGAGCTCCTTTGTCGCCGCATTTGCCACGGTCAACATCTATGCCTTCTGCATTAAGCGAGACATCACCATCAAGCTGCCCAAAGAAGTCCCCGGCGCCATCGCCCAGAACTTCCGCGACATCTTCGCCTTCAGCTTCTCCATCCTGTTTGTCGCCGTCATCGACGTTATCTGCCGCACCTGCTTGGCCGTCCCGTTTGCCAACGTCATCTCCACGCTGGTGAGCCCGCTGTTCGCCGCTGCCGATTCCTACGCCGGCCTCGCCCTCATCTGGTTCATGATCCCGCTGTTCTGGTTCATGGGCATCCACGGCCCCTCGGTCGTTAAGCCTGCCCTCAACGCCGCGCTGTTTGGCAACATCACCACCAACCTCGCCACGCTGCAGGCCGGCGGTCACCCCGCCCTCGCCCTGACCGAGAACTTCGGTAACTACATCGGCGAACTCGGCGGCACCGGCGCCACGTTCATTGTCCCGATCATCTTCCTGCTCTTTATGCGCTCCAAGCAGCTCAAGGCCGTCGGCAAAGCCTCTGTCGTACCCGTGATGTTCGCCGTCAACGAACCGCTGCTGTTCGCCGCGCCCATCATCCTCAACCCGTACTTCCTGATCCCGTTCCTGTTTGCCCCCGTGGCCAACGTCCTCATTGGTAAGTTCTTCATCGACTTTTTGGGCATGAACGGCTTTATCTATGCCATGCCGTGGGCACTCCCCGGACCGATCGGCACCTTCATCGACACCAACTTCCAGCCGATCTCTCTGGTCCTGGTTGTCGTCCTGCTGGTCGTTGACTTCTTAATCTACTACCCGTTCTGCAAGGCCTACGACAACGTCCTGTGCAAGCAGGAGGCCGAGACCCTGGCCGAAGAAGAGGCCGAGGAGACCAAGGCCGTCAAGACCGCTGCCGCCCCCGCCGTTGAGGCTCCTGTTGTCGAGACCGCTTCTGCCACTGAGGCCTCCGCAGCTCCGTCCGCCCTTAAGGGCAAGGATCTGAGGGTTCTGGTTCTGTGCGCTGGCGCCGGCACCTCTGCACTGCTCGCCAACGCGCTTAAGGAAGGCGCCGACGAGCTGGGCATCGACATTACCGCCAACGCCGGTGCCTACGGCAGCCACTACGCCATCATGGACCAGTACAACGTCATCGTCCTGGCTCCGCAGGTTCGCACCTATTACAACGAGATGAAGGCCGACACCGACCGCCTGGGCATCACGCTGCTGTCGCCCAAGGGCAAACAGTACATCGACCTCACTAAGGATCCCAAGGGTGCCGTCGCCTGGATCGAGGAAAACCTCGAGGCATAAGACGCCGACGCCACCTGCCGCTCGCAGAAAAAAAATGGCCCGTGCATCGATGCGTGATGCGCGGGCCATTTTGTTTAGACCGCACCCGTCCTCCTGTTCATCTCAATCTGTAACATCTAGCCGAGTTTTTGGGTCCCAGCTGTTACAGATCGAGGTGAACGCACAGGCCAAGCCAAAAATCTCAATCTGTAACATGTAGACCGCTTTTGACCGTCTAGTTGTTACAGATCGAGACAAACGGAATAGGCCGAGCACGTCTACGCCCGCAAGTCCTTTACGCTGGAACGCTCGACCAACACGCCCGAGACGAGCGTACGGCTTCTGGAGCTCGGAGCTTCCAGACCCGCGACGACCTCGTTGAGCGCACGGACGCCCAGCTCGCGGTGGCGAAACTTCACCGACGTCAGAATCGAGTTGGGAATCGTCTTATAGAGCTCATCGTCGAAGCCGATCACGGACACATCATTGGGCACACTGAGCCCTTTGTCACGTAGAGCCATCATCACGCCGTTTGCCATGCAGTCGTTAGCAGCGAGGACCGCCGTGCAATCGGGCTTATCGGCAAGCACAAGGCCCGCGGCATAGCCACTATCCGCATTCCAATCGCCTTGCAGAGGCTCGGGCGGCTCAATGCCACGCGCCTCGAGTGCCGCACGCCAACCTTTCATACGGCACTGGCTCGACAACGACTCTTTCTTACCAGAGACGAAGTACACGTTTTTATGCCCGTGGTTCAAGAAGTACTCGCACGCCATGCGCGCGCCGCCCTCTTGGTCGTCACTGACGGTGGAGCAGGTAGGATGTTCCATCGGTGTGATAATCACCGTCTTGAGGTCTTTCGGTGCCTCAAAAGTATCAAAGTCATCGACCATCTGACGCAGGTTGAAGATCATGCCATCAACAGGCAGCTGCGACATCCTACGCGCCGCTTCGGCAAGGGTCATCTTCTCCCCCGCCCGCTTTTTGATCATCGTGAGCGCAAAGCCGCGTTCTTCGGCGGCATCTGCGATACCGTCAATCATGTCCACGGCACCGCCCGACAAGTGGAACAGCACCACGCCAATGCACCCGTAACGGCCCAACTTGAGCGAACGCGCGGCAAAGTTGGTTCGAAACCCGAGCGCTTCCATTGCGGAATGGACCTTATCGCGTGTCGACTCTCGCACGCTACCGGGCTCGTTAATCACACGCGAAACCGTCTTGAGAGAAACACCCGCGGCAACTGCCACATCATTCATTGAGACATTTTTCTTGTCCATCGTTGCCACTACTTCTCCAGTCGGTCTTGCATCGCTTGTTTTTTGCGTTCTAGCATACACTACCTGCCTGACTGACAAATCAACCGTTTACCGGACAATATCGACCGCTCACCCGTATATCCTTGTTGCTCTTCCAAAAATGTCTTACGTTGTCATTAACGAAATGACAACGTTGTCATTTCGCAATGCCTTCCTTAAGCAGGAAGGTTTCCGGGCAGTCCTGACCATCCATCGACGACCAGTTCCATCCACATGCATCGCGCATCAAGTAGCAAAGGAGCTCTATGGACGCCATCGTAAAGATGCTCGAAAAGCATCAACCGTTCTTTGAGAAGATCTCGAGGAACGTCTACCTCCAGGCCATTAAGGACGGATTCCTTGGGTGCATGCCCATCGTCCTCACCTCTTCGATCTTTCTGTTGATCGCCACCCTTCCTGGCGTAGTTGGCATCACGCTGCCCCAGCCGCTCATCGACTGGTGCAACAAGCTGTACAACTTCACCATGGGCGTCATGGGCATCATGGTTGCCGGCACCACTGCCAAGAACTTCACGGCGTCCATGAACCGTCGCATGCCCGCCGGCAAGGTGCTCAACGACGGCTCCACCATGGTTGCCGCCCAGTGCAGCATGCTGCTGCTCGCTGTTACGCAGTTCACCACCAAGTTCAACGGCTCCGAGCTTTCGGTCTTCGATTGCACCAGCATGGGTACGCGCGGTCTGTTCTCGGCCTATATCGCCGCATTCATTACCGTGTGGGTTTATAAGTTCTGCGTCTCGCGCGATCTGACCATTAAGCTGCCCAAGGAGGTTCCGGGCGCCATCGCTCAGAACTTCCGCGACATCATCCCCTTCGGTGGCGCTGTCATCATCTGCGGCATCATCGATGTCGTCGTGCGCAACCTCATGGGCGTTCCGTTCTCCGAGCTGCTCATCAAGCTGCTCTCCCCGCTCTTCACTGCGGCAGAAACCTATCCTGGCCTTATCCTTATTCAGGCAGCCACCGCGTTCTTCTGGTTCATCGGCGTCCACGGCCCCTCGATCGTCCAGCCGGGCATCGACCCCATCCGTCTTGCCAACCAGGCCGAGAACCTGCAGGTTCTGCTGGCCGGTGGCCACCCCGCCCACTCCCTCACCTTTAACATGTCGCTCGTGGGTGAGTTCGGCGGCACCGGCGCCACGTTCATCGTGCCGCTTCTGCTGATTCTCTTTATGAAGTCCAAGCAGCTCAAAGCCGTCGGTAAGGCCTCGATTGTTCCTGTTGCCTTTGCTGTCAACGAGCCGCTGCTCTTTGGCGCGCCGATGATCCTTAACCCCTACATGCTCATCCCCTTTGTTGCCGCCGGCTGCGTCAACGTAAGCGTTGCCAAGTTCTTTATCGACAACGTGGGCATGAACGGCTTCTCCTTCGTGGTGCCTTGGGCTACCCCTGCCCCCATCGGCATCTTCATCACCACGAACTTCCAGCTTATCGCCCTGGTGTTTGTCGCAATCATCATCTTGCTGGACGCCATCATCTACCTGCCGTTCTTGAAGGCATACGATAAGCTGCTCTGCGACCAGGAGGCCGAGCGCGCCGCCGAGCTGGGTCTCGAGTCCGATGGTGCTGCCGCCATCGCCGCCAGCACCTCTGCTCCCGCTGTCGAGCAGACCACCGCTTCCGTCGAGCCGACCGCCGCTGCCGCCGACAGCAAGCCTGTCGCCGATCAGCCCGAGCCCACCGCCGACGCATCCGCTAAGAAGGACGTCGACGGTCTGAAGGTCCTCGTCCTGTGCGCCGGCGCCGGCACCTCTGCCATGCTTGCCAACGCCATCAAGGAAGGTGCTGCGCAGACCGGAGAGAACATCGCTTCCTCCGCAGGCGCTTATGGTCAGCACACAGCCATCATGGATCAGTACGACGTCATCGTGCTCGCCCCGCAGGTTCGTAGCTACTACAACGACATGAAGGCCGACACCGATCGTCTGGGCATTAAGCTGCTCGCTCCCCGCGGCAAGGAATATATCGACCTTACCCGCGACCCCGCTGGCGCCATTAAATGGCTCCGCGAGAACCTCGACTAGGTTCCTCCCTCTGTTGGTGCCCGGATCCCCAGTTCGGGCACCGCTCCCTATTCGTATCCCACAGAAAGGATGACTCATGACCAACCCCATGCAGTTCCCCGACGGCTTTGTGTTTGGCGGCGCCACCGCTGCTTACCAGGTTGAGGGCGAGACCCGTACGCACGGCAAGGGCAAAGTGCCCTGGGACGATTTCCTGGCTGCTCAGGGTCGCTTCTCCCCCGATCCCGCGAGCGACTTCTACAACAAGTACCCGGTCGATATCGACCTGTGCCAGCGTTTCGGCATCAACGGTATCCGCGTCTCCATCGCTTGGAGCCGCATCTTCCCCAACGGCACTGGCGAGATCAACCCCGAGGGCGTCGCCTTCTATCACGAGCTTTTCGCCACCTGCAACAAAGCTGGCGTTATCCCCTATGTCACGCTCGATCACTTCGATACGCCCGAGGCCTTTTACCAGAACGGCGGCGAGGGCTTCCTGACGCGCACGACGATCGACGCCTTTGTCGAGTACGCCAAGTTCTGCTTTGCCGAGTTCACCGAGGTCAAGCACTGGTTTACCTTTAACGAGATTCCCGCGACCGCCGAGGGCAGCTTTATCGTCGGCAACTGGCCGCACGGCGAGAAGTATCGCCTGGACAAGGCCTTCCAGCTCATGCACAACATGATGGTGGCCCACGCCAAGGCTGTCGTCGCCTTCCATGAGGGCGGCTTTGAGGGCGAGATCGGCATTGTCCAGAACCTGGAGCCCAAGTATCCCCTCGATCCCAACAACGCCGCCGACTGCGAGGCAGCTCGCATGGCCGATGTCATCAACAACCGCTGGGTACTCGACGCCACTTTCCGCGGCCACTATGCAGCCGACACCATGGAGGCTGCGACCAAGCTGGCCTCTATCGCCGGCGGCGAGCTCGACGTCCGCGACGAGGACATCGCCGCGCTGACCGCCGCGCTCCCCTACAACGATTGCCTGGGCGTCAACACCTACAAATGCCAGTTCCTCCGTGCCGCCGAGGGCGAAAACGACATCAACCACAACGGCACTGGCGACAAGGGCTCCTCGCGCTGGTTCCTCAAGGGCGTTGGCGAAGCGTGCGTGCGCCCCGGCATTCCCACCACCGATTGGGACTGGATCATCTATCCCGAGGGCCTGTACGACCTGCTGCTCCGCATCAAGAACGACTACCCCAACTACAAGAAGATCTACATCACCGAGAACGGCATGGGCTACAAGGACGACTTCGAGGACGGCTTTATCGACGATGCCCCTCGTATCGACTACATGCGCCAGCACCTCGCGTGGATCCTCAAGGCAATCGACGGCGGCGTGAACGTCGACGGCTACTTTGTGTGGTCGCTGCAGGACCAGTTCTCCTGGACCAACGGCTACAACAAGCGCTATGGCCTGTTCTACATCGACTTTGAGACTCAGGAGCGCTACCCCAAGGCAAGCGCGTACTGGTTCAAAAATGTCGCGGAGACCGGCATGCTCATGGCCTAGTTTCAGCCGCATACCCCCTGTCGGCCGCATGCGAATCCCCCACGGGCTCGCATGCGGCCTTTTTAGGATTATTGGATTGGAAGGCACGCCATGGCATTCACACATCAGATGAGAGCTCGATGCCCGGCGAAGCTTAAATTCATTATCGCAATAATTCCCCAGCGAAATTCGGCCCTGCAGTTCAATGGACTGGAGGGCGGCATGCCGTCGATTAGACAAAGATCGTCATATACAGAGGTAGATATACTCTACGCCCTTCAGCCTTGAGCTGTTTTGGGTGAAGGACGATCTCCGCTCCGACCCGTCGCTCGAATCGCCTGCCGAAGTCGTTGAGCGAAATTGTTGAATACGATTTGGACGACTTGACCTCGATAGGCGTGACCCGCGGCTTTCCAGCCGCATCCTCAAAGCCGCGCGAAACAAGAAAGTCAATTTCACGCGTTCTGGGACGGCTCCCCTCCGTCTTGGAAGGCTCCTGCCAGCTGTAATAAAAAAGCGAATGCCCCAAGCTTTTAAGCTGCTGTGCCACGATGTTCTCGATCAACATTCCTTTATTAATCGAAATTCTCCCAAATTGAATATCTCTATGGACATCCATAAGGTCCGGTCCATCATCAAACGCCAAGCTCACGAGCAATCCCGTGTCTGCCATATAACATTTAAGCGAAGAAGCGTCCTCATGCAGGCGGTAGCCAACGCTCGGATCGCTGCATAAATAGCAACGGTTAATCAGTCGCGCATCCTCAAGCCAAATTAATGCCGACTCATATGTCTCAAAACGAGACCCCTTCTCCAAACTGTCAAATTTAAACCGTTTGTTTGACGCAGATAATTGACCCGGAACATCGTCGTAAACCGCCCGCGCGCGCCTGGCATCCGAACCTCCAAACTTGGCAATATCTTCTCTGTACAACGCGATTATTTGCCTCTTAACCCTGTCACAATCTCTAAAATCCTTCTCCGCCACAAAGGAGGTAACCGACTGAGGCATGCCGCCAACAAGCATGTACTCATCAAACAACCTCATACACGTCGCGTGCGCGCCGTCCGGAAGCGCGACCAGAGACTCACGCGCTTTACGAATCTCTTCGGCATAGAGGTCTTTCCCGGTCGCCCAAAGGTACTCCTCAAAATCGAGGGGCTCGAGAGGGATTCGTTCCTCCTCCGACGGAATGACAATGCCCTCGACATTCTTTTTGATAGAAACTAGGGAACCCGTCTCGATGTAATCGAATCTCCCGTCTTCCACAAGGTGCTTTATGTACTCACGAGCGATGGGGAACCGCTGGACTTCATCAAAAATAACCAGTGACTCTCTCGGCACAAGGGCCTTGCCATACTGCAGCTGAAGCATGCGCAAAAACAGATTGACATCTTCACGGTGGTTCCGAAATATTTCGAGCGTGTCTTTGCTGGCAGCCGAAAAGTCAATGTACAGATAGTCCCTGTATTCGTTCTGTGCAAAATGTTTGACGAGCGTCGTTTTGCCAACGCGTCTTGCCCCTTCAATAAGCACGGCGGTGCGCCCCTGCGAGCGACCTTTCCACTCACGCAGACGATCATATGCCTTCCGTCTAAACATAATCTCACCTCGATGCAATCTACATGCTTTTTTACAAAAATACCGACCTTTATCTAGCCTTATAACTACAAAAATACCGACCTTTAGAACCCCCGAAACATACAAAAATACCGACCATTGAAAAAACTGATATCTCAATATAACGTGGTACAGTTTTGTCGCATTGCAAAGGGGGCATCCATGCCAGTTTGTGTACCAGTCCGAGATATGAAGGACACTACCGCGTTCACCGCGTTTGTTGAGTCCGAACGCAACGTCACCGTCACCAAAAACGGCCGCGTGGTCATGCACTGCATCAGCGGCGACCAGTATCGCGTCATGCAAGACGAAATCACCAAAGGTAAACTGCTGGCTCGAATGATGTTGGCAGAAGATGAGATATCGCAGGGCGACCACAGCGACTACGATTCCTTTGCTGTCTTAATGCGGAACAAGTATTGTCTATAACTGTGTAATACCTCGCGGGCCCACATACGCCTTTTTTCGATATCACGAACATACTTTCGGTATCATATAACACCGATATGATACCGAAAGTATGTTCGATTCCGTAGAAGGACTTCGCGCGTCAACACGATCAAGTTGCAAACTCACAAGGTTCGTTGATCTTCCAAGCGCTTCTGAATCCACGCTTGCGCGTCATTTCGTGTCACGTTGACGCGTAAAATGACACGCAAATTTTTACGTGTCATTTTATTTGACGCGCAAACGGCGTTTTTGCATTTGCGCGTCATCTTGCGCGTCATTGTGGAGTGGTTATCCCCCGCGTCAGCAGGGGGCAGAAGTATCGCCTGCTGCGCTAGCTAGCAGATGACCTGCGTGTGTTCTTCGATGGCGGCGCGGTCTTCTGCCGAGATGCTCGGCTCGCACACTACGGCGTCCAGGTTGTCCAGGCGGCAGAAGGTGTAGAAGTCGCGCTTGCCGATCTTGCTGGAGTCGGCGATGAGGTAACGCGAGTCTGCCTTGCTAAAGGCGAGCTGCTGGATGCGGCCCTCGTCCATGTTGGACGTGGACACGTCACCGTCCAGAATGCCGTTGGCGCCGATAAAGGCCGCGTCGATCCCCAGCGCGCGCAGGGTGTCCTCGGCCGTGGGGCCCACAAAAGCAGCGGTACGGCGACGGTACATGCCGCCCACGAGACACAGATCGCAGTCCTCGCGCTCCTCGAGCAGGTTGAACACCGAAAGCGAGTTGGTCACAATACGCAGGCGAAATACCGGCAGCATCGAGGCCATCTGTTCAACCGTGGTGCCCGTACCCAAAAAGATAGTCGAGCCCTCCTCGATAAGCTCCACGGCACGGCGCGCAATCTGCAGCTTTTCCTCAGCATGCTTGGTGCGTTTTTCGCTGTGCGAGTACTCATGGCGCAGCATGGCATGGGGGCGACCCTGTGCGCTGCGGGCACCGCCGTGCACGCGCTCAATCTCGCCCAGGCTCGCGAGCTCCTCAAGGTCGCGGCGGATCGTCATGTCCGAGACACCCAGCGCGTCCGAGATCTCCTTGACCGAGACCGTTCCCTGCTCCTCGAGCAGCTGACGAACCCTATCCTGTCGCTCTGCCTTAATCACGATGAGTCCTCGCTGTTCCAAACATGCATCAATTCAAACAGTAACGAACAAATTGTATCAGACTCGCGCGGGCCCAAAATGAGCGCTTCAGCTGCACCTTCATTACTTTTTTTAAGAATAATACCCCTGCTTTAGTGAGGTGTAGTGATAATCTCGCCTGTTCGCGCTACAGTTTGTCCGAAATACCTCGATGTTAGGAACCAAATGATCACTTCCGAGCTTTTCGGCACCGCGCCGTGCGGTACCCCCGTTCATCGTTACACCCTCAACGGGCCCGAGATCTGCGTTCGCATTATGGACTATGGCGCCACCGTGCTCGGTATCGATGTGCCCGACATTCCCGGCAACGTGCGCGATGTGGTGCTGGGCTTCGATAAGCTCGAGGATTACTTTGACAACCCCGCCTGCTTTGGCGCGACCATCGGCCCCGTGGCAAACCGCACCGCGGGCGCCACGATCACCATCGCCGGCACGGACTGGCATATGCCGGCCAACGAAGGCGTCAACAACCTGCACAGCGATTTTGAGCACGGCCTGCACAAGCGCGTGTGGGACGTTGAGCTCGACGAGGTCCACAATGCCGTGCGCATGACCACCTCGCTTGAGGATGGCGAGCTGGGCCTGCCCGGCAACCGCACTTTTACGGCCGTGTTTACCGTGACGCGCACCGGCGTCTTCCGCATCGAGTACGGCTGCGAGAGCGACCGCGCCACCTACGTGTCCATGACCAACCACACGTACTTTAACCTTGCCGGTCATAACGCCGGCATGGACTGCGAGCACTTCTTTGTTGCCAACGCTACCCACTACCTGCCCATCAACGAGCAGAACATCCCCACCGGCGAGATTGCTCCGGTCGAGGGCACGCCGTTTGACTTCCGCGAGCTGCGCCCTGTCGCTCTTGGCATGGAAGCCGATGACCCGCAGATTAAGCAGGCCCGTGGCTACGATCACTGTCTGTGCATCGATGGCTATCAGTACGGCCGTAATCTGCGCCGCGCCCTGCATGTCGAGGAGATGTGGACCGGCCGCGAGCTGGACTACTACACCACCGCCCCGGGTGTGCAGCTCTACACCGGCAACTGGCTGGGCGACGAGCACGCCAAGGACGATGCTAACTATAGCTGGGGCGCCGGCTTTGCCCTCGAGGCAGAGATGTACCCCGACACGCCGCACCAGCCGCTGTTCCCCCAGGGCATTGTGGGCCCGGGTCACCCCTACAGCAATGTGATCGAATACCACTTTATGAGGCACTAAGCCCACAGCGCGACATATCGCACAGCAGCGCCCGCCGGCACCACCGCCGACGGGCGCTTTGCTACCTAGTCATTGGGGACGTTCTTAAATGACTAGTTGGATGGGGTCGGGGTTGGAGCTGGGGAGGTAACGGATTTCTAGCTCTATGCCGAGTTCTTGCAGCTCTTTGAAGGCAGCGATGTCCGTATCGTCTACGGCGACTGCGGGCGTTATGGGGTGCTTGCCCTCCCCCGCCTGCATATGGCCAATGCTGATCTTGGTGATGGGCACGCCGCCCTTAACCAGCGCGAGCGCATCGGCGGGTGAGGCCACCATGATCAAGATCCATTGGCGCGGCGTTGCGGTATGAATGATGTCGATGGTCCTTTGCACCGAGAAAAACCGCGTCCAAACGCCTTCTGGCGCCGCCACCCTCATGGGTGCCCATTGGCGCGAATCCGCCGCGATCTCATCGTTGACGATTAAAACAAGGTTGGAGCCCACGGCTTCGTTCCACAGCTCAACGTCTTGCCCGTAAATGAAACGGTCATCGATACGCATGAGAAGAATCTTGGGTTGAGCCATGGCTGCCCCATTCTGTTTGAGACCCATACGAGCGGGACATCACGTCTCCAATATTAGTGCATTTAAAGTGAGAAAAGCCGTCAGAACCCTTGCGCGGATGTGCGATGTCCCGTATCATAGACAGCCGTTGACGCCTCAGTTGCGTCACCACATGGCCGCCAGCGTAGCTCAGTTGGTAGAGCACCGCTCTCGTAAAGCGGGGGTCACCGGTTCGAGCCCGGTCGCTGGCTCCATTGCACAAGATAGCCGCCTTCGGGCGGCTTTTTTGTTGCCGATTTCAGGCGCACATCCGCCGGAATTCGCCCACTCGGTGGACTTCGGGTTTAATGCTTAGGGGCGGGGATTTACCAAAGTGAAATTTTAATGAAAAGAAACCCAGCTGCAACAATTGCCATGGCGAGGGCTCGAATTGGCCATATAGATCTAAAATAGTCACGATACCTTCTCTTTTGCTGGAACGATATATCTATACAAGGTTGTGAGCGGAAAACAAAAATACGTCGATTGCTATCCGACAAACGGGTCTGGAATTGCATTCACCGGCATTTCGGGGCAGATTGATACACATGTACGAAAGGGAACCTATGTGGTGCGTTGGGTTGGAGCTGCTGCAGGCCCGATATGGATTGCGGTCTTGCGCCCCGATGTCCAAATAGGTTTCTCTCTCTAGACGGGAAGTTGCTCATGGACGCCATATATGACGGAGATGACTGGGTCGATCATTATACTTGGCGCCTGGTCGGCTCGAACGACAATGGGGATGTGGTGTTTGATGGACTATGTCCAAAGCATCTCCATCCTTTTGTCTCGTCGTTAATTGAGAGTTCCGCTCGTGTTGCCCCCTACAGCTCGGCATCGCTTCATGATACGGACGTTTTGAAGACCATAAGGGAATCAATTGACGATGGCACGATGAGCGGCCCGCTGTTTTCTCGGCTTGTGGGGCTAGATGAGATTGGCTCGAAACGACTGCTTGCGGGCGAAAAAGTGGAACTCACTTATCGGTCGATGATTTCAATCCTGCGGCTAGCCGATGTTCTTCGCAAATAAATCCAAGCAAAACGCCGCCGGCAACTCCCCTACTCAACAAAAAAGCCCCGCCAACCGCAATCCCCAAGGGAACCGCGATCAGCGGGGCCTAAGCGCGCTCCTCCAAAGGAAAACGCTCGCAACACGAACGGCTCAGCCGAGCAGCGCGTTATTCCTCCCAGTAAGCGTCTGCAAGCAGCTTAAAGCAGATCTTCTTGACCGGCTGCGCACCATCGCCCGGGAACTCGAGCGTGGGCATGTGAGGCTCGCCGGCAACGAACAGTGCAAACTTATCGTCAGCAAGATCGCCGGCGATCGAGGCGTCGGAATCGACCAGATCGTAGTCGTCCTTCTCGTCAAACTCCTGGACCAGCGTCAAGCTGCCCGTAGCGACCTTAAAGGCCTCGCGACCCTCGACATCGATCTGCAGGTCGTGATAGCGCTGATGCGTCTCGTAGTGAGCCTCGGCCTCGGGACGCGTCGTGGGAGCCATGACGTTTGCATAGACCTTGTCGCCCAGAATCGGATGGCTGCCGACCTCGAGCTGCGCCGGATCGTTCTCCTCGAGCCAGTCAATCAGCACATCGAGGCCCTTGAGCATTCCGCGGTATTCCTCGATATCGCCCAATGCACCGTAAATCATCTAAATCCCCTCTCGGATCGTTTCTTTGGCGGCTACTCGATAAACGCGTTACCGACGCTGTTGCCGCCCACATACGTCTCGACCAGGGTAAGGTCGGGATTGAACACGACAACGTCGGCGTCGCGCCCCGACATAATGCTATCGCACTTGTCGTCGACATGAGCTAGCAAGCGATGCCGGGAGCGACGCCCAAGCTCCTACAGCTCGGTCACGACAACGCCGTTGTAGACCTCGTCCCAACGGTCCATGACCAGATGGCCGGTCATGGGATCCATGGCATTGAGCTTGCCGCAGGTGTTGGCGGTACGCAGCACCGTCTCGTCGTCTGCGCCGGCAGCAATGGCATGCGCGAAGCCAGCGATAGTGGAGTCACCAGAGCCCGTGGCGTTAACGGCGGGGATATCGGGCGTCTTTGCGCGGAACGCACGGCCGCTGTGGAAGCCAACGGAGCCGGCAGCGCCCATGGACACGACGACCCAGGGGATATCGGAGAAGCGGGCATCAGAGGCGAGCGCGGCGCGGAGCTCGTCCACATCGTCGGTGGTAAAGCTCGTGCCCAGAAGGCCGTTGATCTCGGTCAGGTTAGGCTTGACCAGCTCGGGCTTAACCTCGGACTTGAGCGCAGCCTCGAGCGAGGCACCCGAGGTATCGAGCAGCACCTTGGCGCCGGCGTTCTCGGCAATGCCCGTGATCTTGGCATAGTAGTCTGCCTCGACACCGCGGGGCAGAGAACCCGAGATGGTGACGACGTCGGCCTTGCTCGCAAGTTCGGTAAACTTGGCGGTAAAGGCATCGAGTTCCTCGGGGGCAATTGTCGGGCCGCTCTCGAGCAGCTCGGTCTGGTTGCCGGCGTGGAGGATGTTGAGGCAAATGCGAGTCTCGCCCTTGATGGGCACAAAGTCGTTGTTAAGACCGTTGGCGTCCATGAGCTCAGCCATGTAGGCGCCCATGTGGCCGCCGAGCAGACCTGTTGCCACAACGTCGTCGCCCAGCTGACCCAGCACACGGGCCACGTTGAGGCCCTTGCCGCCAGCGGTCTTTTCGGGCGTCACACGGTTGACGTCGTCGATAACGAGCTCATCGAGCTGATAGCGCGTATCGACAGACGGGTTCATCGTAACGGTGAGGATCATTTTTAGCTCCTTATCTCGCAGGCTCCTTGTGCCTCGCGATACGAGTCGACAAAACGGAATTACAGAATCTCAATCGTGAACGAGCGAACGACGCTCTCCTTGGGCTTGGCGACAAGGCAGCCGCGCTTATGCTCAAGCACGTCGTCCTCATCGGAGCAGGTCGAAAGGCCGCCCCAGGGCTCAACCGCCACAAAATCGCCCTCGGGCTTGCTCCACACAATGAGATATGGGAAGCCCTCAAAGCTCAGGCGGACGCCCTTGTCCTCGCCCTTCTTGGAAAGCGTGACCTGACGGCTCTCGAGCACATCAAAGATGGTCTCCGCAAAATCGAAGAGCTCATGCGACAGAGGCAGCGTCTTTCCCACCATGGGGTTCTTGGAGCGGTTGGTAACGTCAATCAAGCCAGTCGAAGGGACAGCGGTGCAGAGCTCCGCAGCCTCGTCCTTCTCAAAGCGCAACTCGTAGTCCGTATAGGCCTCGCCCTCATCGAGCGGACACCTAAAGCCGGGATGACCGCCAATAAAGAACGGCATGTCCTCGGTGCCCTCGTTGGTGACCTCGTAGGAAACGCGCACGGCAGCGTCCTCGAGCGTATAACGAGCGACAAGCTTAAACGGGTACGGATAATCGCTCAGCAGCGCGGCGTTATCCTCCGAAGCCAGGCACATCGCCAGCTCGTTCTCGCTCTGGCTCAGCAGCTTCCACTCCTGTTTGCGCGCAAACCCGTGGCGAGCGAGCTTTACATGATGCCCGGCAAACGTCATGGCGCTGTTGTCGCGCAAGCCTCCGCAAATCGGGAAGCAAATCGGTGCCTGGCCGGACCACACGGCGGGATCGCCCTGCCACAGATACTCGCGACCTCCGGCCTCGATCGAGGTAAACGAACCACCAGCCGTGGACACCTTAATAGAAATCGAATCGTTGGAGAGAGCGTATTCCATTGCCCATCCTTTCGAACAACTGCTTTTTGCTCGCAAGAACCCGTCTCGGCCCTGACCAAAGGACAAACCCGCACGTTCATCGATGCGTCCGGTATCCCAGCCATGCAACGGGGTACCATACAGACATTGATGCAATTACAGCTGAAAGGCCTTCTTATGCGAACCATCATCCTTTATGCCTCACGCCACCACGGCAATACGAAAAAGCTCGTGGACGCCATCGTCGAGGCACACCCCGAGATTGACACCCTCGACGTGAAGTCACTCGGCAAAAATGAGTACCCCGACCTGCACGAATATCATCTGATCGGTGTCGCCACGGGCATCTATTACTCCGAGATCGACAAGGACATGGCACGCGTGCTCACGAACGTGCTGCAGCCGCAGGACAAGGTGTTTGGCCTTATGACCTACGGTGGCAAAAACAAGTGGTACGGCAAGGATATCGATGGCATCTGCCGCATGAGGCAGGCCATCTTTATGGGCGTCTACGGCTGCCCCGGCTTTGATACGTGGGGGCCGTTCAAGCTCACCGGCGGTGTCCAAAAGGGACACCCGACCGCTGAGGAAATTAAGGGCGCCGTCGACTTCTTCGACAAGATCGAAGACGAGTATGGCGACATCATCGTCGAAGAGTACGCCAAGCGCGAGAAGCGTCTAGCATACGAGAAGGAGCATCCTGCGGGAGGCCTGGTGGCCGGCGTCAAGCGCACGGCAAAGAAGATCGCTAACAAGCTGTAACTGTGAAGGTGCTTTTGAGCGTTTAACCCATACGGCGGGTCCGAGCAGATTCGGGCCCGCCGTCTTTTTCTATCGTTACTCGGTAAAGGCGTTGCCGACGCTCTGGCCGCCAACATACGTCTCGACGAGGGTGAGCTCATGGTCGAACACGACAAAGTCGGCGTCGCGACCCGGCATGATGCTGCCGCACTTATCCTCGATGTGTGCAGAGCGAGCCGGCACCTCGGTTGCCATGCGAATGGCGATATCGGCGCTGGCGATGCCCCAATCGACAATGTTCTTGACACCCTGGGCAAGCGTGAGCACCGAGCCGGCAATGCTCTTGCCGTCGGCGAGCCAGCACAGGTTGTCCTTCATGATGACGTCCATGCCGCCGCTGGTGTAGCTGCCCTCGGGCATGCCGCCGCAACCCAGGCAGTCGGTGATGAGCACCGTGTGCTGCCAACCCTTTGCCTGCAGCAGCGCCTTGATGGCGGCAGGGTTCACGTGCTTACCGTCACAGATGATCTCGGCGTAGGTCTCGGGCGTGGACATGGCAGCGCCCACGACACCGGGCTCACGGTGATGCAGCCCGCGCTGACCGTTATAGGTATGCGTAAAGCAGCTGGCACCGGCGTTGATGGCGGCGATGCACTCATCGTAGGTGGCGTCGGAGTGACCGATGCTGGTCACGACGCCCTTCGCATTGAGGGCGGCAGCATAGGCGGCAGCTCCATCGCGCTCGGCCGCCATGGCGCTCTTAACGATGCGACCACCCGCAGCCTCCTGCCACTGATCGAAGACCTCCTCGGAGGGATCGATCAGGTAAGCGGGGTTCTGCGCGCCCACGTGCTTCATGGTAAAGAAGGGGCCCTCCAGGTAGATGCCCTGAATGCGAGCACCGCAGAAGTCGGGGCCGCGACCCTCGTCCGCCTGAGCGATAGCGGCGCAGGCGTCCTTGATCTGCTCGACGCCATCGGTGAACGTCGTGGGCAGCCAGCTGGTGGTGCCGCGACGGGCGAGCTCGGTCGAGCTGATATCGATGCCCTCAGGGTCGTTATCGGTAGTTGAGTGGTTGTAAAAGCCATGGATGTGAGTATCGACCATACCCGGTGCGATCCACGATCCCGTGTAGTCCTTAATCTCGCAAGAGGGCTCGTCGGCCTGCCAGGCGCCAAAGACGCCATCCTCGACCATAAGATAGCCGCCCAGTTGCGGGCCTGCCGGCAAGAAGAACTTGTCAGCCTTAATTGCGTACGTGCTCATATGCACTCCTTGCTTCTAAAGCAGTTGACTGTGGTGTTGCTTATACCCAGCTCATGTAAAAACAAAAAGCGCCCGCCCGCCGTTATGAGCGGACGGGCGCCCTTACAGGGGGACGCGATTAAGCGGTGAAGGGGTGAATCGTCACGCCCTTAACCACGCGGTTGACCGTGCCGGTGGGGCTCGGCGTATCGGGCGTGTTGCCCACGCGCACGGAGTTGAGCAGGCTGATAGCCTGGGCAAACATCACGAACGGCAGAGCAAGGTAGCCCTCGGGAAGCGCCTCGTAGCCCTTAAAGGTGAAGGACTCGCCCTCATAGACGGTGGCACCTTCCTGCTGAACGGCGACGGTGTGCTGAGCGATGTCGTCGCCACCGATCTCGTTGAGGATGTCGATGTCGTACTGACGGGTGTAGGCGTCGTTGTTGACGAACACGAAGACGAGCGTCTTATCGTCGACGAAAGACTTAGGTCCGTGACGATAGCCCATGGAGGTGTCGTAGGAAGTAGCGACCAGACCGTGAGCGAGCTCGAGAATCTTGAGCTGGCTCTCCTGGGCAAGGCCACCGAAGGAGCCAGAGCCCAAGTAGGTCACGCGGTTGAAGTCGCCAGCCAGGTAATCGGCGATCTCAGGCTCACGGGAGATGACCTCCTCGCCCATCTTGGCAATCGTCTCGACCCACTCGGCCTTCTGCTCGTCAGAGGCAGTGTCGAAAATAAGGGTGGAGAGCAGGGTCATGCAGGAATAAGAACCGGTCATGGCGAAGCCCTTGTCGTTGGCGCGCGGAATGAGCAGCGTCAGCGCGTTGGGATCATCGGCAGACTCGACGGCGAGCTTGCCCTCGGGAGCGCAGGTGATGTTGAGGAACTTGACGTTGTGGACGAGCTCCTTGGCAACGGCAACGGCGGCAAGGCTCTCGGGGCTGTTGCCAGAGCGGGCAAAGGAAACCACGAGCGTGGGATCCTCGGCGCGCAGGAAGTCGCGCGGGGCGCTCACGATGTCGGTCGTGGCGATGGGCTTAAAGTCGTAGAGATCAGTGTTGCCAGCGTGGCGCAGGTACGGGGCGCAGGTGTCGCCAACGTAGTCGGACGTACCGGCACCGGTAAAGACAACGGACAGACGGCCCTCGCCCATAGCGCGAGCCTCGGCCAGAAAGGCCTCGATGGCCTCCTTGTTCTCGCGATAGATGTTGAGCGTATCACGCCAAAGCTCGGGCTGCTGAGCAATCTCGGCCGTGGTGATCTGGGCGCCGAGCTCGGTGAGCTCCTCGACACTCTTCTCGAACATTTCTAATACCTCTCTCTAGAAGTAATCCTCTGACGTGCAATTATACACTTCGGTTGGTTATCTGGTAGTAACCAGTTAAATGCAAAGAATCACCATATGGAAACGATGCGAACACTAGTTGCTACGCTGGTGGTAAACCTTGTATTTAAACTGATCGGCACGAGCAACCGAGAGCGTATACTCCACAACCTCGTTTGACTCGTTATACGTAGTCCTGACCAAATCGAGCACAGGCGAGCCCTCGACAATTCCCAAAAGGTGGGCATCGGTGGGACGAGCTATGCTCGCATAGAACTCCTCTTCGGCCACGCGTATCTTTTGCTGAAAGTCTTGCTCAATCACATCGTAAAGCGGCTTACGCTCTAGCAGCGGTCGCTTTAGGGACAGAAATTGACGAACCGGTAGATAGCTGCGTTCGACCATCATGGGCATGTTATCGGCAGAACGAAGGCGCTTGAGCTTATAAATGCGATCACCGATACGCAATCCCATATGCTCGGCCAGATTCTTATCGGCCTCCATCTCGCAAAACTCGAGAATCGTGGTCTCGGGGTCGCGACCCATCGCGCGCATCTGCTCGGTAAAGCTGTAGGACTGCATAAGATTGGTTGCCTTTGCCGAACGGTCGGTCACAAAGGTACCGCGACCGTGCTGCCGAACCACCAGTCCTAAACGCTCCAGTTCCTGCAGAGCTAGACGTACCGTAGTTCGCGAGAGACCATAGCGCTCCGAAAGTTCGCGCTCGGAAGGAATCATGTCACCGGCGCGATATTCATGGTCGATCTTTTCGGTCAGAATATCGACCAGCTGATCGTACAGCGGTTGCTTACGCGCTCCGATCGCCATCCTATCCTCCCATTTTCTCAAACTCGGCTACTACCTTGGGTGTTTAGCATTATCTGTCTGCCACACCCGAATCAACAAGAAAACAAAAGCCGCGCGCTCTTTCGAGCACGCGGCTTTTAACATACACATGGCTTAAGGGGTCGGGGTGTGAGCCGCGTAGGGACACACCCCTCAAGCTAGAGCCTTACCAGATGCTCGGCCAGAGACCAAGCGGGCCAGCGCCCAGGATGCCGAGGACGAAGAGCAGCAGAATGCCCTTGGTCGGGGTCCAGCTGTGCTTAGCGAACATGTAGTAAAGCAGCAGCGTAAGCATAAGCGGGACGAGCTTCGGGACGATGGTGTTGAGGGTGTCGGCAACAGAGAAGTTGACCGGATCCTCGGTGACGGTAGCGTAGGTCACGGACTCCATGCCGTTGCCCAGATCGGCGACGCCGCACTTGACCTCGTTGCCGTCGGCATCGACGGCGGTGAGGGCGTTGCCGTCCTCATCGGTCATGGCGATGGTACCGGCCTCAGCGGTCTCGGTATCGATGCCCTCCATACCGGTGAAGTTCTCGGCCTCCTTCTCGGAGACGATCACGGTAGTAGGGGCAAGGCCACGGGTGGTGCCGTTGGGGATCTGGAGGTTGATCTGGGTGCCACCCATGGTGACGACCAGGCAACCGACGACGAAGACGCCCATGATGGAAGCGGCACGCGTGAAGGCCTGCATGTTGGCGGTCAGAGCGTCAATAGCGCTGGTGCCAAGCTTGTAGGACCAGTTCATGAGCCAGAAGCGCAGAGCGAATTGGACGGCGTTGAAGATCACCAGGAAGATGATCGGCGCAGCGGCGTTGCCGTTGATGGCCATGTTGGAGGTGATGCCGGCCGTGATAGGCACGAGCGTCAGCCAGAACAGGGCGTCACCGATACCACCGAGCGGGCCCATTGCGGCGACGCGGACGGCGCGGATCGTGGGGATGTCAACCTTGTTCTGCTCGAGCGAAAGCACGATGCCCATAACAAAGGTGACGAGGAACGGGTGGGTGTTGAAGAACTCCAGGTTGTGGCTCATGGAAGCCGCGAGGTCGTTCTTGTTGGTGTGGATCTTCTCCAGACCGGGGATGATGGAGTAGAGCCAGCCAGCGGCCTGCATACGCTCGTAGTTGAACGAGGCCTGCAGGAAGCAGGAGCGCCAAGCCATCTTGTTGAGGGTCTTCTGGTCGAGCTGCGGAGCAGGAGTGAGATCCTCGTAGTGCTCCGGGATCACATACTCATTAGATGCCATCTTCGAAGTCACCTCCGTCAGAAACAGCTGCACCCTTCAGCTCGGTCTGCTGCTGGAAGTCCCAGAAAGCGATGCCGAAGCCGATGAGAGCGAGGATGAGCAGAGCAGGGGTTGCCAGAGATTCGTTGGCAACGGTGATGAGCGCGAGGCCAAAGCCCATGAGGAAGAAGCCCCACATATCGCGGTTCATCATAACCTTGAGCAGGACGGCGAAGCCGACGAAGCGCATCATGCCGCCTGCAGCGGACAGACCGGTCTGCAGCCAAGTCGGGATGGCAGAAGCGATGGTCTGACCGATGGTAGCGCCAGCGATGAAGAACAGGGTGACGACGACAGCGAAGATCAGGCCAAGCAGAGCCATGGCGAAGTAGTTCAGGCGCTCGATGCCCTTGGTGTCCGCGTTGTGAGCCATGTTATCGGCCGTGGACATAAGCGGGGACATAAGCGTGAAGACCAGGGTAACGCCAAGCTGGCCAAGCAGAGCGAACGGAATGGCGAGGCCGACTGCCGCGTTGGGCTCGAGGCCCGTGGCGATAGCGAGAATGGCTGCCATGATGCCGCCGATGACGGCGTTAGGCGGCTGAGCGCCTCCGATCGGCATGTTGCCGATCGTCATGAGCTGATAGGTACCACCCACGAGAAGACCGGTGTTGAGGTCGCCAAGGATAAGACCGATGACGGCGCCGGTGACGATGGGCTGATAGAGAGACTCGAGGAAGTCAAACTGGTCGATTGCCGCGATGAACGTGACGACGAAGACCAGAGCGATCTGGATGATCGAGTATTCCATCTTGCTCCTCCTTTCAAAATGAATGTACGCACTTTGGATATCACGTACAGAACGTCAGGGTTTCACTCCTGACAACGTGGATCACGAGGATTACGAGAAGAGCTTGCTCGTGTCCTCAACAGGCGTGCTCGGAACGCGCCTGATCTCCAACTCCACCCCCAATTCCTGCAGCTCTTTAAACGCAGCGACATCCTCGTCGTTAACTGCGACGGAGGTGGCGACTTGGCGCTTTCCTTCCGACATGTGCATGTTGCCGATGTTTACCTTCTTTATAGGCACACCGCCCTTGACGAGCGTAAGCACGTCTTCCGGTGTTTCGGCCACGATGAAGATCTTCTGGCGCGGGCTCGCCTTGCCAATGACGTCGATGGTCTTCTGCAGGGAGAAGAAACGCGTAGCGACGCCGGCGGGAGCGGCCATCTTCATGAGGTTCTGGCGCATGGTGTTGGACGCCACGTCGTCGTTGGCGACGAGGATGAGGTTGGAGCCCAGAGTGGAGTTCCACTGGGTGGCAACCTGACCATGAACCAGTCGGTTATCGATGCGGGTAAGAAGAATGTTGGGTTCTGCCATGTTGATCAGCTTCCTTTCGATATTTGCTGACGACAGTTACTTGATCTCCTGAATCGCGTAACGCGAAACATCTACGACGGCTCCGGATCGGACTTTGATCTGGACCTTCTCGCCTTCGATGCCTTTGACGGTTCCGTAGATACCGCCGGCGAAAAGAACCTCCTGACCCGGCTTGAGCTCGGTGTGCAGCTCCTTGAAGTACTTCTGCTTCTTCTTCATGTTGATTTGCGACCAGATGGTGTAAATCAAGCCCATGATGACAAGCAGGCCTAAAAGGGCGACCGAGGAGCTCAGGACGTTGGCTCCGAAATCGGCCATTAGATGCCGTCCTCGTCGCCGAAGATATCCTCTTCCTCGGAGCCGGCAACGGATGCGACCGTCTGGGCGGTGATGCCCGTCTGGCCAACGGTCACGGCCTGCTCGCCAAGCTCGGCGAGCGTGGCATTGCCGCGGAGGAACAGGAGCTCAATAACCATGGGAAGGTTGGTGCCAGTCAGAACCTCGACGTTGTCGACATCCTGGGCAATCATCATCGACTGGTTGAACGGGGTACCACCGAGCAAGTCGGTAAAGACGAGCACGCCATCGCACTCCTCGCGCATGGCGGTAATAGCGGCGCGGAGATCCTCACCGTAGGATGCGGCCTGATCGCCCTCAAAAGGAACGACGGTAAAAGCAGGCTGGTCGCCGGCAACCATAGCGATAGCGCTTGCAAGGCCGGGTGCGAACTGTCCATGACCGGTAAGAATAAAGCCAACCATTCAAATTTCCCTTCCGAAGGTGTGTACGATCTGAGTCCGATGATTTTCGGAAGCCAGCGGGCACTTGCCCTTAAAGCTTCTTAGAAAGCGTTCTTTGAAGACCAGTGGTTTCTAAACTGGTAGTAACCACGTGATGTGTTGTTGTCACTATATCACCCCAGAAGAGATCGCTTTCGCTGATTCAAACAGTAAAACGTTTTTGCACCGCTCACGGTGATATTTCGACCGTTTACCGCTCGTTAACACTTCTACCTGCGGTTTTGAAACCGTTTCGAAACGCTTTGGCAAAAGAACGGATCTTTCCCGGTGTCTAAACAACGCAGGGCGGCTAAAAATAGCGTGTAGAAAAATTGCAGGTCATTGTGAAGATATGTGAATTGGTCTTTTTGACTTAATACCAGTTAGAACCAGTTTTGAGATTATCGGTGAACGGTAGTTTTCGACCGTTCACCGGTCACTTGCAATCGTTTGCAGTTGTTTTCCCAGATGAATTAGGGGAACCCGATGGAGCGCTTGTGCGATCACAGGAAATTTTGGCATTTGTCCTTATCCCCCACGCGCCAAACTCCGGCATCCAAAATGAGCTAATAGCTCACGCTAATCGTTTTCAATCATTACATACTCAGTATCCGTAATTATTTATCGTTTATCGTTAATTCTGATATGATACAAGTATCATCCCAAACGCCGATTGGAGGGGTTATGGTCCATCGAAACGCATCTATATCGAATGAAACCATCAGCCGCGAACAGACGATAGCCAAACTGAGGAAGCTCGCTCGCATCTGCAAATGGGCCACGATCTGCATTACCACCGCGCTCGCTCTGGAACTCCTCGCAGTCATTGCGATTGACCTTCTACTCATATTGCCTGGCCTCTCCCAAGGGTCGTGTCTCCAATCCGTAGAACTTCAAGCCGGCGAAGGGCCGTGCCTTGCTATCGTCGGCACCGATGCGCAGGCCCCACTTATGCTCGTCGCACACGATGGTCACACTGCCATAGGGAGTCTCTTGATGACATGTCTCGCGCTTACCATCGCGATAAGCGTGCGCAGGCTTTTCCTCAACATTGAAAAGGAAGGCAGGCCCTTTGACCTTGAATGTAACCAGACACTTCGTCGAGTAGGACATTTATTCCTTATCGGCGGCGTTGCCGTGAGGCTTCTTGGCGCCGTAATCACGGGAATGATACTCTCAGGATTTGGCGGCAGCTTTACGGATGCGTTCGTCGGCCAGTTATTCGAGCCCTCCATGCTCTTTGCAGGCCTGATTATTTGCCTGATTGCCAGCATCTTCCGCTACGGGTATATCCTGCAAAAACAAGATGACGAGTTGCTCTAGGGGGAATCCATGATTATTCTGCGGCTTGACCGCATGCTCGCCGAACGCAAGATTTCATCCAAAGAGCTTGCGGAACGTGTGGGCATCTCCCAGGTCAATATGTCACGCATTAAGACGGGCAAGGTTTCTGCCATACGTTTTTCAACTCTTGACGCGATATGCCGGGCACTCGACTGCCAACCAGGCGATGTACTGGAATATATATCCGACGATGAAGCCGATAGCCTTTTTGGGCTTAAAGATGAATAGCCATAATTAAACTGCCGATCACGCTCTCAACGCAAATAGCCCGCCAGAACGACTTCCGTACTGGCGGGCTATTTGCTGTCTATCGGCTAGATGCTCGATGAGCCGTGCAACTCTTTACGCAAACAGGCCGTAGATGCTGATGTTGGCCTTGGCGTAGAGGCCGTTAGCATACACGGTCCACTTGGAGCTGGCACTCGAAGCCTGCGAGGAATACTGCTGGTAGGCGGTGTAATAGGCGGTCATGGCCTGCTTATAGGTAGCGCTATCGGCCGTAAAGGCATCGTCAGCGAAGGCCTTAGCGTAGGTGCTATCGGCGTCCTTCCAGGTGCCCTTTTCGCTATTCCACTCGTCGCCGGCAAGGTTGATGATGTAGTCGGCGTAGTCCTTGCTCGCGGTCTCCTCGTTGCCATCAGCAGGCTCGGTCGGGGCGGTCGGCATGCTTGCGGAGCTATCGCCGACCTTCTTCTTGTAGAGCTTCTGCAGCGTCGCGGACTGGCGGACGATCTGCTTGGCCTGGTCCTTGGACACGCCATACTGCGTGGCCATGGTCTTATAGTCCGAAGTGCCGATGGAATCCTCGGCGTACTGCTTCATCTCCTTAGAAGAGACGGTAATGCCCTCGTCCTCGGCAGCGTCCAGCAGGATCTTGTTGCGCACGTAGGACAGGATAACGTCGGCAGACGGAGCGGTGTAGTTGCCGTCACTATCCTTGACGGTGTCGAGGCTGTACTGGCTCTCGATGGCCTCGCGCGCGGTGATGTCGCTCTTCTTGCCGTTGTAGCTATAGCTTGCCACGGTCGAATCGAGCTGGTCCTCGGTGAGGGTCGCCGAGCCGACACCCTTGCCGCCAAAACCGCCGTTGCCGATAAAGAAGCCGACCACGGCAGCGATCACGACTGCAACCACGAAGGCGGCAATCATCGTCTTCTTGTGCTTGGATGCATGGTCGCCCGCGTCGGAGTCGTCGTCCTCGTCCTGCTCCTCGGGCATGAGGTTCTCGTCAGCGGCATCCGCGGCAATCTGAGCCTCCAGGCGGGCGTCCTCCTCCTCGGCCGTCGTACCGGCAGCAATGTGCTCGGCAGACGTACCGGCGACCAGATCGATCTTCTCGTCCTCGTCACCGTCGGGGCCTTCGCCGCGCTCGATGATCTGGATGCCGTCGATCTCATCCTTCTCGTCCTTCTTTTGAATCAGACCCATATCAGTTACTCCTTGTTAGGAAACATAGTCCGCAATAGAATACGCCCGACAGAGCGCCGGGCGTATTGATTCTCAGGTTATACGCAAACACTTAAGTACTATTTAGGCGTTTGCAGCGTGCATACCTTAGGCCAGGTGCGCGATAACGGCATCGGCAAAGGCCTGCGTGCCCACAGAGCCCTCAACGGAGCCGGTCTGGGCACGACGCACGTCACCGGTAACCTGCTCGCCCTCGTCGAGCGTGGCAGATACGGCGGCGCGAATGCGATTGGCAGCGTCGTTCTCGCCCAGGTGATCGAGCATCATAGCCGCAGACAGAATCTCGGCCGTGGGGTTAGCGATATCCTGGCCAGCGATATCGGGCGCGGAGCCGTGCGTCGCCTCGAAGATGGCGCAATCGGCACCGATGTTGGAGCCGGGGGCCATCCCTAAGCCGCCCACCAGGCCAGCGCACAGGTCGCTCACGATGTCGCCGTACAGGTTGGGCAGCACCAGGACATCGAAGTCGTTGGGGTTCTGGACCAGGCCCATGCAGGTGGCGTCGACAATCTTGTCGTTGAACTCGATATCGGGATAGTTGGCGGCCACCTCGCGCGCAACGCGCAGGAACAGGCCATCGGTCGCCTTCATGATGTTGGCCTTATGCACGGCCGTCACCTTTTTGCGGCCGCAGCGGCGGGCATACTCAAAGGCATACTCCACAATGCGGCGGCTCTTGGCGATGGAGATCGGCTTGATTGAAATGGCGGAATCAGCGGCGAAGGTCTTCTGACCCGAGCGCTCGACAAGCTGCGAGAGCTCCTCAACCTCGGCAGCGCCCTCATCGAACTCGATGCCGGCGTAGAGGTCCTCGGTGTTCTCGCGCACGATGACCAGGTCGACGTCGCGGAAGCGCGAGCCGTCGCCCGGCTGCGACAGGCAGGGGCGAACGCAGGCGTACAGGTCGAAGTGCTTGCGCAGGGCCACGTTAACGCTGCGGAAACCCGTGCCGACCGGCGTGGTGATGGGGCCCTTGATGGCAACCTTGGTCTCGGCGACCGCATCGAGCACATGCTGGGGCAGCGGCGTGCCAAACTCGTCCATGACGCCGGCGCCGGCCTCCTGGACGTTCCAGTTGATCTGGACACCGGTGGCCTCGACCACGCGGCGCATGGCCTGCGTAATCTCGGGACCGATACCGTCACCGGGAATCAGGACTACATCGTGCGCCATAATCTGTTACTCCTCGTCTTCGGCGTCGTCAGATTTTTTAACGCTAGCACGCTTCTTCTTTTTGGAGAGATCCAGGCCAAAACGTTTAACAAGCATTTCGCAAATCTCGCTCGAACGGGCCTTGAGATAGCTGCCCTTGCCGTTCTCGGCGTCGAACTTAAGGCGCAGCGCGAGCTTCTCGGCGACCTCGGCGTCGATCTCGCCCTGGCCAAACTCGTACAGGCAACCGAGCATATCGCGATACTCGAGGTCGCCGTGGTAGCACTGGATGGCCTCGTCCAGGATGGGCCAAGCCTCGCGCGAACGCTCGACGCTCGTGGCGCCCCACACGCACAGCAGGCGGAAGGCGGCATAGCGCAGCGTGGAGGAAATCTCGTCGAACAGCGCAGTCTCGGCGCCCTCAAAGGCATCGCCCAGCTGCTCGGGGCAGGTGGTGGCGAGCGCCGCCAGGGCATCGAGGGCCTCCCAGCGGGTCTGAGCCTCGGGGCGGTCGAGTGCCTCGATCAGCGCGGGCACGCAGGGCACGACGCGCTGCGGATCGCGCTCGGCCAGCAGGTGCAGCACGCGGGCGGCAAACTGGCGGATACGGCGCGTGGGGCAGCCGAGCTCCTTGACCAGACGGTCGACGGCGTTCTCGTTCTCCTCTGCCAGCTGAAGCTGTGCCAGCTCCTCGTCGGTGAGCTGTTCTTCCTTGTTTTCTGCCATAGTTACCTCTTCTTACTATTTCTTAGCGTGCTTGCCAGCACCCTTGCTGTCATCGGTGACCGAGATGAGCTGTCGGTCGGCTGCACCATTGTGACGCGCGCGGCGGCGCTCCTCGGCGTCGCCCGCATCGGCGGCGGCGCGGTGTGCCTTGTTGACGTTAAAGACCTCATCATGCTTGCGCCATGGGCCGACGGACTCGCCAAAGCTCATCTTAAGACCGGCGATAAAACCGCCGAGCCAGCCGATCGGCGCAAACTGCACCAGCGGGAACAGCGAGAACACCCAGGTCAGCAGGACGACTGCCGCCGCTCCTGCAAAATTGGCAATCCAGTAGTCGCGCTTGGTGATGACGCGCTTTTCGCACGCCCACTGGCCGCACAAAAAGCCGATGTAGATCGCAAAGAGAAAGAGCACCAGCGCAAGCACCACGAACGTCCAGCTCATGGGCGCTACTCCCCGTGATGGTGGCCGCAGCAGCACTCGTGGCCGTCGTCATGGCCGTGGCCGCCGCAGCACTCGTGGTCCTCGCCATGGTGGTGGCCACAACCGCACTCGTGGTCGTCGCCATGCTCGCCGCAACCGCAGCCTTCCTCGTGAGCGCCATGCTCTTCGGGACGATACTGCGACCAGTCCAGACCGGCGGCGATGGCGTCGGCCTCCTCCTTGTAGAGGACCGTGATGGCCTGGGTGCCCAGCTTGGCGCCACCGATGGCGTCGAGCATGTCGTAGAGCGTAAAGGCCACGTCGGCGCCGGGCAGCGCAAGCTCGCGGTCGTCGGCATAGGCGAGCGCCAGACGCAGGTCCTTGATGAAGTGCTCGACCATAAAGCCGGGCTTGTAGTCGCCGTCGAGCGCCTTGGGCGCCAGGCTCTCCATGGCGCCGGACTTGCCGGTACCGCCCAGGATCATCTGGCGGGTCTTCTCCAGGTCAAGGCCGCTCAGCTCGGCAAATGCCATGGCGTCTGCCATGCCGACCATGCAGGCGCCCAGCGACACCTGATTGGCGAGCTTGGCAGCCTGGCCCTTGCCGGCGCCGTCGAAGCAGCAGATGTTGGCCGCAAAGGTGGCAAGGATGTCGCGGACCGGGGCGATGTCGTTCTCGGTAGCGCCCACGATAGCCGTGAGCGTGCCGGCGATAGCACCCGACTCGCCGCCGGTGACGGGGCAGTCAAACGCCATGCGACCAGAAACCTGGGCGGCCTCGGCAATGTCACGGGCGAGCTCGGGCGAGCTCGTGGTGAGGTCGATCAAGACCGCGCCCGGCTTGGTGCACGCAAGCAGGCCGTTGCCCGCCAGATAGAGCTCCTCGACCTCGGAGGGATAGCCCACCATGGTAAAGACGACATCGGCGTTCGCCACGGCCTCGGCCGGCGTATCGGCCCAGACGGCGCCGCGCTCGATAAGCGCGGCGGCCTTGGACTTGGTGCGGTTGTTGACCGTGACGGGGTAGCCGGCGTCCAGAATGTGGCCGGCGATGGGGGCACCCATGATTCCGGTGCCGATGAATGCGACGGAGAGCTTGTTTGCCATGAAACCTTTCCTTTTGGGTTGGGTGTTGTTACCAGGTTGAATACTCGGTGCCAGCGTTTGGGCTGTGAGTCGAGGGCGATTACGGACGCAGCGCTTGCCTACTGACCGCGCACGCGGCGGGCGATACGGTCGGAAAGCGACGCCTTGTCGGCGCGGTTCTTACCCCAAAACGCGCAGCCCACCATGCCGGGGCCCACGTGCGAGCCGATGGTGGGACCCACGGAGCCGCGAATGATCGTGACGTCGGCGCAACCCTCCTCCTTGCGGATGGCGGCTTCGAGCCAGTCACCATCCTTTTCGGCATCGGCCGTCATGATGGCGATGGGCATGGTGCGATCGGGCACGTAGTTCTCGCGGAACGACTTGAGGATGGACTTGAGCGCCTTCTTGCGGCCGCGGTTGACGCCGATCAGCGACAGCGAGCCGGCCAGGTCGTAGGAGAGCTCGGGCTTGACGTCGAGCTTTGCCGTGAGCTGCGCCGCCGCGGGAGGAATGCGGCCGCCGGCAGCCAGTGCGTCGAAGCTCTCGAGCGTAAAGTAGCCGTGCACGTAGGTCTTGGCCTCGTTTGCCCAATCGACCAGCTGCTTGGCAGTCAGTCCCGCCGAACGCTGACGCACGGCCTCGAGCGCCAAGAGCGCGCCGGCCGCGCAGGGCAGAGCGTTGTCGACCACGTACAGCTCAAAATCGGGATACTCGGCACGCACGGCGTCCGCCGCCTGGCACGCGGAGTTGTAGCTCGACGACAGCGCCGAGGTAAAACACAGGTAGACCGTGGGCGTGCCCTCTTTGGCGCACTCGGTAAAGAACTCGATATAGCGACCGAGCGACACAGCCGAGGTGGACACGCGGGCACCGGCGCGCATGCGGTCGTAGAACTCCTTAGGGCTCATGCTCGACCAGATGTCATCCGTGCGCTCTTCGCCATCGATAATGAAGGGGAAACCCAGGATATCGACATCAAGGTTCGCGGCGACCTCGGGACTAAAGTCGCAGCAGGTATCGACGACGATGCGGCAACGGTCCGAATGGCCGGTAGATGCAGCCTTGTCCATCAAAGCGACTCCTTACGTAAAAAAGGCGGCCACCCGCATGGGATGGCCGCCAACCGTTAACTCATGCAAGTTAACGTATTTTACTCGTCAAGTGTTTCGATGCGGGGCTTGATGATGCCATATCCACCATTCTTACGGTGATACACCACATTGATGAGGCCGGTCGTCGCGTTCTCGAACACGTAGAAGTCGTGACCCAGCAGATCGGTCTGCACCAGCGCCTGTTCCTCGGTCATCGGGGTGACGTCAATAACCTTCTCGCGGACGAGCAGGTCGTCCTCCTCCTCGGGCAGCAGCAGGTCGGCCAGATCCTCGACGCGCTCGACCGGCGCAACATCCGCGGCGCTGGCACCGCCCTGGCGGTTGTCCACGACCTTGGTCTTGAACTTACGCAGCTGGCGGGTGACCTTATCGGCGGAGAGGTCGATGGCGGCGTACATATCTGCACCGTGCTCGGCAACGCGAATCACCGAACCGCGGGCACGAACCGTAACCTCGACGATTGCCGGGTTGGGGTTCGAGGGGTTCTTCTCATAGCGAAGTACAACGTCGACCGTCATGGGCTCGATATCGAAAACCTTGAGCGCCTCGCCGATCTTCTCATCCACATGCGCACGCAGAGCATCGGTTACCGTCGTCTTGCGTCCAGAAACCTTGATATCCATACGTGGCTCCAATCTGCCTCGGGGACTTACTGTACTGGCTATGTACCCATTGCCGTGCATTTAATCACGCGGATTCCCAAAGACCCGAATAACGATTGCTTGATACCGCATACCGAAGTCTCGCACTTTTCTGTGGCAAAGTGCGCTATAGGAGGGAGCTGGCGGCTTTATATTTGGTCCCAAAAATTGGCTTTGACCTGCTGGTTTTATAGGGATGAAAAAGCCGGGCTCCCCTATTGGGGAAGTCCGGCAGTGCGTGTTGAAACCGTGAAGAGATGTCCTTTCCAACGTATAGGAGACACCACCCCTAGCAATAACTAGCTATTGAGTTTGTTAATGTCGTCGTCGGTGATGGTGGCTTCCTGGCTGGACGATTTGTCCTCGGAGGATGCGGTCTCATTGTTGGAATCGGAGGACTCGCTGCCGGAGGACGTGGTCTCACTGGACTCAGAGTCGCCCGGCTGCACGTTAGCGCCCGAAACCGTCTTAGTGGTGAGGTCGTAGGGCATCTGACCGTACCAGACGCAGTGAACCGCCTCGAGCGTACCGTCGACCGTGATGTCGTCGAGGGCATCACTCACGGCGCGGCACAGTTTGTCATTGGACGAGAGGCCCGCAACACCAAGCGTCGAGGGCGCCTCGAGCGCACCGACATAGGAGACCTCGCTCATCAGGCGTGCAAGGTAGCCGCCGGCCGTGGAGTCGCAGATCACATAGTCGACCTCGCCGGACTCGAGCGCCTCAAAGCACTCGTTGATGTTGGAGTAGGTCTTTTGGTTGGCGGTGATGCTCTGCTTAGCAAGCGCCTCCTGCGAGGCCGAAGACATCTGGACACCCAGGGTAGACGTGTTAAGGGTATCGGTGGAAACGCTTAGCGACCCACCATCGCTGGTTTTACCGAACACAGAAGCGGCATCGTACAGGCAGGTGCCGAGCGAGCTAACGTCCCCGTCTGTGGAGTTGATCTCGCCGATAAAGATATCAGCCTTTTTGTCGCCGAGCGCGGAACCTGCCGAGGACGCATCGACAAAGGCGACCTTAAGGCCCATGCGGCTTGCGAGGGCGCGGGCGGCGTCGACCGCATATCCCGTGAGCTCGCCGTCGGCGCCCTGCATGGCCTGCGGCGCATCGGAAGTATCGAGGGCGACCGTCAGGGTTCCGGGAGTGACCAGGGCATCGTCCGACACCGCTGGCGTGACGGTCTCGTACTCGATCTGGTCGATCGTGGGAGTCGTGAACGTAGACAGCGGGTTGAACGCGCATCCGCTCAGGCCCAAAACGGCGATGACCGCTGCGGTCCCAGCACCTAACCGAGCCGCGTGCATCAAGCTGCCCCTCACCATGTCCACTACCCTGCCTTCTGTGTCGTATACGATCCGTGCGTTGCGCGGAATATCAGGTTGTTCCCACCAGCTGACCTGGTATTTGACCCCACACTTGCGCACCGGGGTGTTTGCTCGGGAGGCCGCAGCCACCTTCACGACTGGCCCGCTCGCCCGCGAGGCGGTATTGCCCCAAAGAAAGTAGAACGGACGGTGCGGCTTACATCTAGGACGCGCCATGATCGCGCCGCGTGCACGCGGTCGCTTACGTGGATCCCTTTGACCGCGTCTGTCTTGGACTAGGACGGGCATTTCGTCCGTCCGCAACCACAGCCTGGTAGGAACGTAGCGCATTATAGCTAAGTTCAAGCTAAAGTTTAAGGTTAGGGGCGTTATTCGCATCGCGAGTACAGATTTCGCAGGTCAGGACGGGCCGCACGCGCTCTGATTGAGCCCGTCGCTCCCCTATGGAAAGCCCCAACACACCCGTCTTAGGGCGCCGTGGCCAAAAAATAGCAAATATGAGTACTGTTACCAATTTAGTAGCAGGAGTTTTTGGCTCTGCAAGCTGTTTTCACGCTCTATAACGTCAGATTGATGCCAGGATATTCCACATTTGTTTAATAACTTTCTAATTTACCCCATCTTCCAGTCCCAAAATCCCTGATTTTGCTGTTACTGAATTTGTAGCAGTACTCATATTTGCTATATTTTGGCCAGAGCATATATCCAACCCCCTGTTTCAGAGCATTGTTAGGCGGGTTTAAGCCCAAAACACGCCCGCAGCGTGTTAAGCAGCGCCTCTTGCTTTTTCCTGCGGGCATCGACACGATTCCGGTACCGCTTTCGCATACGCTGGTGCATGCGCCATGCGAGCGCCTCCATTGCTTCCATGTCGCAGAGTATCTCGTTATTGACCGTCGCGACCTCGATTCCCATAGTAATCAAGCCCGTGTTGCGTTTTTCATCATGGATACGTCCCCTCCGGGAGGAATGGCCCAGCTCACCGTTGTATTCCAGGTCAAACTGGGCTGCTTCCTGATACGCATCGCAAACTGCATGCGGCATCCCCGAGATTGCCTGCGCACGGTCATCGAACTCGATCTTGTAGTCGGTCTTAAAGGGACCGCAGGCAAATCCGCCATAGGAAAACGGAAGCGAAAACAGAGCGAGCATGATGCACTCCATGGGCGAGCGCAGGTTTTCTGACAAGTAGGGACACAGACGCTGCAGTTGTTTGGCCGCATTCCCCTTGCATACCGCGAGGTAATCTGCCAGACGATCGGGCGTCAGCACCGGCTCAACCTCAAAGTAGCCCACGTCTGCTGGCTGGTCCTTGTCCTTTGCAAGTTTATTCGTAACGGGCGAGGTGTAGGGAGGCAGATACTTCCCGCGGTCACTCAGCGAAATCTTAGAGCACAGCTCCTGGGCCAGGGCAAATGCCTGGATACAGCCGACCTCGCGCGCGACGGCTACGCAAAGGGCCTCGGGAGATAGACTGTACACCTCCGGTTCCACCTCTAGAATCGAGCCGGCGGGCAACTCGGAGCATACGGACCAGCTCACGTCAGGCATGCGGCGGCGCTGCGCCGCAGATCCCACCAGCAAGCACAGATCTTCTTGCACCTCGCCGCTTGCGGCCCCAATCCGCACCAAATCGGGAAGATAGATGTCCTCAGTCGAGGGCGACGACGTGCGCAGCACACGGCGCTCTTCATCGGGATCGAGGTCCCTCCAGCTGATGTAACCCATTTGTCGGCGCTCGGCGCGCATCATGCGCAGCGCCGAGGCGCCGGTCAGGATTACGGAGGCCGCCAGTTGCTCGCTTGTCGGCTCGATGCGTCGCGCCATCTTCACTGCCACAAAACCACCCCTACCAAACGCGTGCGATAGCGAGGCCATCAACGGCCGTGGCACCGGCGCGCTTGAGTTCCGCCGAAGCCGCTGCCATCGTCGCACCCGTGGTGATAACGTCGTCGATAAGCAGCAGGCGCTTGCCCCGCACATCCTCAACCGTCTCGTACATGCCTTGGGCACGCTCGCGGCGCTCCTCACGACCGAGTTCGCGCTGGTCGCCATGCCCGTACTTGACGAGAGCATCGAGCAGGGGAACACCCGACAGCTCGCAAAATGGGCGCGCAATAGCCTCCATATGATCAAAACCACGCCGCCGAAACGCTGCCGCCGTCGCAGGCACAAACACCACCGCATCCGCACCGGACAGCACACCTCCATAGCGATCGGGCGCTACGACCTGGGCATGCAGGGCGGTGTCGTAGAGCAGCTCCGCCAGATACGGAGCCAGACGTCGCTCGTCCGCATCCTTGTACGCTTTAATGATGCGCGGCAGCGGATGCGCATAGACGGCGCACGCCAGGCAGCGGTCGAGCGCCTCCGCCATTGCCGAGGACGTGCCCTCGACCGAACACTCAGTGCACAGCAAATCCCCAAACGGGGCGCCGCATCGGGTGCAGCTATGACGTGGGTCGATGAGCGTGAGCGCAGTCAGGCAGTCTTGGCAAATAAGCGTACCGGCGCGCTCGCAGCCGGCACATCGTGTTGGCGACAATGCCTCGAGCGCCTCGCGTGCCACCCGCTCGGCAAACGGTAGCAATTCGTCCGCAAACGGTAGGGCACCGGCACCCTGCAGACAGCTCAATATGTTCAGATGGCTCTTCAAGACACAACCCTCCCTACGTTCGGTCGCAGGGAGGGTTGTTGATTCGGCGCTATGATACCCCGATGCGCTCGGGGCAAGGCGGGCTAAATCCGCTCGCGGGCGTTATTCGCCGGCAGGCGGTTGTGGTGCGGACGAAGACGGGGTCGAGCCCTCGCCACCATCCTGGCGCGGCTTGCGGGAACGGCGACGGCGACGGCGCTTTTGACCCTGGTCGGCCGAGCCCTCGCCACCGCGCAGCTCGCGCTCGTCACGAGCGGCGCCATGCGAAGCCTTGGCAGCCGCTCCCCCGCCATCTCCGGGACGACGGCGCGTGACCTTGACCTCGCCATCCGAGACCTGATCGGCCACGGAGGGCACTGAAGGCTTCTGCTGCGCGCCCGAGGAATGGCGACGGCGCGGACGCGGCGCGCGCTCCTCCTCGCCACGTGACTTGCCGCCCTTGTCGACAGGCGCATCGGAGGCCGAGGCGCCCTTGGAAGCGGCACCGGCCTCGCGAGCAGCTGCGGCGCGGAAGGCGTCCTCGCGCTCCTCGCTCGACAGATGACGGCGACGACGGCGTGTGGGGTTCATGCCACCGCCGCGATTCTGCTGCTGGGGCTGCTGAACCTCGCGCTCGCGAGAGGCGTTCTTGCCCGCGGCTGCAGCCTCGGTAGCATCGCCCGAGCCTGTGCGCTTGCGACGACGACGGCCACCGGCGGCCTCCTCGGCCTCGGGCACCTCGGCCTTGCCACGGCCCTTTCCGCGGCCACGACCCTCGCCCTGGCCCTGGTCGACGCGAGCATCGGATTCGGCATCGCGACGACGGCGCTTGGGCATCGACGTGCCGGCCAGACGGTCGGCGCTCGACAGGCCATCGCCCACGTCGACGCCGTTCTCGCGATCGAGCTCCATGAGCGCCAGGCGCATCTCGGGCGACTCGATGCGCTCGAGCACATCACGCGTCACGCAGTCGGGGCGACAGTTGCAGCCCTGCTCGGCGGCCTTCTTTTTGCAGCCCTCCGAGCACGTCATATCGGCCAGGTTGACCTTAAAGACTTTGCCGTTCTCCAGGCGCAGCACCAGCTGCTCACGCGGCGTGTCATATTCCTGGATACGCGCCTTGCCAAGCGGCGTATCGATGAGCGTCTTCTTTTTGGGCGCACGGCTCTTAAAGTCCTTGTACGCCTCGAACTCATAACGCAGGCAGCACATCAGGCGGCCGCAAACGCCGCTAATCTTGGACGAGTTGAGCGGTAGGTCCTGCTCTTTTGCCATGCGAATCGAGACGGGCTCAAACTGTCCGCCAAAGCGCGTACAGCAGAGTTCCTGTCCGCACTGGGCATAGCCGCCCACCAGGCGGGTCTCGTCGCGCACGCCGATCTGGCGCATGTCGACGCGAATGTGCAGCGTCGAGGACAGATCCTTGACGAGCTGGCGAAAATCGACGCGCTCCTCTGCCGCAAAGTAGAACACGGCCTTCTCGCCGCCAAACAGGTACTCGACGCCCACCGGCTTCATCTCGAGATCGAGCTCCTTGACCAGGCGGCGGAAGTCGACCATGGCCTCGTCGCCTTGGATGGCCAGGTCGTCGGCAAGCTGCAGGTCGATGTCGCTCGCCACGCGCAGCACGGGCTTGAGCGGCTGACCGATCTCGTCTTGCGGCACCTCAAAGGGATCGGCCGTGACCAGGCCAATCTCGGTTCCGCGCTCGGTGGAGCAAATGGCATAATCGGCCTCGAGGATATCCAGATCCTGCGGATCGAACCACAGGTCGCGCGAGGCGTAGGTAAACTTAACGGGTACGACTAACGGCATTTCAGTGCCTTCCTGATATCGAACAGCATGACCTCGATGGCCAGCTGAGGAGTAACGTTTCTGGCGATGTTGCGCTCGGCGGTTGCGACCGCCTCGAGCGCCCGCGTGGCACCCGCAACATTCGTCGCGGCGGCAAGCCGCCCGATCGTGTCGCGCACGTCCTCGTTCACAACGTCTGCCGCCTCGTCCTGAAGCGTCAGCAGCACGTCGCGCATGAGCGTCCGCGCGCTCGCCAGCGCTTCCATGATACCCGAACGCTCGCGCGCGTTGAGTTCGCGCTTGTTGCGGTCCTCAAGCTGCTTCAATGCTCCACGCGACAGGTAGTCGGCGTTTTGCTCGAGCACCTTTTCCTGCGTGGACTTGACCTCGGCGAGCGGCGCCTTAACGGCGACGATGAGCGACTTGGCGCGACTGAGCACATCGGCCTCGTCGGCGGCGATGAGCGAGTCGATGGCGCGAACCATCTGACGGCGGGCGTCCTGGCGCTCGGCGCTCTTGAGGAACTCGATGCCACGCGTGGGACTCCCCGCCACGGCGACGGCCATGCGACAACGCGCAATATCCTGACCGGTGGCGCGGCTCACGGCCTGCGCGGCCACGGCGGGCGACACCAGTCGAAACGGCACGCACTGGCAGCGGCTCACGATGGTGGGCAGCATCACATCTGCCGAGGTGCCCAGCAAGATAAACATAACGCCCTCGGGCGGCTCCTCGAGTGTTTTGAGCAGTGCGTTGGCGGTGTTGGCGCGCAGCTGCTCGGCACGGTCAATGATGTAGACCTTGGCCTTGGCGCGGATGGGCGCCAGAGGCACGTCATCGAGCAGCTCGCGGGTCTGGGCGATGAGGTAGCCGGTGGCGCTCTCGGGCGTGTAGTAGTGCACGTCGGGATGCGTATGGCGGGCGACGCGCACGCAGCTATCGCATGAGCCGCAGCCATCCTGCTCGCACAGGAAGGCTTGGGCGAGCGCCCACGCGGCGTCGAGCTTGCCCGCGCCGGGCGCGCCCAAAAACAGGTAGGCGTGCGATGCGCGACCGCTGGCGACGGCATTGGTCAAAAAGTCGCGCACGCGCTCTTGGGTGTCGAGCTTGGCCAGCAGGCTTGCCTGAGCGGGGGCCATGTTACTCGGCCTCCTGGGCAAGCGCGGCGGTGACGGCGTCCTGGGAAATGTCGAGACCGTACGCGCGAACCTGTTCGGCCGTCTTCTCGAAGACTTCCTCGATGGTCGCGGTGGCGTCGATGAGCTTTACGCGGGCGGGTTCCTCGGCAGCAATTGCGCAAAAGCCCCGGTAGACACGCTCTTGGAAGGCCATGCCCTTGGCCTCCATGCGATCTGCCGCGCCACGGGCTGCCATGCGCAGCGCCGCCTGCTCGGGCGTGATGTGATAGACGAGCGTGAGCGCCGGGTGCGTCCCCGCGACGGCCAGGTTGTTGGCATCGCGCACTATCTGGCGATCGAGGCCATCGGCAAACGCCTGATAGCAAGTTGTGGAATCGTAGAAGCGGTCGCACAGGACCACCTTGCCGGCAGCAAGGGCAGGCGCGATGACCTCGTGCACCAACTGGGCGCGCGCGGCCTCGTAGAGCAACAACTCGCAGGTGTCGCCCATCGCCGTATTGGCGGGGTCGAGCAGCAGAGCACGGATCTTTTCGCTGATGGCGGTACCGCCCGGCTCGCGCAGGCTCACAACCTGGTAGCCAGCGAGCTCGAGCGCACGGGCAAGCAGGCGCGCCTGCGTAGATTTACCGGCGCCATCGACACCCTCGAGCGTAATGAAGCTATGTTGAGCGGGCTCAAAAGCCATGGGCGCAGCCCCTTCCTACAAGGCGCGTAAATGCGAGTTATAGCAACCAAGCCATGATACCCCAGGGGCAGGCGCGTCCCAAACCCCACCTAGTCATTGGGGACGTTCTTGAATGACTAGTCGTTTAAGAACGTCCCCAATGACCCCCACAACCTAGCCATCGAGGCATCCCCGAAGTTGCGGTGAAATAGGGACTGATTGAAGCTCTGAGACCGCCAAACAGTCCCTATTTCACCGCAACTTATGATGGGGAATTTTGGACGCTGGGTATAATCGTCGTATTGCATTGAAATGTGGCGAAAGGAGTGGCAATGTCTCGGTATTGCGCCTCGTGCGGCAAGCTTCTTGCAGATGATGCCAAGTTCTGCACCTCGTGCGGTGCACCCGTTGAGCAAACAGTCGCGAGCGATAGCCAGCCCGCTTTTGAGCAGACCGGTTCCCTCGATACGCCGCAAGCCAAGGCGGACGACCCCCTCGCCTATCGACCCGACCCCGCCGCAAGCCCCGCGGCCGTCGAGACCACGCAGCGCATACCCGTCGCGAGCGGCTCGCCCCAACAGCAGCCGGCTCCCGCATACGCGCCCGCTTCGCCACAGACCCCCGCTCCCAAAAAGAGCGGCACCGGGCCGCTTATCGCCGTTATCGTTGTGCTGGTGGCGATCATCATCGCCCTGGTCATCTTCTTTGCAATCAGACCTTTCGACAACGCCGCCACGCAGACGGCTGCCGAGGTAGCTAAGCTGCACCATGACGTCGACGAAGATAACCTAAAGCCTCTCGGCGATCCCAACAGCCTGTACGACGATGATGACGATGACGACGAGGATGGCGGCGAAGCAACGCTCTCCGAGCAGAACCTCTACCGCCGACTGAGCGAATACTACGACTTGCTCGAAGACCTCGACAACTACGTCCGTGGCTGCGCGCAGAACTTCAACGGCAGCTATCTGGAAGAAGATCGCACCACCCGTCAAAATCTCGCCGACGTCGCCGAGCGCACAGAGGACACCATCGAGCAGTATTACGACATCGTCGAGGACCTGGACGTCCCGACGAGCTCTAAGAACTACAGTTCCTGGAAAGACATCGTTGCCCTGTATGACGACCTGGATCACCGCATTGACGCAATCTGTGATGCCTGGGAGATCAGCCTGAAATACACCAAGCCTGCGGATCACAAGAATGAGATCGTGGCGCCGCTGTCGCGCGACAACGTGGCGGGCACCAATGACAATAAGTACCGCCTAGACTTTGAGGAGCGCTACCCCGGCGCCAAACCCGTCGAAGTGAACTAGCGCTTTGTCGTTCCCGAGCCGGCAGTTAGGGACGTTCCTAAACTGCCGGCAGAAAAGGAACGTCCCTAACTGCCGGTCAAAAAACGAGCGAGGATCGTGGGGTCCTCGCTCGTTTTTTTGGGCAATGTTTCGACTGCGCCGTTACTTGTCGGCGGCTGCTTTCTTGGTAGTCGACTTCTTCGCGGTCGTCTTCTTGGCGGCAGTTGCTTTCTTGGCCGTCGTCTTCTTGGCCGCCGTCGCCTTCTTGGCCGTGCTCGCCTTGGTCGTGGTCTTGCGACCGCGGGCGGGCTTCTTCTCCTTGGTCGGGCAGTCCATGTTCACGCAGATGCGCCACGGGCCGCGCGCCGTGTTGACCACCACGATGGGGGCGCCGCACTCGGGGCAAGTCTCACCCGTCGCCTCGAGCTTACCGCGCGCCGGCAGAGGATAGCTCACGCCACAGTCATCGTAGTTGGTGCAGCGGATAAAGCGCTTGCCGCTCTTCTCGCTCTTGTGCGCGATCAGGTCGCCATGGCGTCCGGCCTCGGCGCACACCTTGCACTCGCCCACCTTAAGGTCGGGCTCGTAGTTGGTGGGGCACGTCGGGTTCACGCAGATCTCGAAAGCCTTCTGGCGGAACGGCTGGCACTTAATGCGCGGCGCGCCACACTCGGGGCACACGGCCGCCTCGCCCTCGAGCGGGCTTACCTTGACGCCGCTCGGCACCGGATAGGTCACGTCGCAGTCGGGCCAGCCCATGCAGCCGATAAAGCTGCCGCGGGTCTTGGCACTCGTCTTCATAACCAGGTCCTTGCCGCACTTGGGGCAAGCGCCCACGCGCGCATCGGCCGTGACGGCGTCGCTGATGGCGTCGCCCAGCTCCTGCGTGTGCTTGAGCAGCTCGTCGAGCACGCCGGCCAGCAGCGCGCGCGAGTGCGTCACGACATGCTCTTCGGTATCCTCGCCGCGCTCCACACGGGTCATGTCGCCATCGAGCTCGCTGGTCATATCGGGGCTCGTGATGCGCGGGGCAAACTGCGTCAGTGCGTCGATGATGGCGATGCCCAGCTGGCTCGGCTCCACGGGATCGTTTTTGAGATAGCGCACGGCGTACAGGCGCTCGATGATGCTCGCGCGCGTGGACTTGGTGCCCAGGCCGCGCTTTTCCATCTCCTGCACGAGCTTGCCCTGGCTGTAGCGCGCGGGCGGCTCGGTCTGCTTGGCCTCGAGCTTAATGTCGAACACGTCGACCGTATCGCCCTGCTCCAGCGGCGGCATCTGCTCGTCGCGCTTGAGTCCGTACGGGTACGCCTCGCGGAAACCCGGGGTCACGAGCACATCGCCCGAAGCCACGAACGGCTCACCGTTCACGTCGAGCTCGAGCTTAGTGTTTTCGATGGTCGCGGGACCCATAAGCGTCGCTAGGAAGCGGCGGGCGATGAGGTCGTAGAGCTTGCGCTGGCCGCCGTCGAGCGTGGACGGATCGCCCTCGCCCGTGGGATAGATAGGCGGGTGGTCGGTGGTCTCGACCTTGCCGCGCGTGGGCTTCATGGGGCCGGCGAGGACCTTTTTGCACACGGGCGCCAGCGCCGGGTTGATCTTTGCAAGGTCACTCACCACAGCGCCCAGATCAAGCGTCGCGGGGTATACGGTATTGTCGACACGCGGGTAGCTGATAAGGCCCGCCATGTAGAGGGACTCGGCGATACGCATGGTACGCGCAGGCGAGATGCCCTCGGCTGCGGCGGCAGCCTGCAGCGAGGTGGTCGCAAACGGCGTGGGCGGCTGCTGCTTGCGCGAGCGCTTGGTCACCGCGGCGACGGTTGCCGTCTTGGCACCGTCAACGTGACCGTACGCCGTCTCAGCAGCATCCTTGTCGGTAAAGCGCGCCGTCTTGTGCGCGATCTTAAAGCGATCGTCCTCGGCAGCGCCTTGCGCGGCGCCCATGCCGCGAATCTGCCAATAGTCCTCGGGCACAAACGCCATGCGCTCGCGTTCGCGCTCGACCACCAGGGCAAGCGTCGGCGTCTGCACGCGGCCGGCGGAACGCACGTTGCCAAAGCCGCCAAACTTGGCGAGCGTCAGGTAGCGCGTGAGCACCGCACCCCAAATGAGGTCGATGTGCTGACGGCTCTCGCCGGCGTCGGCCAGGTTCTGGTCGAGCGAGACAAGGTTATCGAAGGCCTGCGTGATCTCGGCCTTGGTAAACGAAGAATACTGGGCGCGGGCGACCGGCAAGTCGGGCGCCACCTCGCGCACCTTGTTGAGGGCGTCCGAACCGATCAGCTCGCCCTCGCGATCGAAGTCCGTGGCAATGATGACGCTGTCGGACTTTTTGGCGAGGTTCTTAAGCGAGCGAATGAGCTCTTTCTCAGCCGGCAACTTAATGACGGGCGCCCAGGTGAGGTAAGGCAGACTCTCGAGCTTCCAGCCCTTAATGGAGATGCCATCGGCAAGGAACGGCTTACGCTTGGTGTCGTAAGGCGGACGCGCCAGGCCATCGGGCATGTCGGCCGGCAGTATCTCGCCGTCCTCGGTGACCGAATACCAGCCCAGCTTTTTATCGAACAGCACGCTGTCGCAAAAATCAGGCGCAAGGATGTGACCGGCAAGGCCGATCGTCACGCACTCCTCGCCCTTCCACTCAAAGCGGTAGATGGCGGTGTTGTACACCTTGTCCTTTTTGGGCTTACCCGTGGACAGACGCTCGGCGATCTGACGCGCGGCGTCGTTTTTCTCGGCGATGATGAGCTTCAAAAGAGGCTCCTATCTCGTATCTCTGCGGCTACGCCCGCCCGTATGGCGGCCGACTTACGCCCTTGCTTGCTCAATCTGCCCGATGAGCCAATCGCACCAGGCATCCATGCCCTCGCCCTTGCGCGCGCTCACGGCAAACCGCGGCGCCTGCGGATTGAGGTCATCGAGTGTCTTAGTATACCTATCCATGTCAAAATCGAAAGCCGGAGCCACGTCGACCTTGTTGAGCAGCTGCGCGCCGGCGTGTTGGAAGATGCCCGGGTACTTGATGGGCTTGTCGTCGCCCTCGGGCACCGAAAGAATCATGATGGACAGGTTCTCGCCCAGGTCAAAGTCGACCGGGCAGACCAGGTTGCCCACATTTTCGATAAAGATGACGTCGATGTTTTCCAGACCCACAGCCTGGTCGAACGCGTCGACGGCCTCCATGATCATGTTGCCCTCGAGGTGGCACAGGCCCCCCGTGTTGATCTGGATGGCAGGCATGCCGGCTTCCTTCATGGTGATGGCGTCGACGTCCGAGGCGATGTCGCCCTCGATGACGGCGCAGCGCAGGCCCGCCTTGTCACGCAGGCGCTCGTTGGTGCCCAGGATCGTGGTGGTCTTGCCCGAGCCAGGGCTCGACAAGACGTTGATCACATAGGTGCCTGCCTCATTAAATCGCTGACGCAGCTGATCTGCCAGGCGCTCATTGCGCGACAGGATCGGCGACGCGATATCAATCGTTTTCTCAGCCATACTCAGCGCTCCTTACTTTTGCCCCTTTATACCCCGTCCCCAGGTGGCTGATGGGCTAATCGTCGGGGGTTTCGATTTCGATACTTGCGATGTCGAGTTCGCGGCCGTGCAGCAAGCGCACGTTGGCGCCGCCACATTGGGGACAGCGGCAATGGAAGCGATCGTGCTCAAAGACCTCCCCGCAGTCCAGACACTCGCTTTGTGGATGGACTTCCTCCACGGCAAGCTCGCAGCCTCGCGTGAGCGGGTCCTCATCGCGAAATGTCTCCCACGCAAAGTCGAGCGCCTCGCGCACAACTTCGGTCATATCCCCGATACGCAGCGTTACCAAAACGGCGCGCGAGGCCCCCGCCCCACGCGCCGCGCGAATCACTGTATCGAGTATGCCGTTGACAATGCCAACCTCGTGCATACCGATTTACTCCTCGTCGTCCTCATCGTCCGAGAACAGGTCCAGACGGCTCACAAACAAGCCCTCCTTGCCCTCGCGCGCGGTAATGACCACGCGGGCAATGGCGAGCGAAATCTCGTAGAGCGAGAGCAGGGCACCATACATGAGGCCCAGCGTAACGGGCGAGCCGTCGGGCGTAATCACAGCCGAGCCCACAAGCAGGCCCACGTACACGTAGCGCCAGGCGCCGCGGAAGGCCGCGTAGGACACGATGTGGAAGACGGACAGGTAGAAGATGATGAGCGGCAGCTCAAACGCCACGCCAAAGCCGATCATAAAGAGCAGCTCCATGTTGACGTAGTTCTCCAGGTCGGGCAGCGCCGTGGCGACGGCCGAGGTCTCGCCGATAAGCCACTCAAAGCCCGCCGGGATGATGATGAAATAGCAGAAGATGGCGCCCAGGAAGAACAGCACCGTCGAGGCGAGCACCGTGGGCACGACCCATTTGCGCTCGTTGGGACGCAGTGCCGGCAGGAAAAATGCCAGAATCTGCCAGATGATCATGGGCGTGCACATGACCACGGCCATCTTGATGGCCAGCGAGAAGCGCAGGCCAAAGCCGCCGAGCGTGGTGGTGATGTAGAACTTACCGTCCGGCACAAAGGAGCGGATGGGGTCTTCCAGGATGTCGAGCACCACGGGCGTGGCGAAATACAGCACGATGGCGGCGGCAAACACCGACACGACCACGATGGTCAGGCGGCGACGGAGCTCTCCCAGGTGATCGAAGAGCGGCATTCGCGCAGGTCCGATAGGCATTACTCATCGCCTCCCTTCGGGGCGTCGGCGGCAGCGGCTTCGTCCTCGGCCTCGAGCTCGCGAGCGAGCTGGTCGACGACGGCCTTGCGCTTGCGGGGACGACGGGCGTAGAGGTCAGCCGTCGTGGGCTCTGCCGGCTCGGGCTCGGGCTCGGGCTCTGCAGCAGGCTCGGGCTCGACGACAGGCTCGGCGGCAGCGGCAGGCTCGGCGCCCTCGGCCTCGGACTCCTCAGCAGCACCCTCGCCCTCGGCGGCACCCTCGCTCGCAGCCTTCTCGGCAGCAAGGCGGGCACGGCGCTCGGCAAAGGTCTCCTTCTTGGCGGGCGCTGCCGTCTCGGCGGCATCCTCGTCCGCATCGGAATCGTCATCGACGGCAGTCTTCTTGGGCTTGACCGGTGCCGAAGCGGCCTCGCTCACCGGATCGATAATCTCGGACTGAACAACGGCCGTCATCTTTTCCTGCGTCTCGCGGAACTGACGGATGGCACGGCCGATCGTGCGGCCCATCTGTGGGAGCTTATCCGGGCCAAACAGCAAAAAGCCGAAGACCACGATGATCGCGAGCTCACCCTCTCCAATACCAAACACACATACCTCCAAGGCTCGATGTGAGTCGAGCCCGCACCGCGCCATTCGGCCGGAACTCGTCTATTCATTCGGTCAAGTATAGCGCCCGGACGCCAAAACGTCCGAGCGCATCACAAACATATGCCAAACGGCACGCCCTTTTGGGGGCAAAGATTATGCAGCGGTGATCGAAATCTCCTGGTCGACACCCAACAGCTGGACCACGCGCATCACCGGGGGCTGCACATTGGTGCAGCTAAAGCGCTTGCTGTGGTCGGCCGCGTGGTGCGCGGCGCCCACGAGCACACCAATGCCCGTCGAATCGATGTAGCTCACCTGGGCAAAATCGAGCTCAACGGCCTCAGTGGGCTGCTCGAACGCCAGGTCGATGGCATTGCGCAGGCTATCGGCGTTAGAGATATCGATCTCGCCGGTTACCTTAATGGTGTAGAGCTCTGGCGTGGGGTTGGTGGAAATACCCAAATCCATGTATATGCTCCTTTGTGTATCGAAGGTGCGGATAGTACGGGAAGCCGCGCGTTAGGCGCGCTCGGCACGCGCAAGCTCGGCAGCGACGAGCTTGACGGCCAGCACCAGCACATCGAGCGCAGCCTCTAGGTCCTCGACCGTGGGATAGCTCGGCGCGATGCGGATGTTGGTGTCGCGCGGATCCTTGCCATAGGGCCAGGTGGCACCGGCCGGCGTGAGCTTAACGCCCAGGTCTGCGCAAAGCGCGGCGACCTTTTGAGCCGAGCCCTCGGGACCATCAAAGCTCACAAAGTAGCCGCCGCGGGGATGCGTCCAAGTGGCGCAACCCGTATCGCCCAGGCCCTCGGTGAGCTTGCGCTCAACGGCCTCAAAGCGCGGGCGCAAGAACTCGGCGTGCTTTTTCATGTGCTCCCTGACCGCCTCGATGGTGGGAAGGAAACGCACGTGGCGCAGCTGGTTGAGCTTGTCGGCGCTGATAAGGCCTGCCTTCAGGCGCTTGGAGAACTCGGCGATGACCGCGGGGCTCGCACCGATAAAGCCGATACCGGCGCCCGGGAAGGTGATCTTGGACGTCGAGGCGAAGGCCACCACGCGATCCTCGGTGCCCGCCGCGCGAGCGAGGTCAAAAATGTTTGCGAGCTCATCGGTCTCGTCGTACAGGTCGTGCACGCAGTAGGCGTTGTCCCAGAAGATGCGGAAATCGGGCGCGGCCGTGGGCATCTCAACCAGGCGACGCACGGTGTCCTCGCTAAAGGTGATGCCCGTGGGGTTGGAATACTTGGGCACGCACCAGATGCCCTTGATGGAGTCGTCGGCGGCAACCAGGCGCTCGACCTCGTCCATGTCGGGGCCGTTGTCGGTCATCGCGACGGGGACATTCTCGATACCCAGGTCGGCGGTGATGCCAAAGTGACGGTCGTAGCCGGGAACCGGGCACAGGAACTTGACCTTCTTGCCGTCGTGCGCGGCCTCGTAAGCCTCCCAGGGCTCGCTGCCGCACGAGCCGCAGCGCCAGAACATGCCGGCGATGTCATGCTCGATCAAAAGGCTCGACGAACCCAGTACGAGCGTCTGCTCGGCGGGGCAACCCAAAAACTCCCCCGCTAGCTTGCGCGCCGAAGGAATGCCCTCAAAGCAGCCGTAGTTGGAGCAGTCGACGTTGCCGTCGTGCAGATCGGCATCGGCATTGAGGATATCGAGCATGGGTCGAGAGATGTCCACCTGGGAGGGCGACGGCTTGCCGCGGGCCATGTCGAGCGCCAGGCCCTTGGCCTTGACCTCGGCGACCTCGGCTTTGAGCGCCTCGATGGCGGCATCGAGTTCGGTGGTTTCCATCTTCTGGTAGATCGTCTGCATGAGTGCGACCTTTCACGAAGCGGTACGTTGCAATTCTTCTAAGTATAGACCGCCACCGTCGCAACGTTATGAAGCCGTGATAGATTAAGTCCATCGCAATGAATTACGAATCGCCGCGCATGCCGGCATGAAGCGCCCAAGGAGGCACTATGGAGTACGGATCGTTCCAGGCCGAGGAATTCGGCGACCTTCAGCGCCTGGTCGACGGACTGTTTTACGACCGCCACGCCATCGACCGCCTGGATCTGATCGTACAGGCCGAAATCTTGGACCTGGCGCCCGATCTCATGGAAATCGTGAACCTGCTACCGCCCGGCTATTACGACCGCCAGTCACTTTGCGACCAGCTCAACTCCGCCTTGGCCGCCCACGGCTGGGGCGCCATCTACGGCACCGTGGAATAAACCTAGTCATTGGGGCCTGTGGTCAAAAAATAGCAAATATGAGTACTGTTACTTTTTTAGTAACAGCGATTTTGAATTAAAAAGGCCAGTCTTGGCCTTTTGTGTCCGGTTTTGGAAGGATGCATCAGCATTTTTCGTCCAGCCACGCAATCGTTAATGCACAGACAGAATAGATTTGTACATTATTTTTCGCGCCTAAAATGAAACGCCGTTTGTGACAGTACTCACAAACGGCGTTTTTTGGCCACTGGGGTGTCCGGCAGGTGGCAAGTACCACTCAAAACCGCGTTTTACACGCGCTCGAGCAGGCTCTGGCGTCTGTTTCTACGCGCCTACTCGTTCTTGGGCGCGGGGTGCTTGCAGATCACACTCATGTAGATCATGCCAAGTACGGCCGCGGTGACAGAGCCGGCGAGAATAGCGGCCTTGGCAGCCAGAACCTCAAACTGGGCCGTCGGGAAGGCGAGACCGCTGATGAGAATCGACATGGTAAAGCCGATACCGCCCAGAATGCCCACGCCGGCAATCATATGCCAGTTGACATTGTGCGGCAGCTCGCAGGCCTTGAGCTTGACCAAGGCGAACGTCATGCCAAAGATACCGATCGGCTTACCCAGCAGCATGCCAAAGTACACGCCGAGCGTCACCGGGTCGGTGAGCAGCGTGCTCATGTCCACGCCCACTAGGCGAACCTGTGCGTTGACGAACGCAAAGATCGGCAGGATCACAAAGTTGACCGGCGTGGAGATCAGGCGCTCCATGCGGATGAGCGGCGGGGTCACGCGGTGCATGACGCGCTCGACTTTGGTGGTCGAGACGGTAAAGTCATGCTGGCCCAGGATGTGCGCCTCGTCGTCGTAGCGGTCATCGAGCAGCGGCAGGCACTCCCCCAACCAATCGGTAAGGCTGTCGAGTTTAACACCGCACTTGGCCGGGATGGTAAAGGCCAAGATGACGCCAGCAAGCGTGGCATGTACGCCGCTCTTGAACATGCAGAACCACAGCAGCAGACCCAGTACCGAATACGGGGCAAGGCGGTAATGTTGCGTCTTGTTGAGCCACACGAGCGCGCAGGTCACAAGCACGGCGGCGCCCAACCAAAACGGATTGGGGCTCTGACCGTAGAAGATGGCGATGGCGGCGATGGAAATGAGGTCGTCGGCGATGGCGAGCGTCGAGAAGAACACGCGCACGCCGTTGGGCACACGGTTGCCCAAAAGCGACAGCACGCCCAGCGCAAAGGCAATATCGGTTGCCATGGGAATGGCCCAGCCGTTGTGCGCGCCGGCATGGTTAAAGATCAGGTAGATGCAGGCGGGAACGACGACGCCGCCCACGGCTGCCAGCATGGGAAGCATAGCCTGGCGCGGGTTTTTGAGCTCGCCGACCGTCATCTCGTACTTAAGCTCAATGCCTACCAGCAAAAAGAAGATTGCCATGAGGAAGTCGTTGACGAAAAGCTCGACGGTGAGGCCAGCCGTAAGGTTGCCCAGACCCACATACAGCGGGGTCTCCAAAAAGTGATGGATGGCCTCGTAGGCATCGGTATTGGCGCAAATGACGGCGGCGATGGCGGCGAAGACCATGACGGCGGCGGAAATCGTGCCGTTCTCGGCGATGCGCTCCCAGATGTCGTGACGTTCAAAGCGCTTGCGCTCACGAACGTTGAACAGCTGCTCAGTTGCTGCCATGGGCGGCTCCTTTCACGGGAAAGCTCCCGTCTTAAAAAAGCACGGCCCGCCCAAGTGGCGGCGCCGCGCTCTAACGTATTACGCTTGCATCTAGCCTACCCTGCACGACAAGCACGCAGGCGTGGCCGAAAAGCGGAACCACAGGTTGAACATTATTTGCTCAACGGCACGGACACGCCTGCCCAAGAGACGACGCGGCGCCGTGCACAAAAAACGACCGGAGCGCGGGGCGTCCGCGATCCGGTCGTGGCGTTCGGTCAACTAAGCCTAGCAGGCGGCCATGATGGGGGCAGCGACCTGCTTCTTACGGGAGAGGACGCCCGGCATCCAGACGCCGTCGTGCTCGTCGGCAATGCCCAGGCCCTTCTGAGCGGCCTCGGTCTCACCCTCGAGCAGGACCTGCGAGCCCTCCTCCATGATGTCGGTGATGCACAGGACGATGCCGTCGGCACCCTTCTCGGCGGCGTAGGCGCGCATGGCCTCGCGAATCTCGTCGATCATGCCGAGTGCGCGGGTCTTGTCGACAGTCTCGTACTGGCCGATGAGCAGCTTCTTGCCGGCGGGCTCAAACATCTTGATGTCGTTGCCGACCATCTCGGCCGCAGTGAAGGAGCCGGACGGACGGGTGAGGAAGACCTCCATGCCAAACTTGACCGGGTCGACGCCCACCTGCTCGCCGAGCTTGGCGGCGACGGCGCGGTCGACATCGGTGGTGGTGGGGCTCTTGAGCATGAGCGTATCGGTCATCATGGCCGAGAGCAGCAGCTTGGCCTGGACGTCGGAAAGCTCAACGCCGAGCACGCCGGCGAGCTTGGTGACGATGGTGCAGCTGGAGCCCCAGGGCAGGCAGATGTAGTGCAGCGGGCCGGCGGTCTCGAAGTCGCCGATGCGGTGGTGGTCGACGACGCCAAAGACCGTGGCGTCCTTAAGGCCGGCGACGGACTGGGCGGACTCGTTGTGGTCGGTGAGAACGACGAGCTGACCGGCCTCGACGGAATCAATCACGCGAGGCTCGGCAATGCCGGCGTCGGCGAGCAGCTTGGCGGACTCGGCCGGAAGCTGGCCCAGAGCGCAGGCCTCGTAGGTGTTGCCGGCATACTCAACCTGGTTGAGCAGCTGGGACAGGACGACGGCGCTCATGATGGCGTCGTTATCGGGGTTCTGGTGACCAAAGACAAGAACGTTTGCCATGGATATCCTCCACTTGATATGTGTACTTGGACGTAGCTATGGTAGCACGCCGATGCCGAGCCTTCGCAGACGGAAGGGCCACGGCATATTTTGGGGCGCAGGCACGGGGGCCAAGACTGTCCCTTTTGCACCATGTTGGTGCAAAGTAACCTGTCCCCCTTGCACCAGCTATTTACCGGCGGCGCGCAGGGCTACGTAGGCGGCACCGATGATGCCGGCGTCGTTTCCGAGCGAAGCGACCTTAATGGGTGTCTCGCGCGAGGCGGAAAGCGCGTACTGCTTAAAGTGCTCGCGAACCTTGTCGAGGTAGACATCGGCCGAGGCGGAGGCGCCGCCGCCGATGAGGAACATCTCGGGGTCGACCACGTTGGCAATAAGCGCCAGTGCGCGGCCGAGATAGTCGGCCATGGTATCGGCCGCGGCCAGCGCGAGCTTGTCGCCCTCGCGGCAGGCCTGGAACACGTCCTTGGAATCGGAGGGGCCGGTCAGCTCGATGGGCTCGACGCCCGCCTTCTTGCACTCGGCAAGGTAGTTGCTCACCACGCCGGTGGCGCTGGAATACTGCTCCAGATGGCCATGGCCGCCGCAGCCGCAAGTGCGCTCCTCAGCCGGATTCAGGCACATGTGGCCAATCTCGCCGCCAGCACCCACAACGCCCGACACCACGTCGCCGTTGACGATAACGCCGCCGCCCACGCCGGTACCGATGGTGACCATCACCACGTTCTGTACGCCCTTGGCAGAGCCGAGCCAGGCCTCGCCCATAGCAGCGGCGTTGGCGTCGTTCTCGTACTTAACGACCGCGTCGGGGCAGTGCTCCTGAATGGCGATCTTGAGCTCGGGCAGGTTAATGGCAATGTTGGCCTTGACCTTGGCATCGCCCGATGCCGGGATGGGGCACGGAACGGCCAGGCCAATGCCCGACACAAAGGCACGCGGAATCTGGGCCTTGGCGACCACCTGGTCGATAGCCTCGGTCACCGCGGCAAAGCCCGCAACGTCAACGATGGGGGGCGTGGGCACGCTGGCCTTGGCAAGCAGGTTTCCGTCCTCATCGAACAGACCCTCCTTGACCGAGGTACCGCCGACGTCGATGCCGATGTAATACTGCTTAGGTTCCATGGGAGCCCGCCTTTCTCGTTTAAACATTGCCTGTATGGTACCGCTCCCAAGGCAAAAACCTACCAAAAAGGGACAGGTTTGTTTTGGCAGGTTTTATCCGGGAAAGCGCGAATGGTCGCTCAATAGGTCGCGCAAGACCTTCCCCAAATATAAAGGCGCCAGGAGGCGGAGACTCCCGGCGCCCGTCATAGGGACTATGTTGTCTGTCGGACCGCACGGTCCATCGCGGCGATAACGCCGACTAGGCCTGAAGTGCCTGCAGCTGCTTGTGAATTTCGATGAGCTCCGTCGCCATGACGCGCATGGTCTCGGTGCCGGCCATCTGGTCCTCGGCATGCAGCAGAATCAGCGGGGCCTCGCCGTTACGCTCGCCGTTGGCCTCCTTTTTGAGGAGCCCCATATGGACATCGTGACCGCCGTTATAGGCCTCGTCGCCCTGCTTGATAAGCTCCTCGGCGGCGTCAAAATCGCCTTCCTTGGCCTTTTGCACGGCATTGATGTACATGCTCTTGGCGGTACCGACGTAGCTGATGATCTCAAAGCAGGTCATCTGCAGTTCGTTCATATCCTCCATGCGGAGCACCTAGCCCATCACGCTGACGCAGTGGTCGATGATGCCGGCAGCGTTCATGCGGCCGTAGTCGACCATGTTGATGACCTCGACCGGGAAACGACCGGCGGCCTCCTTCTCAAAATCGCCCTTGGTGTAGCCGATCTGCGGGCCAAGCAGCAACATGTCGCACTCGTCCAGGTGATCGTGGGCCTCGTTCATGGGACGAGCCTCGACCTCAATATCCAGACCACGGTTTGCAACCTCGGCCTGCATCTTCTGGACCAGCAGGCTCGTGGACATACCGGCATTGCAGCAGAGCATGATCTTCTTCATGGTTTCCTCCTTATAACTGCGCGGCGCGCAGACGACGACTGGTTTTATTCCTTGCGGCTATTGTGCCCACCCCCTGCATCTTTACACAAGGGAGAGAGCCGCGGGCACCGGCACCGCGTACCGGTGTCCGCAACGGTGAAAGGGACGAACGTTAGGTGTTCTACTCGGCGAGAGCCTCCTGCTTGGCGATTGCCTTCTCGGAAATCTTCATAAAGGGCAGGTAGACGGCCATGCCAATGACAATCTCGAGAGCCTGCCACACGCCGGCGCGCCAGTCAAAGCCCGTAGCGAGCAGGGCATTGATGACGGGAGGCATAGTCCAGGGCACCTGGGCGATGCAGGGGCTGATGATGCCTGCGCAGGTAAGGCCATAGGTGATGCCGATGAACAGGTCGGGAAGAAGAACGAACGGGATCATGAGCGGCAGGTTGTACACGATGGGGTAACCGTAGATAACCGGCTCGTTGATGTTGAACAGACCAGGCAGGATAGCCATCTTGGAAACGGTCTCGGAAGCCTTGTTCTTGGAGAACAGGAGCGTGTCGAGCAGGAGCATGAGGGTGCAGCCCGAGCCGCCGATGAGGGCGAAGCTGTTAACGATCTGCATGTTCATGTAGTGATCGGGCTGGATGGTGCCACCGGCGGCAAAGGTAGCCATGTTGTCGACGATGAGCATGGTCAGGATCGGCTCGACGGTAGCGCCAGAGATGGTGGACTGGTGAATACCGACGCAGAACAGCAGGTTAGCAAGGGTGTAGATGAGGATAACAGCCCACGGACCGGCGTTCATGATGCTCTTGAGCGGGTTGGAGATGCACGTGGAGATGATGGCGCACAGATCGGTGCCGGCGCACACGGCGAGCAGGGCTGCGGCAAGAGCGAAAATCGCGAGGTTGAGCAGCATCGGGATCATGACGTTGAAGGAGTTGGAGACCGCGGGAGGCACGCCCTCGCCCAGCTTAACCTTGAGCTTCTCGACGCCAGAAATCTTGATGAAGAGCGAGACGGAGAGCAGGGCGATGATAATGGCCGAGAACAGACCATTAGTGCCAGTGTTGGCAGTCGAAAGGGCGCCCGTGACCTCGGCGGAGGTGATCTTGTCGGTGAGCAGCGGGCTCGTGGCGGCAAGCGTGGCGGTGATCTGCTGCGGCATCATGATGACGAAAGCAGAGATAGCGACGACCACGCAAGCGAGCGGGTTATCGAAACGCTTGTTCTTAGCGAGGCTGTAGCCAATCAATCCGGCCAAGATAATTGCAGAGACGTTGAGGGTACCCAGCGTAATCGCCGAACCCCACGTCTGAAGGTTGGCAAGGCCCGCCGCATCGAGCGGGAACAGGGGGAACACGACGTTGTTAATAAGAACCGCGATACCCGCAAGGATATAGAGCGGCGTGATGGTCGCGAAGGCATCGCGCAGGGAACGCAGGTGAACCTGGTTTCCCACCTTCGCAGAGACCTCGGCAAACTTGTCGAGGAAGCTCTTTCCGTTGTCACTGGCCATGATTGCTCCTAACTTTCAAATCCGGCCTTTTCCTATGCGCACGGTGGCCTGTCGCCCTCTGCCACCAGATGTGCCATGTGTTTCGCGCGGCGGCGCGCGGTCTGGGCGTTCGCCCGGTCGCTAATCAACCACGTGGGTCGTGGCGACCTGTTTGAGCCAGGCCGCTGACTTCTTAAGGCGGCGCTTGTAGCCGTCCATAAGGTCGACCTCGACAAAACCGTAACGGTTCTTAAAGGCATTAGCCCAAGACCAGTTATCGATGACGGCCCAATAATGGTATCCGCGGCACTTGGCGCCTTCGTCGATGGCCTTGGCCACCCACTCCAGGTGCTGACGTACAAAGTCGACGCGGTAGTCATCCTGGATGGTTCCTTCGGCGTCACGGTTCTTGTATTCGTCCATGATGCCGATGCCGTTCTCGGAAACGAACCACTCAAGATCGGGGTAGTTCTTAGCGCAGTCCATGCCAAAGTCGTAGAGGCCCTGCGGGTAGATCTCCCAGCCGCGGCTCTCGTTCATAACGGCGTCGGGCCATACGTACTCGTCGGCAAAGTGCGGCAGGCCGTACTGGTCGACCTTGCTCGCCGGCGCCTGAACGCGCGTGGGGTGGTAGTAGTTGCAGCCGAGCCAGTCGACAACACCCTGCTTTAGAATCTCTTGGTCGCCGGCACGGAACGGGAGCTTAACGCCGCCCTCGGCCAGGCTGTCGAGCACGTCGGCAGGAAGCTCGCCCTTGGTAATAAGGTCGAGCCACCAGCGATTGTTGATGCCGCTGGTCATACGCACGGCCTCGAGGTCTGCCTCGCTGGGATTCTCCTTGGTATAGACCGGGGTAAAGCAGTTGATCATGCCAATCTTGGCATCGGCGCGAATAGCGCCCTCGTCATAGGCGCGACGATAGTTGGCCACGGCCAGCGCATGTGCCAGCGAGATGTGATACTGCACGGTGCGAGCGCGGTTGAAGTCGTGGAGTTGCGGGAACCACACGCCCTCCTGATAGCGCTGCTCGGGCTCGACGATGGGCTCGTTAAAGGTGAACCAGTACTTAATCTCCTGGCCAAACTCGTGGAAGGCGACGTCGGCGTAATGCGCGTAAGCCTCGACGACCTCACGGCTCTCCCAGCCGCCACGGTTAAAGAGGTAGGTGGGCATGTCAAAGTGGTACAAGTTGACAAACGGCTCCAGGCCGGCCTCGCGAGAGGCGCGGAACAGCTCGTGATACCACGCAGCGCCCTCCTCGTTGAGGTTGCCGTCGGCATCGAGCAGACGGCTCCACTGGATGGAAGTGCGATAGGTATTCAGGCCCAAGTCCTTCAAAATGCGAAAGTCTTCCTGGTACTTGGCCATAAAGTCATTACCGGCATAAGAGCCAACGCAGTTGTAGAACGAACCCAGATCCTGGATGGACCAGGTGTCCCACAGGTTCTCGAGCTTGCCGCCCTGGTTCCACTGGCCCTCAGTCTGCGGGCCGGACATAGCAGCGCCAAAGAAGAAGTCGTTGGGCAGCTGATACTGTGCCATCAAAGTCCTCGCTTTCGTGTTCTAGAGCTTCCGGTTGGAGACGGGTTTGCTTTGGCAGGTTATCCGGCGCGGGTGCGCACCGGTCATACCAATATCCAACCCGCCAAAACAAAACCGTCCCCAAACAGTACAAGCAAACGCCAATGTATCTCGCTTGTTGTCTGTAACTATAGCGCTCTAATTTTATATGTAAAGCGTCTTTTTCATTTTTCTTTATCGTACTTCTTTCATGAAAGCCATATAGATGCTTTTTAAGTAGGTATACTCTCTTTATATCGACGCAAATATGAAGAGAGGATTGCATGATTCCCAAATACGAGGCGATAGCTGCAGATATCCGTCGAAGCATCGAGGACGGCGCCCTTAAGCCGGGCGATAAGTTGCCCACCGTCGTCGAGTTCTGTGAGCTCTATAGCGTTTCCAAAATCACCGTCAAACGAGCGATTGAGCAGATCACCGAGGAAGGCCTTATTACCAGCCGGCGCGGATCGGGCACCTACGTCAAGGACACGGCGGGGCTTCCCGGCCAGGTGTTTTTCCAAGGAAAGAACGACCGTGCCCAAGGCTTTTCGTACGAGCATCGCGGGGAGAAAGTGACCTCGGTGGTCTACGATTTCTCGATCGTCAATCCGCCGGCAGAGGTTGCGACCCAGCTGGGAATGGCCGAAGACGACTTCGCCTATCACATCGTGCGCGTACGCGAGGTCGATGGTCAGCCCATCGTTATTGAGTACACCTATATGCCACTCGAGCTGATTCCGGGTCTTAAGAAAAAAGACCTGTACGCATCGATCTACAGCTTCATCCGCGAGCAGTGCGGACTCAAGATCTCGAGTTTCCACCGCACCATTCGCGCTGTCGCGGCAACTGAAGAAGAGGCTGAGCGCCTGGATACCAAACCCGGCTCTCCCCTGCTCGAACTCAACCAGATTGGCTTCTTGGATAGCAGCACCGCGTTTGAATATTCTGTCTCGCACAACGTAGGCGACCGCTTTGAGCTGCACAACGTAACGCTGGCCTAGTTTTGTAATCCGGTGGGTGCTCGTTTTGAGCTGTCTTACGCGGCACCCGCACAACCTTATGGGAGTATGCACATGTCCGATTTGATTAAACTCACGCCGATCTTCCACGAGAAGATCTGGGGCGGCCGCCAGCTGGAGACCGTGTTTGGCTACGACATTCCCGAGGGTCCCATCGGTGAGTGCTGGGCCATCTCGGCACACCCCAACGGCGACTGCCAGATTGCTGAGGGCCCGTACGCCGGCCACACGCTGTCATGGCTGTGGGCCGAGCACCGCGAGCTCTTTGGCAACTGCAAGGGCAAGGAGTTCCCGCTGCTCATTAAGATTCTGGACGCCAAGGACGACCTTTCGATCCAGATTCATCCCAACGACGAGTACGCCGCCGAGCACGAAAACGGCAGCCTGGGCAAAACCGAGTGCTGGTACGTGCTGGATTGCGAGCCCGGTGCCACGATCATCGTCGGCCAGCGCGCGCACGACCGCGCCGAGGCCGCGCAGATGATCGAGGAGGGCCGCTGGGACGAGATGCTCAACGTGCTGCCGATTCACAAGGGAGACTTTTTCCAGATCGACTCCGGCACCGTTCACGCCATCAAGACCGGCACGCTCATTTTGGAGACGCAGCAGTCGAGCGACGTGACATATCGCTTGTACGACTACGACCGCCCCGGCACCGATGGCAAGCTGCGTCCGCTGCACATTGAGCAGAGCCTCGACTGCATTGACTTTGATGTTCAGGCTCCGACCGACGGCACGGTGACCGCGCCCGAGGTCGATGGCGTGACCGAGCTCGAGTCTAACTCCTGCTACACCGTCGATCGCGTGCGCGTCGACGGCAGCAAGACCCTCGACCAGCGCTGGCCCTTCATGTGCCTGTCGGTCATCGACGGCGAAGGCACCGTCTGCGGCGACCCCGTCCACAAGGGCAGTCACCTGCTGGCCCCGAGCACCGTCAGCTCCATCGGCCTCGAAGGCAAGATGGAACTGATCATCAGCCACCTCTAGGTCGCAACAACAATCAAAACGAAACAAGGGGCTCCCCCGTTCTTCAACGAGGGAGCCCCTTGCCATGTCTAAGTATTCAGCCCACCCGGCTCTCCAGATCAAAAAGCGAACGAGCAAAGCGACGTTCGTCCAGCAACGTTACCCAAGGACCTGGGCGGGCGTATAGGGCAACATCGATCGCGAGTTCCGCACGAGCCGGAGAGCACTTAATGTGCTCTCCGTGCGAGCAGGACTGCCCGAGCAGGCGATGTTGCCCTATACGCCCGCCCAGGTCCGCCGGGATCACGACAGCTTAACGATCGGTGCAAAACCTTTCATAAGCTTTTTGGTCTGGCCGGTCTTTTCGAATTGGACCTCAATCATGTCTCCGGCGACCGAGATCACGGTGCCCGTGCCAAAGGTCTTGTGGCTCACGGTATCGCCCGCGGCAAAGTCCTGCGACGCGCTGGCGCGATCGACCTTGCGCTCCACCGTCGGCGACACCTTGGACGACGGCTTTTTAGCTCGCGGCGCGCCCGAACCAAAGGTCGAGGCAACACGGCCGGCGTCGGGCGAAACCCCACGATGGCGCTCGGTCCCGTAACCGCTGCCGCCAAAGAAATCGTCGAAGCTCGACCCGCCGCGCGAGCCGGAGCCGCCCGTCGAGCGCGTACGCGAACCAAATACCTTGCCGCCATACATATCCGAGCCCATGCCCGATCCAAAGGTGCCGTGACGGTCGCCGCGTTTCTCCCAGCCCGTGCCCTCAAAACCGGCAGAACCGATACCGCTAAACTCGATATCCTCAAACGGAATCTCGTTGAGGAAGCGCGAGCGCGGGTTGGCAGAGGTCGAGCCGTAGGTGCGACGCGTGGCCGCATAGGTCAGGAACAGGCGCTTACGGGCACGCGTGATGGCAACATAGGCCAGGCGACGCTCCTCCTCGAGCTTGTCCGGATCATCGCTGCCGCCAAAGTCGTGCACGTGCGGGAAGATGCCCTCCTCCATGCCGGCCACGAACACCGCCGGGAACTCCAGGCCCTTGGCGGAGTGGATGGTCATCATGGTAATGGCATGCGTCTCGCCGGCCAGGGAATCCAAGTCGGAGCGCAGGGCCAGCCACTCCATGAGTGCCGGCAGCGCCTTACAGGTGAGCGGACCGTAGGTGCGCTCAATCTCGTCGGCATGTACGGCACCCGCCGGCATCTCCGTCGGCGCGGCATACGCGTTGCCGGCGATGGCGGCGGCCAGAGCATCCTGCGGCGAGAGCGCCGGGGCGGCTAGGCTATCGAGCGAATTGGAACCTGCGGCGTCACGAGCGCCGACGAGTGCCTCAAACGAGGATGCCGGTGCAGACGGCCCCGGCTCGGGCGCGGGCGCACTCACCACGACGGACTCGGGCTCGACGCCGGCAGGCACATCGGCAACACCGGCTGCGCGCAGCTCTTCCAAGCTCTCGAGCGTACCCTCGATATCCTCGTGCGTCTCCTCAAATTCGGCGGCAACGCCCAGGAATTCCTGGATGTTCTCGGCGCGGCTCTCGGACTCCATGGTGCCCTCGGCGCGAAACGCCTGCAGCAGGCCCGTCTTGTCGACAATCATCTCGACGACGTCCTTGAGCTCGCCGTCCATGCGGCGACCCTCGCGCACCAGCGACACAAAGCTCGACAGGCCGTTGCGCACCTTGGCGCTAAACATGCCCGTCTCGGCTGTTGCGATCTCGCAGGCCTGGAAGAACGAACAACGGTTGTCGCGCGCCAGCTGCTCAATCTTTTGGATCGAGGTGGAGCCGATACCGCGGCGCGGCGTGTTGATGACGCGCTTGACGCTCATCTCGTCTGCCGGGTTCACGATCATCTTGAGGTAGGCCATGACGTCGCGGATCTCGGCACGGTCGAAGAATCGCGTGCCGCCCACGATCTTGTAGGGCACGCCCGCGCGCAGGAACATATCTTCGAGGATACGCGACTGGGCGTTGGTGCGGTAGAACACGGCGATGTCGTCGTAGCTCGTACCCTTGGAGTGCAACTTTTCGATCTCACCGGCAATCCAGCGACCCTCGTCGCGCTCATCGCTTGCCTGGAAGGCCTGGATCTTCTCGCCGTCGCCCTCGGCCGTAAACAGGCGCTTTTCCTTGCGCTGCGAGTTGTGACGCACCACGGCGTTGGCGGCGCTCAGGATATGGCCCGTGGAGCGGTAGTTCTGCTCCAGCTTGACGGTTTTGCAGTTTTTAAAGTCCTTCTCAAAGTCCAGGATGTTGGTGATGTCGGCGCCACGCCAGCTATAAATGGACTGGTCGTCGTCGCCTACGACCATGAGGTTTTGGTACTTGGCGGCCAGCAGGTTGGCGATCTCGTACTGGACGTGGTTGGTGTCCTGATACTCGTCGACGCTAATGTAGCGGAAGCGCTCCTGGTACTTGTCGAGCACCTCGGGGCGGGTGCGCAGCAGATCGAGCGCGCGCACGAGCAGGTCGTCAAAGTCCATCGCGTTGGCGGCGCGCAGGCGGCGCTCCAGCTCCAGGTAGACCTGCGCGGCCTTTTTGTCGTTGGGGCTATCGGCGCTCTTGAGCATGTCCTCGGGCCCGATCATGGCGTTTTTGGCCGAGCTGATCTTGCTGCGGATCATGTTGATGGGGAACTGCTTTTGCTCGATGCCGAGGGCCTGCATAATGTCGCGCACCATGCGCTTTGAGTCGTCATCATCGTAGATGGTGAACTGACCGGTGTAGCCCAGCAGGTCGGCATCCTCGCGCAGCATGCGCACGCACATGGCGTGGAAGGTGCACACCCACATGCCGCGGGTGCCGCTGGGGATGAGTGCTGCCAGACGCTCGCGCATCTCGGCCGCGGCCTTGTTGGTAAACGTGATGGCCAGGACCTGCCAGGGCTTAACGCCCAGGTCGCCAAGCATATGCGCGATGCGGAAGGTCAGGACGCGGGTCTTGCCCGAGCCGGCGCCGGCAAGGACCAGCAGCGGGCCCTCGGTGGTCAGGACTGCCTCGCACTGGGCGGGGTTCAGGCTATCGATATCGACGAGCGGCTTGGCGGGCTTGGGTGCCGGAGCCGGGGCGTCGTAGATGTCGAGCGGAACGAGCTCGGGTTCCGGCGCGGCGGGGGCGGTGTACGCATCGAGCGGCACGGGTTCCGGCGCGGGCGGCACGGGCGCAGCAGTGTTCTTTTCCCAGGGCAGGGGCTGGGTCATGGGCGACTCCTCATCTGACGGACGGCGCGCCTGCGGGCAGCGCCATAGTTTGAGCCGTACCAGTATACCGAGCCGCGCGGACACCGACGCAAATCACACCACGACTCCGTGCGCCACCGTCAGGCCCGTCCCAGCGGATTTGGCGCAATGGGGTCAGGTTGGTCTGCACCACGTTGGTGCAAAGAAATCTGACCCCCAATGCACCAATCACGGAGCCACCGATGTCATGGCAACGGTAGCGAGCGGCGGCCAGAGCGAACAAATTGGCATGAAAAGAGGGCGGCATAGACCTTTTGGTCATGCCACCCTCTTTGAATGACAAATTGTCGCTCTGGCCGCCGCGCAGCGTCAACCAAGTTACAGGCCGAGCATGGGCTCCAGGACGAAGAAGTACGCGAGCACCACGATGCCCAAGATGATGCGGTAGACGCCGAAGCACTTGAAGTCGTGACGGCGGACGAAGCCCATAAGCCACTTGATGGCAATGAGCGACACCACAAAGGCGACGACGCAGCCCACGCCCAAGATGGCGATCTCGTTGGTGCCGAAAGTACCGCCCTTAATAAAGTACTTGACCAGCTTGAGCGCACTTGCGCCAAACATAACGGGAATAGCCAGGAAGAACGTGAACTTAGACGCCACCGAGCGCGTGCAGCCCAGCAGCAGGCCGCCGATGATGGTAGAACCGGAGCGAGACGTACCAGGCACCAGCGAAAGCACCTGGAAGCAGCCGATGCCCAGCGCAGTCTTCCAGCTCAGGTCCTCGAGCGTGGCGATGGAGCCAAAGTCCAGGTTCTCGTCATCGTCCTCATCCTCAGCGGTAGCCGTGGCGGGCGCCGCAAAGTGCGCACCGGCGGGACGTCCACCCGACACCACCGCACGCGAACCAAACGAACCCGCAACGGCCATTTCCTCGCGCTTGCTGGCGCGCCAGTTCTCGATCACGATAAACAGCACGCCGTACACGATGAGCGCCAGCGCCACGACGGGAGCGTTGTAGAAATGCTCCTCCATCCAGTCGTTGAGCGGCAGGCCGATCGCCGCCGCAGGAATGCAACCGAGCACAATCTTGCCCCACAGCACCCAGGTGTCGCGACGGCCCTCCTTGCCCTTGCTGGGCGAGAACGGGTTGAGCTCGTGGAAAAACAGCACGCAGACGGCCAGAATGGCACCAAGCTGAATCACGACCAGGAACATGTTCCAGAACGTCTCGCTCACGTTCATCTTGACGAACTCATCCACCAAGATCATGTGACCGGTCGACGAAACAGGCAGCCATTCGGTGATGCCCTCGACCAGGCCCATGAAGGCAGATTTTAGAAGCTCAATGATATCCAAAGGGACCCCCTCGTTAGACACCCGCCGATATTGTTCTGCGGACGGTGCGGGCGATGTCCCATTATCAACCGTTGGCGGCGCGCCTGCGCCTACCCTTACCAAAAAACTCGCCCGTTCACAGAATTGCGAGCGGTCAAACCCAAATCCTTGGGTATAACTGCAACAAGATAAAGTGTCCGGCGGCCACGCATCCGCGCCCGCCCGATGCACGAGCCCCACGCCCGTGCGATAGACCAAGGAGGAAACCATGAACGAGGGCTACACCAAGGTATTTGTTTCACTCGACGGTACTGAGCAGCAGGATTTTGTGCTCGCACGCGCCATCAAGGTCGCCGCGAACAACGGCGCCAAGCTGATTATCGGCCACGTTATCGATTCCACGGCACTCGAGAGTGCTGGCTCCTATCCGGTCGATCTGGTCAACGGCCTAGAAGAGGCATTTAAGAACTCCATCGCCAAGCAACTCGAAGAGGCCAAAGCCAATCCCGACATTCCCGAGGTCGAGGTCATGATTCGCGCCGGCCGTATTCGCGAGACGCTCAAGGACGAGATGCTCGACGTAGTCAAGCCCGACCTGGTGCTCTGCGGCGCCCGCGGCCTGTCCTCGATCAAGTATGCGCTCCTGGGTTCGATTTCGACGTTCCTGCTGCGCAATACGGACTGCGACATTTTGGTCGTGAAGTAGGTTCCTTCCCGTCGGCGCAAGGCCTGCGGGGTTATCACGCCGACGTCCTCGCCGCTTCGCGGCTGCGGGATGTCGGCTTAGATAACCCCTCCCGGCCTTGCGCCTTCGTCACCATACTTCAACGAGTTGGCTGATAAAAAAATGGCGTGCCGCCCCGTTTGGGGCGGCACGTTTTTGTTATGGGGGATTCATTTGAGCCCCATAGTTATGTTCACGTTCGGGAACATAACGCCAGTTGCCTTAGCTAAGTTCACGTTCGGGAACATAGCCGTCCGCACCGCAAGACGGCCCGGCCACTCGAAGTATTGGAACTTGTTCGTTGAGAAGGCGAACGTGACGACAAAGCCTTCGCCCGGCTCCGATGCCGCGGTGACGTCGATGCCCATCTTGGAGCACAGGCGCGCCACCAGGTAGAGGCCGATGCCCGTTGCGCGCTTGGTGGTGCGGCCGTTGTCGCCGGTAAAACCCTTCTCGAACACGCGCGGCAGGTCGGCCGCGCTCACGCCGCAGCCGTTGTCCGCGACGGTAAGCTCGATGCGTTCGCTCGCCAGGCCCTCGTCCAGCAACGCACCCGAAAACACGATCTTTGCGCCGTCCTCGCGCGCATATTTGATGCTGTTCTGAATAAGCTGGCCTAGAATAAACTCGAGCCACTTCTCGTCGGTAAAGACCTCAAAGTCGAGGTTCTCACACACCGGAGCCACGTGCGCCGCGATAAGCTCGCGCGCGTTGGCTTTAATCGCGCCCGTCACCAAGGTCTTGAGATCCCAGCGACGAATCAGGTAGTCGCGCTCCACGACTTCCGAGCGCGCGTAGTACAGCGCCTGGTCGATATAGCGCTCCACGCGAGCCAACTCGCGACCCAGGTCATCCACACGCGACAGGTCGTCTTCGCTGCCATCCAGGTTTTCCAAAATCAGATGGGCCGCCGCCAGGGGCAGCTTGGCCTCGTGGACCCAGCTCTCGATATAGTCGCGATAGTCATCGGTCTGACGCCGGCCTTCGGCAACCTCGTCGCATGCCGCCTTGCCCACCCGGCGCAAGACCTCGTACTCGAGCTCGCCCTCGGCATAGGTCGGGCATTGCACCATCTCCTGCACCCATGCGGGACTCTCGAGCTCCTCTGCCGCGCGCTCCAACTGACGCAGAAAACGGCGACGGCGAGCGTACTCGATCACGATGCCGAGCATACCGAAGATAAAGGACACGCCAACCGCCACGACCACGATAGAAACGGGTGCGCCGGCGACCGTCAGCACAAAGCAGCTCAGCAGCACGCCGCACGTCCACACGGCGACGGGAAGCAGTGCATCTTTAAAGAACTTGCCAAACGACATAGCCGGCCCCTAGACCGAATAGCCTTGGCCGCGATGCGTGGTCAGATACCCCTTGATGCCGATTTTTTCGAGCGTGGTGCGCAGGCGGTTGATGTTGACGGTAAGCGTATTGTCGTCCACGAAGGCGTCGGAGTCCCACAGGTCCTGCATGATGGCCGAGCGCGAAACGATCTTGCCCGCGCGGCTCAGAAGCAGCGAGAGGATACGCAGCTCGTTTTTGGTGAGCTCGGTGCTAGTGCCGGTTTGCGTGTTGGTGACCATGGAGCGGGCGAGGTCAAGCTCCAGCCCCTTGTGGACAAGTGTGTTGCGCTCACTTGACGCCGCGGTGCGACGCAGCAGTGCGTTGATGCGCGCCACGAGCACGCGCGCGCTATAGGGCTTGGGAACAAAGTCGTCCGCGCCGAGCGTCATGGCCATGACCTCGTCGATCTCGGTCGTGCGCGAGGTGACGACGATGATGGGGACCTCGGATTCGCGGCGAACCTCGTGGCAGATATGCTGGCCGTCCTTGACGGGAAGCGTGAGGTCGAGCAGCACCAGGTCGGGCGCGGCGGCGAGAATATCGCGCGAGACATGCTCAAACGATTCGCAGGCCTCGATTTCAAACCCGGCGCGGGCAAGGATGTCGATAAGCTCACGACGAATGGGCTCGTCGTCCTCAACGATATAGATTAGCGCCATGGATTCCGCCCCCCCCCTCTTGGTTGTCTTGCCCCATTATGACCGCGGATCCGCAGATACGCGCCTCACGCGGCACCAAAGTGACAGAACTGTTCGCGAGTGGCAGAGGCTTGCCCCTCGCTCGCGACGAGCACGGGAATTAAATGAGTTTTTAATCCCCGTCCCAAAAACATCATTTAGCGGCGGGCACGGAGCTTTTCGTAGCCCTCGGCGAAGAAGGCGACCGTGGCGGCGTCGGAGTCGGCGGCGTCCGTCTCAGTTGCGGGGACCACGCCGTGCTCGTCGCTCACCAGGAACAGCGCGCCCTTGAGCTGAGCGGGGATGTCTACGCGCGTGACCGGGATGCCCTTGGTCTGGGCCAGCTGCTCGATGAGCGTCGCCGTGCCGCACAGGCACTCGTCCGCTGGCGCCACAAAGGCAAGCTCGCCGTTATCGACGGCGGCGAGCAGCTCGGGCGCCACGCCGGTTTCGTCGGCCTCGGAGCGGGCCTCGGCGGAGCGGGCACGTAGCGCCTTGGCCGACGTATCGGTTAGCGGCTCGTACTCCCCCACCGTCATGGCGGCGTTGCCGTTGACGTCGATCACCAGCATGAGCACGCCGTCGCGTGCGGTGTAATCGCCCTCGGCAAGCGACCACTCAACGTGCTGCTTGGCCCAGCTGAGCATGTTATGGGTAAGCGGCTCGCCCCGCACCAAGCGCTCGGACAGTGCGCGAATGTGGCGGTTGAGCATGGGTACCTTTTTGTTGGACATGCGCCAACGGCAGACAAGCGCGGGCTTGTCGAGCGTAAACTTCTCGACCGCCTCCTGATTGGCGCAAAAGTCCTCGTACGCACGCTGATCCTCGGCATTGCCAAACAGCTCGGCATCATCAATCTGGGGCATGGTCATACCTTTCGTGTTAGTCATTCCGTCCTCTTATACCAAAAAGACGGCCCTCCAAACGGAGCGACCGTCTTTTGCGGAGATTATTTTGACGATATGGTCAGGCGACCGATCAGCTTAATGGGATAGAACAACATCCCATTAAGGGTTTTCCAAGTGCCCGAGATTGCCCCGAAAGAGGAGCGCCGCGTACTAAATGTACGCAAGCGACGGTTTGAGGGGCAAGGTCGGGTACTTGGGAAAGCCTCTAGTGCCTAAAATGCCTGGCACCCGTAAAGACCATCGCGATGCCATGCTCATTGCAGGCCTGGATGCTCTCGTCGTCGCGCTTGGAGCCGCCGGGCTGGATGATGCAGGTCACGCCGTGTGCAGCAAGAACGTCGACGTTGTCGCGGAACGGGAAGAACGCGTCGCTTGCGCAGGCAAAGCCACCCTTCTCCACGCCCTCACGCTCGCAAAAGTCCTCGGCGCGTTCGCAGGCAAGCAGCGCAGAGTCAACGCGGTTAGGCTGACCCGGGCCCATGCCAATGCCGGCCTTGCCCTTGGAAACCAAGATGGCGTTGGACTTAACGCCCTTGCAGACCTTCCAGGCAAACTCGAGCTCGGCCATCTCGGCGTCGGTGGGCTTGCGGTCGGTGGGGAACGTAAAGGTCGCGGGATCCTCGGTCACGTGGTCGACTTCCTGCACCAGCATGCCGCCGTCGATGGAGCGCAGCTCCACCTGGGCGCCGTGGTCCACGCCGCCGGTGGCCAGCACGCGCAGGTTGGGGCGCTTGGCCATGCGCTCGAGCGCCTCGGCAGTGTAGCTCGGGGCGATGATGACCTCGACGAACTGTTTGTTCTGATCGGCAAAGTGCTCGACCAGCTCATAGGGAACCTCGCGGTTGCAGGCGATGATGCCGCCAAAGGCACTCTTGGGATCGCAGGCGAAGGCGCGGTCGTAGGCAGCCGTGATGTCCTCGGCAACGGCAGAACCGCAGGGGTTCTGGTGCTTGAGGATCACGCAGGCCGGCTCGTCGAACTCGCGGACCAGGTTCCAAGCGGCATCGGCATCCAGATAGTTGTTGTAGCTGAGCGGCTTGCCCTGGATCTGCTCGGAGCCAACGAGCGGGAACTGCGAGCTCGCGGTGTTCTCGCAGCCCTCGACAAAGCGGTAGACCGTAGCCTTCTGCTGCGGGTTCTCGCCATAGCGCAGGTCGTCGACCTTCTCCAGCGAGATCTCGAGCTTGGCAGAGGTGTCCGCCACGTCGCTTGCCTGGGCGGCAAGCCAACGGGAGATAGCCGTGTCGTAGGCGGCGGTGGTCTGGTAGACCTTCACCTGCAGGCGACGACGGGTGGAAAGCGTGGTGCAGCCACCGGTCTCGTGCATCTCGGCCAGGACGGCATCATAGTCGGCCGGGTCGGAAATGACGGTAACGCTCGTGGCGTTCTTGGCAGCAGAGCGCAGCATGGAGGGACCACCGATGTCGATGTGCTCGATGGCGTCCGCGAAGGTGACCTCGGGGTTGGCGACGGTCTTCTCGAACTCGTACAGGTTGACGACGACCAGGTCGATCAGCTTAATGCCGTGCTGAGCGGCCTCCTGCATGTGCTGCTCGGAATCGCGGCGGGCCAGCAGCGCGCCGTGAACCTTGGGGTGCAGGGTCTTAACGCGGCCGTCCATCATCTCGGGATAGCCCGTGAACTCCTCGATGGGGGTTACGGGAACGCCCGCGTCCTCGATGGCACGAGCCGTGCCGCCCGTAGAGATGATCTCGACGCCAAAGTCGTCAACCAGCGTCCGTGCGAAATCGACGACGCCCGTCTTATCGGTAACCGAGATCAACGCGCGTGCGATCTTCACATCAGATCCCATGCAGTCCTCCTGTCTGGTACGCCGCCGTGCTCTGTGAGTCGGTGATACGTCGATCTGCAGCGCTCGCGCAGCGGCATTGAAAATACTGATTTAATGTAGCGCATCGAGCGCATCGATGCACCCCGCAACGGGCGCATGTGCAGAAAAAGTTTGCGAGCGGAGGGGATGGGCATGGCACCGGGCACGGTGAGTTCATGGAACACAGGGGCACCATAATTAGATGCCAATGGCGTGGTAGAACTGTGCTCGATATGCATCCGCAAAAGAAAGAGGCACCATGGTCTCGCGGGTTCTCTACCGACCGTTTGATACCGAAGACTTCGACGCCATCGCGCTGATTCTGCAGCAGCTTTGGCATAACAATTCGGATAACGATGAGTACAACCGCCTTGAGGCCGCGTGCGACCTCGCCTATTGCCTTTCGTCGTCGACGTTTTCACAGGTTGCCGTAATCGACGGTCAGGCGCGTGGCATTTCGCTCGCGCGTGCGGGACAGAGCTCCGGCGCCACTATCAACGAGCATTGGATGGATACCGAACGCGCGCTGCTATCGCAGATGCGTGAGCTAGAGCCCGATGCGTGCGCCGAGTATCTCTCGTTTGTGCGCGCAACCATCCGAACCAACAACCGCCTGCTCGAGAGCAGCCCGTTGCCGCACGACAACGAGGTCACGCTGCTTGCCGTGGATCGCGATGTCCATGGCCTGGGCGTTGGCACGGTTCTGCTCGATGCCGCCGTCTCGCACCTGTCCTCGCTTGGAGCGACGAGGGCGCACCTGTACACCGACTCCAACTGCTCGTGGAAGTTCTACGAGCTGCACGGCTTTAAGCGCACGGCCACGCACCGCGCCAACCGCGAAGAGCGCCGTCACGACATGCCGCGCGAAAGCTTCCTCTACGAACTCGACCTAACAGCCTAAACCTGGCAGTTAGGGACGCTCCTTTTAATATGAGCAGGACATTGTCAAGAGGCAAAATCGGGCCTGGCCCCAACGATATGGGGTCAGGCCCTCTCCCTATATCAGCCCGTCCGCGGCGACCTCGGCGTGTCTTACCGACGCTCGTCTTTGCAGTTTAATATCCGCCCGCGGCGATCTCTCGCTGGGCTATCCGTTGCTACGGCTGAGGCTTCTACGTCGAACCGACAGTCTGTGCACGCGTGTGGCGCCCTGGGCGCTCGCAGAAAAGGGACCTGAGGTTCGCCTCAACGGCTTCGGATCGAACCGCTTCCGGGGTGACTGGCTTATGTGCGGGGGACCGCCCCCTACGCCTCCTCGGCCATGAGGCCGACCGCCCACACCCAGCAGGCGAGCTCGCGCGCCGTGGCCACGTTCGCCTTGTTGCCGTGGACCCCGCGCGCGAGCAGCGCCTCCCGCCTCTCGGCCAGCCTCCGCACGCCCTTGGCGGCATTGTTAGCGTCAATATAATTTTCACCATTTCCACCAACGCATTTTCGCCAATCGCGCCAACGCGGATACGCCGGATTCGCCAACGCGGATGTGCCGCTT
>JAGZKE010000048.1:0-13712 GCA_018365375.1 Collinsella sp. | reverse complement strand
ACGGCGCCCCGGGGGCCCGGATGGGGCCTCGGGGGCGTTCGGCTAGCTGCGGGAACGGCCTGTCCGCCTAATGTGTTCGGCTGAGATCGGAAATCAACCCCTGGCTTGGCCTTAGCGCTTTTTCTTGTTCTTCTTCTGCTTGCGCTTGGTCTCCTGGGGCTTGTCGCCCTGTTTGGCTTCGGCAGCGGCCTTTTCTGCCTTCATCTTCTTGCGCTTGGTCTCGATGCGGAGTTTTTTGTTGATGCGGGCCTTGAGGAAGGGGCCGAACTGCTCGGCATCGCCACGGACGAAGGTGTCCTTGGGGATCGTCACGCCCTGGTCGGCGAACATGGCCACAAAGATGCGCTCGCCGTCGAGTACGTGGTCGAGCTTGTCAAACGGGAAGAACTGTGACTTACCGCTCTTGCCCCAAACCATCAGGCCGTCCTCGTTGGCGGCGACGCGGCGATAGCGGCCACCCATTGACTCGTCGGCCTCAACGGCGTCGATAAAGTCGCGGGCGAGGGTGTGGTGCAGGTTTTTGCTCCACCAGGCCAAAAAGGCGCCGAATACGATCAAGACGACGCCAAACTTGATCCAGTTGCCGCCGGCCACCAGCATGCCGATGCCGATGAGCGCGGCAATTGCCGCGGCGACATACAGCGAGCCGCGACGCCTGGGCGAGGCGACCAGACGGGCGAAGTCGGTGACCAGGTCGTTTTCGTACTGGTACTCGTTGAGGTACAGGATGCCGTCGTCGGCTGCAGCCTGCTTCTCGAGCGCGACCTCGACCTGGTCGGCTGCTTCGGAGGGAACGAGGTTGCTCTCTGCGTCTGCCATGCTCTTTGGACTCCTATCGCGGCGGGCTCGCCGTACGGGTTATTATGAATGCAGTATGCCGTGCGACCGCTTGGCCGTCGCGGCAACAAGACTCAGTATACCCGGGGGAGCACCCATGGAATCGTTGTACCGAAAGTATCGCCCGCTCACCTTCGACTCTGTGGTGGGCCAGCAGCATATCGTCTCGACGCTCGAGCACGCCATCACCGAGGGGCGCCTGTCCCACGCCTATCTGTTCTGCGGACCGCGCGGCACGGGCAAGACCACCATGGCGCGCATTCTGGCCAAGGCACTGCTGTGCCGCAATGCCGAGGCGGCGCGCGCCGAGGGTGCAAGCGGCTGCATGCCCGATGGCACTTGCGAGGAGTGCGAGCTCATCGCCGAGGGCAACCACCCGGATGTCTACGAGCTCGATGCTGCAAGCCGTACCGGCGTGGACAACGTGCGCGAGGAAATCATCAACTCCGTCAACTTTGCCCCGGTGCGCGGCAAGTACAAGATCTATATCATCGACGAGGTCCACATGCTCACGACGGCGGCGTTCAACGCGCTGCTCAAGACGCTTGAAGAGCCGCCGGCACACGTGATCTTTGTGCTGTGCACCACCGACCCGCAAAAGATTCTGGAGACCATCCTCTCACGCTGCCAGCGTTTCGATTTCCATCGCATCGGCAACGAGGATATCGAGCATCGCCTGTCTTACGTGTGCGAGCAGGAGGGCTTCGATTACGACGACGAGGCGCTGGCTATCGTGGCGCGCCATGCAAAGGGCGGCATGCGCGACGCGTTGTCCACGCTGGAGCAGCTGAGCGTCTTTGGCAACGGTTCTGTGCATGCGGACGACGCCCGCTCGCTTTTAGGCGAGGTTTCGGACCAGATTCTGGGCGAGTTTTCCCGCGCCATTGCCGATCGCGATGTTGCCGAGCTGTATGGGCTTATTCGCGCGCAGGTCGAGGAAGGTAACGATCTGCTGGAACTGACGCGCGACCTGGTGGCGCACGTGCGCGACGTGTATGTTGCCTGCGTTGCCGGTGCCCGTGCCGAGCTGTTTGAGGGCGGCTCCGAGCAGGCCGAGGCGCTTGCTGCCGAGGCCGCTGCCTTTGGCGAGCATCCTGCCGACCGCCTGGCTCGTGTGCTGACAGTGCTCGACGATGCCGCACTGGAGATGAGGGGCGCGAGCGACGTGCGCCTGGTGCTCGAGATTGCCTGCACGCGTCTGGCGCGTCCCGAGGCCGATTTAACGATTGAGGCATTGGCCGAGCGCGTGGCACGCCTGGAGGCCATGATTGCCAACGGCGCCGTGCCGGCGAGCGTGGCTGCTGCTCAGGCCGCCGCGCCTGCAGCATCCGTACCCGCTGCTGCCCAACAGCCGACGCTCATTTCGGGCGCTCGTGCTGCCGCTCCGGCGGCATCCGCTGCCCCCGCTGCTACGTCCGCGCGCCAGGGCGGTATGCCTTGGGACCGCGGCGCAGCTGTTCCGGCTGCCCAGCCTGCGACCAAGTCCGCGGCTCCTGCGCCGGCGCCCAGACCTGTAACGCCTGCACCTCAGCCCGTTGCGGCTCCGGCTTCCGCGCCTGCTGCATCGACCGTGTCGGTGTCCAAGCCCAACAACGCCGCCCAGGTTGCCGCCGCCGGTGCTGCCGAGACCCCCGCGGTTGAGGACGCCGGCGAGCTCCAGCGCAAATGGGCCGAGGTCGTCGAGCGCGTCAAGGCTCGTCAGGCCTCCTACGCAGGGCTTTTGCTCAACGCCCGCGCCACGGCCGACGACGGCTCCAAGCTCACGGTCTCGTTCCCCGCGGGTTCGACTTTTGCCATCAAGATGCTCGGTCGCGCCGATACGCAGTCGGTGGTCCTGCCGACGGTCTGCGCGGTCTTCGGTCGTCGTACCGTCGACTATGTCCTGGATGGGGGTGGCACGCCGGCTCCTCAACATGAGGAGCATTCTCCATCTGCACGGGCTGCGGTATCTGCGGACCCGCAACCCGTGTCCTCGGTGCCCCCTGCATCCTCGAGCGCCAGCGCGACGCAGCCAAAAGCGGCGCCGGTAGCGGCACCGACCCCGTCGGCGCCTGAACCCGCTGCGCCCAAACCGGCTGCTCCGATCCCCGCGCCCAAGTCCGCTGCCGCGCCTGCGCCCAAGTCATCCGACCTGGCCAAGGCCCCTTGGCTGCGCTCCGACAACCCTGCCGGTGCTCCTGCCACGGGCAAGCTCCCGACCGAGCCCGCGCCCCGAGCGCCCGAGCGCGCGTCCGCCCCCATGGCTCAGCCGCCTGCGCAGGCTGCGCCATGGGAATCCGAGCAGGTGCCCTACGACGATGCTATGGTCGGTGGTTTTGCTGCCGATGCCGGCGGGGACGATCTGCCCCCGTTCGACGTGCCGGGTGCGGCGTCCGCGACCAAGGCCGCTGCTGTGGCACCCGCAGCCTCTGCAAACGACGACGTCCCCGCCGCTCCCTGGGAATCCAATCCTGGTGCTGGCAGCCCCTTCGGCCATCAGGGCGCAGCCCCGAGCATCCCGCAGACCGAGGACGAGGCCAAGGCCCTCATCCGCAGCGTCTTTGGCCAGGCCACCATCTTCAAGCCGGTGGAGTAGCTGCGCAGGCGGGTATACTGCTCAAGAAGAGGACCCCTTGTCCGGGCGCATCTGTATTTCGGACATGTGTAGTGTGGTGCCGCGTATCTCGCATTCGAGCAGACAGGTGCGTGACGGTCGGCCTAGGATGCTGAGGTCGATGCGATACGTCGCATGGCTGTCCGTGTACTCGACTTGCTCGGCGTTAATGGTTGCTCCGATTGCAAAATAAACGCCTAGCTCGGCATCGACAATCTTGAAGTCCTTTATCTTGACCTTGAACTCTTGATAGAGGGACGGGCTGTTGTAGTAGACGGTTCGGGTTCCGTCGGTGCACTCATCGGTCGTCTCCCATTTGACGACGGGCTGGTCCGAGCTGGCTATCAGCAGTTCTGCTCCAAAAGCTATGGCATGGGTGATGACAACCAGCAATGCCCAGCCGACAAAGAGATAGAGAACCACATATGCAACGGGGTGTTTTGAGCGGATGTTTTGGAGCGCGTTGGGGGCATTCATGGGGCACCTCCAAATTACTATCTATGGCAATCAAATTATACCCTGCCGCCATGTGCGCCGCCTCGAGCAGCGGTTCGGCATTTAGCTATTTAGTGGCGCACATGAAATGCCGGATTCGGCTCTACTAGATTGAGTGTGCGATATTATGCAACCTTGCATAATTCGACCTTGCATAATCTTTGAGTGCGGTTTGTATTGGAGGACATGTATATCGACTGAGGTAGTGTGTCCGCCCCGCTTGCTTGCCCCGCGCCGTGGTACGATTTTTGAGTTTGAAAGTCCCGCCGTGCTCCGGCTGCCCTTGCAGCTCGGCGTGCGGCCGCACGTAAAGGAGCCATCATGGCCGGTATGAACATGCAGCAGATGATGAAGCAGGCTCGCAAGATGCAGGAGCAGCTTGCCGCCGCGCAGGAGAACCTCAAGTCCCAGACCGTCGACGCCTCTGCCGGCGGCGGTATGGTCAAGGTGACCGTTAACGGCGAGATGGAGCTCGTCAACCTCACCATCGACCCCGATGCGCTCGATCCCGAGGACGTCGATATGCTGCAGGACATGATCATGGCTGCCGTCAACGAGGCCGTCCGCGGCGTCAACGAGCTCGCCAACAAGCAGATGGGCGCCATCACCGGCGGCCTCAACATCCCGGGCATGCCGTTCTAAGACACGCATATATATGAGTGCCAACCACAGTCTGCAAAAACTGCTCGATGAACTGGGCCGTCTGCCGGGCATTGGTCCCAAGTCGGCCCAGCGCATCGCCTATTACCTGTTGGAGGCCGACGCCGAGGAGGCGCGCCGCCTGGCCGAGGCCATCCTGGAGGTCAAGCAGGAGGTCCACTTTTGCAGCCGCTGCTTTAACTACGCCACGGCCGACGAGTGCTCCATCTGCCAGGACCCGATGCGCGATACCACTCGCATTTGCGTGGTGGGCGAGCCGCGCGATGTCCAGGCGATCGAGCGCACGGGCAGCTACCACGGCCTCTACCACGTATTGGGCGGCGTGATCAGTCCCATGGACAAGATTGGCCCCGAGCAGCTGCACATTCGAGAGCTGCTGGCACGCTTGGGCCGCGAGGACATCCACGAGGTCATCATCGCCACCAACCCCAATATTGAGGGCGAGACCACGGCGAGCTATCTGGCCCGTACCATCAAGCCGTTGGGCGTCGAGGTGTCGCGTCTGGCAAGCGGCCTTCCCGTGGGCGGCGACTTGGAGTATGCCGACGAGCTTACGCTTGGCCGCGCCATCGAGGCCCGTCGCGCGATTTAGGTGGCGAGCCTGCTCCTGCCGTATGTTTTCCTCACAGTCGCACGGGGTAGTCATAATTTCCCCGTGCGACTGTGAGTTTGTTGTGCAACAAAGATGCTTCGTATCCGCTTATCGCATGGATGCTTCCGCGCGCATCCTTAATTTGCTCATTCGTTGCGCAACCTTTTGGGTTCGCTGATACACTCAAATATGGATTCGAATGAATGCGCCGCTCCCGAGCGGCGTGTTTTTGTTGGAGGAGAACGCATGCGGCCCGGTGGCACTCAGACAAAGCGCGGCGCCGCGGTGCGCATGCGGCGCCGACTGGGCTTGGCGTCGCGGGCGTACGCACTGCTATCGTGCTCGCTGGTGCTGGTCATAGCTGGCGTTTCTGCCTATGGCATGACCGTGCCGTCCATGATGCAGGCGCATGCCGCGCGCGAACCGCGCGTGGGGCATGAGGTCAAAAGCGATCTGGGCACCACGACTGGATATGCTTGGGCAAGTGTGGTCGGGCATATTGTGTTTGGCACCGACGATGCGGACGGCGCCGAGGCCCCGGACAACGAAGTCACGCTTGCCAATGGCAAAACCATCGTGCTCACCAACACCAAGATCATCGATCGGTTGTCCAACAATAGCGTGGCGGCAACGGTGAATAAGGTCGAGCAGCAAAAGGAGCAGGACGCCCAGCAGTCCGGAAAGCCCGGTAGCTCGGATACTTCTGGCTCCGGCTCGGATTCATCGAGTTCGGGCGGCGGCTCTGGGTCGGGTTCCTCTACCGGAGGGCCTGGAAACGGCGGCTCGACGGGCGGCAACACTGACAACGATGCAAACTCCGGCGGCCTTTCCGCTGCTGAGGAAGAGAGCATTCACAGTTGGCTTGTGACCAAGTACAACATGCTCGACGGCTATGTTTCTCGTGCCAATGACGTGGTCTCGACCTATAACTCTACGGGAGATCCCAGGCCGTGCGACAGCCTGGTCGGGGAGATGTTTGTCATTCGAGCCGAGTTCGGTCGTCAGACATTCTCGCCCCGGTCAAGGTGGTATCAGCAGTATGCCAATCTGTGGGGCTGTTACACCAACCTATGTCAATGGGTCGGCCATTACGGCGATGATGACGTCGCGCTCGGTAACTTCAACAATAACGTGGCGGCGCTTGCCCTATGATGACCGATCTTGCATCCACCACACCACAATCGCTCGGTCGCGATCCCATGGTCGGCCTGCGCCTGGCGCGTGTCGACGGGTTTGAGCCGGCCATTGCGCTCGGTCAGGACGAACTGCCTGCCTATCTGCGTCGTTTTACGATACTGTTTGCCGACGATGCCACCATGCGCCGTGGCGGTATCGGCCGCGTGACGCGTGCTGTCAACGCCCAAGGCGAGGACGTAGCACTCAAACAGCTCATCTTGCCGACGCGCGATGAGTTTGATGACGATGCCGCCCATGAGTCGCTGGTCGCCAAGTTCAAAGCGGCATTTCGCGAGGAATATGAATGCCATCGCGCCCTTTCGGGCCTTAAGGGCTTTCCCCGCCTCTATGGCTGGGGCGAGGTTGACGGTGTGCCTGCAATTGTCATGGAATGGGTCGAGGGCGAGACGCTCGCCCGCTTGCGCTCGCGACTCGCCGTGGACGATGCCGGACGCCTATCGCCGCTTGTGGCGGCGCGTCTGGGTCGCGACCTGTTCGATCTGCTCTGCCGTATGAGCCTGGTGGGCGAGGGCTTTGTCCATCGCGATATCTCGCCCGCTAATATTATGGTGCGTACGGCGCGCCTGCCGCTTGACCGACAGCTTGCCGAGGGCACCTTTGACCTGTGCCTGATCGACTTTGGCTCGTCGCTGGCGCTTGAGCCTGCGTCGGCCGTGGCCGGTACCGGCGGCAAGGCGTCGTTTACGGAGCGTTATGCCACGCTGCGTCGCGCGACGGTTGCCTATGCCCCGCCCGAGATGCTCACCGACGATATTCCCGACCTGCGCGCTTTGCGTATGTCGCCGGCGATTGACGTCTATGCCGCGGCAAGCACGGTTTACGAGCTCATTGCCGGCGTCGTGCCATACGAAGCCGCGCCGAGCACTTCGGGCACCTCGGGTTCGCGCAAAAAGACGCGCGACATTGCCAGCCCCTACCGTCTCAAGACGGACACACGGCCCGACTATCCCATTGGTGCCCATGCGCCCGGTTGTGATTTGACTCAGCTGCTTCGTCGTGAGCCCGATGTGGCGCTCGCCGCGGCCGAGCAGGCCCAGCAGCTGGGGCTTGAGCCGGATTCCGAAGAGCTACGCGATGCGCTGGCGTTTGTCGATGCCCAGCTGTTCGACGTGGTGATGGCCTGTCTGTCCAGTCATCAAAAAGATCGTCCCGAGCCGGCGGCGGTCGAGGCGGCGCTCTCGGCGTTTTGTGACCACTATGCGCAAAATGTCGGTCGTTCGCTTCGCGGCGAGCTGCTCACGCCGTGCCCCATGGATGCGTCTGGCCGCGCGGTTCGTCGCGCGCTGATGGTCGGCGCGACGGTCGTCTGTGGCGTGGTTTGGGCTGTGGTCGTGGTTTCGGCCGCGCTGCTGGCGTCGGGCGCCCGCGTGACGGCGACTTTGGGATCGCTCGTGTGGTCTGGGTCGCTACCGAGTATTATTGCCGCACTGGCGTTGGCGCTGCCAGGCATAGCCGGCGTTACCGCGGGGGCACTTGCGCGCAATCGGCGCTCGGGGTTCCTGCAGGGTGTGCTTGCGCTTTCTGCCTGCGAGGTTCCGGTGCTGGTTGTGGCTGCATGTAGCGTATTTTCCCAACGCGCCGTGATGGGCGGCCTTGTTGCCGCTCTGGTTGCAACCTATACGCTTACGTGGTTTTGCTTGCGATGGGCTTTGCCTTTGAACTTCCCGTTTCGGCACCACGACGCACAAAAGCCCAGATGGCGACTCCGCTTGCCGGTGGAGCCGCAGCTGCCCGTACTTTTGGCGGACCTGTCGAAGTATCGTCCGATTCTATTTCTACGACCAAGGAGGCCTAGGTCATGGCATCTCAAGTTGAGCTCACCCCATGCGGGGCCATGTTTGACATCTTTAAGCGCGCGGCGCATCTGAGCCATATCGAGCTGTGCGGCTTGGTGCTTTCGTCCCGTCCGCTCGCCGACGGCTACTTTGCCGAATACGGTACCTCGGCTGCGCGTATTATGTCGCAACTGGCCCTGCGCCAGCGCAATCCCATGGACTCCACGGCTGTGATCAATATGGTGTGCGGTCCTGCAGGTGAACCGATGGTACGCGCGCTCGAAGAGTGCCACCAGGACACGAATCTCTATCGCAACGCGCTCGATCGCCTGTCCCAGGCGGCGGAACTCATGCCCGCCGAGCGCGCCGAGGCCGTGCTGGTGCTGTTTGTCGCCGTCGGTTGTTCGGCGGATGTGCGGTCCTCGGTGAACTATGCCATCGACTACGCGCACGCGACCTGTGGCGGAGGCACATCCACGCCGCGTTCGCTTGGCATGTCGCTGACTGCGGGCGAACGCGAACCCGCCCCGGCGCACCCCTTGGGCTTGCTGCGCGTGCAAAACAGTTTTGTCGTGAGCGCCCCGCGCTGGATTCAGCCGAGTGAGCAGGGTGTTGAGATTGGCGCGCTGGCCACTGGTGAGGGCGATATTACCGACGTCGGCGACGATGTCTCGGCCCGCCATGCCCATATCTGGTGTGACGATTCTGGCACATGGTTTGTCGAGGACCTGTCGTCCACGAACGGCACCGTGGTGGTAAACGGGGCCACGAGCGTGTGTATTCAAGTAGAGCCCGGCCGCTCCGCCCGGCTCAGCCCCGGTGACGAGCTCAAACTCGGCGAATCCACTACCTACGCCATTCTCTTCGGTGCCCTCTAGCCGGCAGTTAGGGACGTTCCTTTTCTGCCGGCACTTGGGGACACTTCTCTGCGCGCCAGAGCCGGTCGCCTGGGGATGGAGAGGCCATTTTGGCCCTTGGCGGTCAGTCGGGGCGAAACTAGAAGATCTTTCCGATTCGCGGCTGTTCATGCTTGTAGAGCATCTAAAACAATAGGATGTTATTCTGGAATATGCCGGGTGCGTGAACTTGCCTGTCTTAGCCTTAAAAAGGTATAGGGGAGTTTGGCTCAGGGGTTCCGTCTTGTTCTTCAGCGCAGTATTGTGGGACAGATTTGCTGAGATTGGCGCCTTACACCGCAGAGCGCACGGAAGGCTCTCGATTTGTGTTCTGGCCCCAGAATACAGGGCCTGATACTTACCAACTGTGGCATGGATGTAACATCTGTAGAAATCAACCCTTTTGTTGTCGACCTTTGTAAGAAGAACACTGCCATCAACTCTTTGGATGACGAAACTAGGGTGCTTGAGGGGAGCCTTTACTCCCCTCTGTGAGATGACTCATGTTTTTCGCTTGTCGTTGTGAATCCTCCGTTACTGCCGATTCCGGATGAGATTCCTTATCCCTTCGTTGGGGATGGGGGGCAATCGGGTCTGGATATAACACTTCATATTCTTAAGGGTGGCGATACGCATTTAGAGGAAAACACTAAATACTGCTAATAGGGGTGACGACGATGGCGTAGGGGCGACCCACGATGCTCGCATCAATACGTCGGCTACTTGGGGAATCAGGTCTAGATGCATGTATGATGATACTGTGCAGCTATTCAATTAGTCCGCGTTCCGAATGGGTGCGGGGTATGGCGGCGACGTCGTATGCTTTTGCCCTGGCGCGATACTCAGGTATTTCTGAGGCGGTTGACGAAGTTTATACGCGCTATGCCGCGCAAGGCGTCCGGAAGTTTGCACATCTACATTACGGGCTTAGGTTTCTTCAAGCGAGCAGGCTGGTTGCGTTATTATGAGCGATTTTTCTAGGGTAGTGTCGAGAAAGTTGGTGTAGCGCCCGATCCGAACCGAGTCGGCCCGGCGTCCTGGAATCTGGAATACGGTTGATATCCTATGCCGCCTCGACCCTGTCCGCAAGCTCGAGGCCGGACTCGAGCATCTTCCTGGCCTCCGCCTCAAGCCGCGCCCAATCGACGTGACCGTCGATTCCCCGAGTGCGACCGTCATCGTAGAGCTCGTTCATCCTCGCCTCCGAGAAGTACCTGGACTCCTGCCATATCTCGTCCTGCTCGCACATGACCGCGCCCGCGAGCCGCACCAGCGAGCCCGTGGAGGGGAACACCTGCACGACGCGCGACCTGCGCTTTATCTCGCGGTTCGTCCGCTCCTGGACGTTGTTGGTGCGCAGGCGCTTCCAGTGGGTCGGCGGGAAGTCGAGGTAGGCCAGCGCGTCGGGCTCGGCCTCCTCCAGCACCGCCGCCGCCCTCGGGCAGCACCCCTCCAGCATGTCGCACGCCGCGTGGTACATGGCCGTCACGGTGGCGGCGTCGCGCCCGCGGAACACCTGCGACACGATCCTGCCCACGCGGCGCCTGAGCTGCCAGGAGCCGGCCTCGCGCATGCAGTCGCGCATGAGGTGGACCACGCAGCGCTGCCACGCGGCGCCCTGGAAGAAGACCTCGCCGAGCGCCCGGACGAGCCCCGGGTGGGCGTCGGAGACGACGAGCCGCACGCCCGCCGCCCCGCGCGAGCGGATGGCCCGCAGGAAGGCGAGCCACGAGTCGTAGGACTCGGTGTCGACCACGTCGACGCCCAGGACGCGCCTCCAGCCGCCCGCGTCGCAGCCGATGGCGGTGACCACGGCGGTGGAGGCGACGCGCCCCTCGCGGCGGCACTTGACGTAGGTCGCGTCGAGCCAGACGTAGGGCACCGGCGAGCCGCCGAGCGGCCTTCCGCACAGGTCCTCGATGTCCGCGTCCAGGCTCGAGGCGATTGCGCTCACCTGGTCCTTCGAGAGCCTTGAGACGCCCATCTTCTCGGCCACCCTCTGCACCTTGCGGGTGCTGGTGCCCGTGGCGTACATCTCGGCCACGGCGGCGACGAGGGCGCGGTCGACGCGCTGGTAGCGCTCGAGCACGTCCTCCGGGAAGAAGCTGCCGGAGCGCAGCTTGGGGATGCGCAGCGTCAGCGTGCCGACGCAGGTGGCGAGAGACCTCTCGCGGTAGCCGTTCCGGCTGTTCGCGCCGCCACCGCACAGCTGGTCGGCCTCGGCGTCCATCACGGCGTTCACGACCTGCTCGGCTAGCCTGCGGAGCAGCTCCTGCATGTCGATGGCGCCGTCGTCGAAACGGGGCATGGCGAGCATGTCCGGCGTCGGGTCTGATAAGATTTCCATAGCGGTCTTCGTCCTTTCCTAGAACCTGTTGTTGTGGTGATTTCAGATTCTAGGACGAAGGCCGTTCTTCGTTAAACGGGCGCTATGGTGTCACCCTTACACCAACATTTTCGACGCGATCTTTTCTAGTCTAGGCGACAAAAGGCAAAGGATTTGGTGGGTGTAAAACGAGGTCGTTTGCGGGCGGACGCTCCAATCTATTGTGGCAATCGGGCGCTTGAAAAAGATATTTCAATCGCCCGATTGCCAGATTCGTCGGAGGAGATGTCCGATTCCGACTCTCTTGTAGGAAGAGCTTGAGACCGTATTGGCCCAAGGCAATCTTAAAGCAGTCTCATTGGCAAATCTTCGCTCCTGTTGTGTTGAGGTGTAAGGTATCAGTGATTGATGTTTTGTGGCGGGTAGATTGGGGCCTTCCTTGATTCGATGCGTTCTCTCGAGGTTCATCAGAGCAAAAGGGGCTTTCGTCTTCATCGCTATCACGGTGATTGGAACCGCTCTCTCCTATGCCATGCCATACGTGAACGGAAAATTTTTAGATTTTCTTCTCGGTAACCGCAGCGAAAGAGACGCCGCACTCTTCGCACTCCTGGTTGCGTCAATAGGAGTTTTCTCCACCCTCTTTACTTATTTTGCAGGAACACTTTCCATTCGCATAAGCACGAGACTTTCCTTTGATCTTCTCAGGGAGGCCGTCTTGCGTTTTGAAAGAGACGATTACTTGGTGAGTCGGACCATCGATCCAGCCTATACAACGCAACGGATTATTTCCGACTCCAGCGTGGTCTCATCCTTCGTTTTGGCGAATTTCATCAGTGCGCCGCTGTCCATTGTAGCTATTCCCATCGTATTGCTTATCATATGGTCAATTGATTCAACTCTCGCGGTGTTTTCCATCATTCTCCTCATCGTGTATTTCTGTGTAATTACTGGGTTGAGGAAACTTTTGTATAGGGTCACGTATGAGAAGAAAGAGGCGGACAGCGCCTTTTACGCCGCAATTGCATCGCAGCTTAATCAGATTCTCAACATTCAACTGGCATCTTCGTACGGCAAGAGCGAACAAGCGCTCGACGCTGGGTTTAAGAGCTATTTTCCCAAAGTTTTGCGCTCCGGAAAGCTATCATATTCTCTGACATCGCTCGATGGTCTTTTCGCAGCGTTGTTTCAAGCGGTGATACTTGTTGTTTCCGGAGTACGAATCATTAACGGAACTATGTCAATAGGCGAGTACACTATCATCGGTACATACTTCGCGGTTCTCTTTAAGACTTTGAAAAGTATGATGTCATTGTTCAAATCCTATCAGGACGCCAAAGCATCATGGGATAGGACGGCTATCGCGACGAGGGAAAAGGCGAGATCGGGGTGGAATCGGACCGATTTGGCGAAACTTGATGGAATAAATGACATTTCGGTATCTGATTTGGAATTCTCGGTTGCCCTTCCAGACGGATCTGTCCGAGGGGTCCTCGGCGGGTTTTCTTTCAAGTTTTCCGGTCCTGGTACATATTGCATAGTTGGGGAGAACGGAAGGGGCAAGACATCGCTTCTTTACTTGATGCTCGGGCTATATTCATCGAAAGGCAAAGTAAAATACAACGGTGTGCCAATCGAAGAATGCGACTTGGATTACATACGTGCGAGAGAGATATCGTGCTGCCCACAGTCGTGCTTCGCGCCGGACGAAACGGTGAAAGAGCTGTTAGAGTATTTCGACACGCCCTTTTCTCCCTATCACCGGGGTGTAGATGACCTACCTTCGCTGGAAAACAGCGTGAAGGAGTTGCTCGGGAAACGTTGCTCCGCGCTTTCGGGCGGTGAGTTGCGCCGCGTGTACTTATGGTCGGCGCTTTCACGCAAGTCGTCAGTTTTGGTGCTCGACGAGCCCACGACTGGGTTAGACGCTGTAAGCCGCGCCGAGCTTGCGGCCTATGTTAAGCGCAACAAGCAAAGCCAGCTGATCATCATTGTCTCTCACGATGACGAGATGGTCGGCGCGGTAGAAGGGGTAGTGGATTTAGGCAGCATGTACCGGGGTAAATGCTGACAAGTGTAGTGCTACCCAACTGACAGAGATAACAAAAAAGCGTTGCAGATGCACGTAGCATTCAGTCGGTTCGGACTCGGTGCCTTCACGCCATCGCAACGCTTTCAGATATAGTTCTCATTCTCTTACTAAAGGAAACTTTAGTCTACGTTGTCTTGTCGAGACAGAGGTGCCTTGATTATCGACTTCATCCGAACACCTCCCACATTCCTCCGTACATGTACGGATGAATGTGGGAACCCGATACCCTGAGGGCCGGACCGGCCGGCC
>JAGZKE010000047.1:0-9757 GCA_018365375.1 Collinsella sp. | reverse complement strand
TCGGTCGGAGGGGTGGCTTTGTAAAGCCGTTTGTCTCCACCCGCATAGCGGGTGGGTTGAAGCTGGCCGCTGCGCGCCCAGCAGACTAAAGTCTTGAACTGCAAAGGGCCCCAACGGGGCCCTTTTCTTTTAGGTAGCGGAGGTATCGACGACGCCGGTCGCATTGGCAACCGCGACTATGACGATCATGCATAGGAGCAGCACACCCAATGCCTTGAGCCAGAGTTTCGCGAGTTTCTTGCCGCGATAGCTGTCGAGCAGTGCGAATCGCCGACGAAGACGGCGCTTATCGAGCAGCGCAAAATGCATAAGCACCATAAGGCCATCGACAAAGAAAAAATACTCGATTATGAGAAGCCACGTCGGGTAGCCTTGGTTTGCTCCCGTGGGGTAAAAGACGGCAAAGTGACTTCCGGCAAAGAACACAAGCAGCGAGAAGCAGACGAGCGTATTCCAAATGCGCCCCAGAGACTCCGGAACGCGGGAGAGCAGACCGCATGCAGCGGAGGCGGCATGCCTAGGAAGCCCTGCGGGGTTCTGGAGCCCTTGGGGCGTCAACACCGTCTCCGATGCCGGAGTACGGACAGGCGCAGGCGCAGGAGGCCGCACGGGGCGACTCAGGTCGTATGCCGCGCGCGTCGCCCGTCCCAATGCCTCCGCACTCGCAAAACGCTTGGCCGGGTCGAGCGCCATCGACATGCAGATGACATCGGCCAGAGGGGCAGGAATGCCGCACATCTCGCATTGCTCGCGCATGTCGAACCCCGATTTCGGATCGGTCCCCGTCAAGCAAAAGAACAGCAGGGCGCCCAGCGCGTAGACGTCGCTACGTACACTCGTCTGCCCAAACCCATACTGCTCGGGCGGCGCATAGGGTCGCGTGCCAAACTTGACGGTGTCGGCATCGGCGCCATCGCGCCATACGCACGCGATCCCCAAGTCGATAATCACCAGCGATGAAAACGTCAGGCCCTCATCGAGCGTTCGGTTCGCACCCGTCACGATGATATTCGACGGTTTGAGGTCGCGATGGATCACCGGCGCCGACGTCTCCCCCACCATTGCAAAACCGGCGTGGAGCTCGTCCACGGCGTCGCAAAGGGCAGGATACAATTCACGTGCATAATCGGTGGTGGCTCCCAGACGGTCCACCAGCACCCCGAGCGTCTCCCCTTCGATGTATTCCATAACCACGTTAAGCTCGTCGCCCACACGACGACAATCGACGATTCTGGGCAGGTGCTCAAAACGCCTGCCTGCCCGCTGAGCGGCAAACAGACGCTCGTATGCCCCGCCGATTTGAGCCGAAGCCTCGATGCGTTTACGGACAAAGGGGCCGAGCGAACCACCGCCGGTTCCTTCAAAGTGCACGAGCTCGGTTGCTTCAACGGACGAGCGCTTAAGCACACGCTCCACGCGATAGCTGTCGTCGCGATCGAGCGACGCCAGGTGCTCGGCAAGCGCTGCGGTCAGCTCGTCATCGGAATATGTTGGGGTCTGAGTATCCATAGCCTCCATCATAGCACAGGGCGCAGACACCCCATGGCATCCGCGCCCCGTTCGTTTGCATCGTTGTTCGGCAGCTCCGCCAGCTCAGATATCAGCCGCTAACTCACCGTCTCCTCGCCAAAGCGATACAGCTCCTCGTTGACCTTTTGGAGACTGCACCCGCGATCGATGCAAAAGATGATAATCGCATCGCGGCGGTCCTTGCAGTTAAGGACGCTTACCCCGGCAGCCGTCAGCGCACGGTTGGTCTCTTTGAGCGTCAGCGCCATCGCAAAGGCAATCTGCAGCACCTTATTGCGGCTCGGATACCGCGCACCGGTAAAGATCTGATACCCAAAGGTCTCATTGAGATCGGCCATACGAACCACGCGCGAGCGCTCCAAGCCCTTTTCCTGCAGTAGCTGCTTCAGGTAGTTCGAAAGCGACGGAGCGGCAAAGTCGTGTTCTTTGATATAGCCATCGATGTTCGGCGCATCGAGAAGCTCATTGAGCAACTCCTCGGTCAGCTTTTTATCGGACATACGACTTCACCTCCCCCAGTGCATGCAACATGCTAGAAACCGCTTACGTCCGAACGCTCCCAGCTAGCAACCTGGTCGGGAGACACCGTACCCAGCGCCTCGAACTTCCAGGAGCCGCCCGCCTTCAGATGATTGGTGTTTGCAAGAGCCGTTCCAACCTGGTTGCCATCGGCATCATACAGAACATATTCAATCTGAATGTAGCTCTTTTCCTTGTCCGTGTTATTGGTCAGGGTGCCCGTGATCTTATAGGTAAACTGATTGGAAGTGTCTTCAGCCTCGTCAGCAATGGTATACGGTTCTTGCGGTTCTTTTTGCTCCTTAGCCTGCTGTGTCGTCTCGGCAGGTTTTGCCGAATCGCTCGCAGACGAATCGGTTGAGTTGCCGCCCATAGAGCCCACGGCACCGACAATAACCAGCACCACGATGATGCCTAGGACAATCTTACCGATCGGCTTCTTTCCCTCTTTTGCCATTATTCATCCTTCCTACGATCCGGCTACCGTGCCGGCACACAGCACATCGTAGGAAGGATTAAACTTGAATTCATTAGCTGAGAGCTAAGGCTGCGGTAAACGGCCAATGCAGTTATCCAAACGTTGAGCAAACGCACTTTGCGCAACCGTCTGCTGGCAGCGCATCAACCCACCGTGACGGATTCCCCGGTAAAGGCACTGACCATCAAGAGGACAAAGAACACCAGGTAGCTGACACTCAGCGGGTACGCAATGACCAGGAATACAACCCAGCCGACATTGGTTTTACCGTCGGCACGACGTTGCTCGCGGCAACGATAGAGCCAAATCGTCACGCCAATGGCCACAATCAGCAACACGAGTGCCGCTGCTGCCAACCCGGCAAGCGCAAACATCACGCCAATGCTCACAGCAATAACCGGAAGCAGCAGCAGGCCGCACCCGCATCCACCCGGACTATATACGGCAGACTGTCGGCGTCGCTTCATCGCCGCGCCACCCCCATCATCTCTGAGCACTACAGTGCGATGGCCTGCTGGACAGGAACGATCTTATCCAGTTCCGGTTCGATGCGCCTCTTCTCCGCCTCGAGATCAAACGCTATCTGGGCGCGCAGCCAATAACCATCCGTCAGGCCAAAGTAGCGGCAAAGGCGAAGGTCGGTGTCGGCCGTCACGCGACGTTTTCCCAAGACAATCTGCCCGATACGCTGAGCCGGAATCCCGGTCTCTTTCGCAAGGCGATATTGAGAAATGCCCATGGGAACAAGAAACTCCTCTTTGAGAAGCTCACCAGGAGTCACCGGCGACAACAAATCGGCCGAAGTCTCATCACTTGTGATAATCGACGATTTCGACATTCCAAGCCATCTCCTGTCTCCACTCAAAACAGACCCGATAGCGCTCGTTAACACGGATGCTATATTGACCGGCACGATCGCCCTTCAAAGCTTCCAGGCGGTTGCCCGGTGGAACGCGAAGATCATCAAGCGAAGCACAAACCTGCAGTTGGCGAATCTTCCTCAACGCAACACGCTCAAAGGGCACGAACCTCCTGACCCGCACACCCATGGCAAAGCGTTCGGTATCCTCATCTTTATACGATGCAATCATAGTATCGCCTTACGTTAGTAACGTCAAACGTTTCTATAGACTTACATCTCTATTATATCGTACGTTTGTTCGTGTTTTCTAGAACAAATAGTCCTTCACACCTTAGTCAAGCAAAAGCAATCGTTTGTAGACATCGAGGCCTTTGAGTAGGATTTCCTCGTCAAAGAGCATGGTATCGGTATGCAGAGCGCTCGTGGCATAGGCGGGGCAGCCATCCGAATCGCTCGGGTTTTCTTGACCCTCCGGCACGCCCGTGCCCAGCAAGAAGAACACGCCCGGCAGATGGCGCTGATAGAACGCGAAATCCTCGGCGATTAGCAGCGGCTCGTCCACAAGTTGCAACTCGGACAAGGCAGGCGCAATATGAGCGAACAGCTCGGGGTCGTTGTCGACCGGCGGATAGCCCTCGGCAAAGTCGAGATCGTACGTACAGCCTGTTGCGGCGCAGGCCTCGTCCAACACGCGGCGCACGCCCTCGCGCGCACGGTCGAACATACCGTCCGTAAACACGCGCAAGCTGCCCGCGACATGGGCCTCCCCCGCCACCGCGTTGCAAACCGTACCGGCCTGCAGCAGGCCGAACTTACCAATGCAAGGCTCGTCGGCACCCAACTCGTCCATGAGCTCGCGCTCGGAAACCAAGAACTTGGCCGCTGCCAGCGCGGCATCATGCGATTCCTCGACTGGAACGCCGTAGGTCTTGGCGATATGGATGCTCGCGCCATGGATATGAATGTGCGTCTCGCTTGAGCGCGCCAACAGCGGACCAGGGCAGCTCGCCAACGTGCCGGCAGGCAGATCGGGCCACACGTGGAAGCCAAAGATGCGATCCGCCCCATAGCGCTCGAACACGCCGCTCTCGCACACCGTCTTGGCACCACCGGTCGTTTCCTCGGCAGGCTGGAACACAAAGAGCACGTTGCGCTTGATGGCACCCGGCTGCTCACGAATCATGCGATCGACATACGTCGCGGCGGCAAGCACCATGGCCATGTGACCGTCGTGACCGCACGCATGCATCTTACCGGGATGCGTCGAGGCAAAGGCCGCTCCCGTCGCCTCCGCGATGGGCAGCGCATCCATATCGGCGCGAATCGCCGTGGCATGCGCGGCATCAACGCCGGCGTCGAAGAAAGCACAGACGCAGTTGGGGCACGGATGGGTCACTTCGCAGGTGAGCGGTGCCAACACGCCCTCGATATAGGCAATGGTTTGCGGAAGATCGAAATCGAGCTCCGGAATGCGATGGAGATCGCGGCGATAGCGACGGAGTTCTTGGAGCTCGGTCATAGAGGATCCCTTCGTGAGGCACATCTGTTGCAACTTATTGTGATACAGGATTGTGGCGCACATGTTTCCAGCATATCCCTGCATTTTTTAAACGTTATATACGAATACTCTTGTTTGGTAAAGTGCAACGTGATAGGGTCTTTACCACTTGATAGAGGCGCGGGCACGAAGAGCCGCGGGCGAGCCGGCAGGCTTTGACCCCGTGGGGAGGCGAAACCCGCCGAACTGGGTTTTACGGGCACGAACAACCTGGTGGGCCTGTGGGAAACACCCACAGGACTGTCTGCAGCAATGCGGGAGCGCTATCCGGACATTGGGTCCACGTTATGCGGATTCGATGCGCAGATGGCGCCGTCTGGATAGCGAGGTTTACGGGACATGGCATTGACCCCCAACGAGGCATATGCGGCCAAGCAGCCGTTTGTGGACAAAGAGACACTCGAGCATATCGTCGAGCAGTTCCCCACGCCATTTCATCTATATGACGAGGCGGGCATCCGCCGCAACATGCAAGAGGTGCGCGACGCCTTCGCATGGAACCCGGGCTTTAAGGAATACTTTGCCGTCAAGGCCAATCCCAACCCGGCGCTCATCTCCATTCTCAACGAATACGGCTGCGGCTGCGATTGCTCGAGCTATACCGAGCTCATGATTGCCCGCTCGCTGGGCATCACGGGACACGACATCATGTTCTCGTCCAACGACACGCCGGCTGCCGACTTTGAGCTGGCCAACAAATTGGGTGCCATCGTCAACTTTGACGACATCAGCCACATCGAGTTCTTTGAGCGCGTTGCGGGGCCCATCCCCAAAACGGTCAGCTGCCGCTTTAATCCGGGCGGCCTGTTCCAGCTCTCCAACGGCATCATGGACAACCCCGGCGACTCCAAATACGGCATGACCACAGAGCAGCTCTTCGAGGCCTTCCGCATGCTCAAGGCCAAGGGCGCCGAGGACTTTGGCATCCACGCATTCCTTGCCAGCAACACCGTCACCAACGACTACTACCCCAAGCTCGCGCGCATCCTCTTTGAGCTTGCCGTACGCCTGGAGCGCGAGACCGGCGCACACGTCGCCTTCATCAATCTGTCCGGCGGCGTCGGCATCCCCTACCTGCCCGAGCAGCAGGCCAACGACATTCACGCCATCGGCGAGGGAGTACACGCGGCATACGACGAGATCCTGGTTCCCGCCGGCATGGGCGATGTGGCCATCTGCACTGAGATGGGCCGCTTTATGATGGGCCCCTACGGCTGCCTGGTCACCAAGGCTATCCACGAGAAGCAGATCTACAAGGACTATATCGGTGTCGATGCAAGCGCCGTCGATTTGATTCGCCCTGCCATGTATGGCGCCTACCACCACATTACGGTGATGGGTCAGCCGGGCGGCGCCGACAAGGCCACGGCGCCCGTCACGAACACCTATGACATCACGGGCAACCTATGCGAGAACAACGACAAGTTTGCTATCGATCGCAAGCTGCCGCATATCGACATGGGTGATGTACTCGTGATCCACGATACCGGCGCGCATGGCTACTCCATGGGCTACAACTACAACGGCCGTCTGCGCTCCGCCGAGGTATTGCTGCGCCCCGACGGCTCGGCAGATCTCATTCGTCGCGCCGAGCGCCCGGGCGATTACTTTGCCACGCTCGACGTGCTGCCGTGCGGCCGCGAGCTGCTGGCAAAGTCGCGCGCCGAAAGTGCTCGTCGTCGCGCCCAAGACGAGCGCCTGGCCGTCGCCGCCCAATGGAACAAACGCATCCAGATCGCGGAAGCGAAGGAGAAGAACATGGACATCCGCAATCTCGAGGGCTCAATCGTCGCCCTCGTCACACCGTTTAAAAAGGACGGCAGCGTCGACTTCGACGCGCTCGAGCGCCTTATCGATTTCCACCTGCAAAATGGCACCGACGCCATCCTCACCCTGGGCACCACCGGCGAGAGCGCCACGATGACCGATGACGAGGACAACTCCGTCGTCGCCGCCGTGGTCAAGCATGTTGCAGGACGCGTCCCCGTCATCGCCGGCTCGGGCTCCAACTCCACGCAGACCATGCTCACCAAGTCGCTCACCTACCAGGGCTTGGGAGCCGACGGCCTGCTGCTCATCACCCCCTACTACAACAAGTCCAACGAAGAGGGTATCTACCAGCACTTTAAGACCGTCGCCGACGCCGTGGACATCCCCTGCATCCTGTACAACATCCCCGGCCGCTGCGGCTGCGGCATCAGCGAGCGCAACGTAGAACGCCTGGCCGCGCACCCCAACATCATGGGTATTAAGGAGGCCTCGGGCAACGTCGCCTACGCGGCCAAGATCGCCCACCTGCTGTCAGACGACTTCCGCATGTACTCGGGCGAGGACGCGCTTACCGTACCGCTCATGAGCCTGGGCGCCTCGGGCACCATCAGCGTGTGGGCAGACGTGCAGCCGCAGCTCGTGCATGACATGTGCCGTGCCTATTTGGACGGTGACGTGGCGCGTGCCCGCGATATCCAAATTGCCGGCCAGCCGCTCATCAATGCCCTCTTTAGTGAGGTCAACCCCATCCCCGTCAAAGAGGCGCTCGCCCAGATGGGTATGATCGAGGCAAACTACCGCATGCCGCTGTGCCCCATGGCAGACGACACGCGCTCTGCACTTACCGATGCTCTGAAGGGGGCTGGTCTGCTTGATTAAGACCGTCATTATGGGAACGGGCCGCATGGGCTCGCTCATCCGCACCACCGCCGAGGGCGTTGTCGACGCCGCCGGTCAACCCGTTTTTGATATCGTGGCCCAGATCGGTTTTGATCTGTCCGAGCTCGAGGGCGCCCCGGCAGCCGACGTCATCATCGACTTCTCGAACGTCGTGACCTTCGATGCCGTCGTCGCCTATGTCGAGCGCACGGGTGCCGCGTTGGTCTCGGGCACCACGGGCTACACGCCCGATCAGATGGACCGCCTGCGCGAGCTGGGTCAGAGCGCCCGCATCATGCACTCCGGCAATTACTCCATCGGTATCGCAGCCCTGCGTCATCTGGTAGCACAGGCCACACGCGAGCTGCCCGGCTTTGACTGCGAGATCGTCGAGACGCACCACAACCAAAAGGTTGACGCCCCGAGCGGCACTGCCAAGCTACTGCTCGACGCCGTCGTCGAAGCTGAACCCGAGGCAGGCTACCACCCCGTCTATGGCCGCGAGGGCATGTGCGGCGCGCGTGACCCCAAGGAAATCGGCATGCACTCGCTGCGCGGTGGCACTGTCGCCGGCGTGCACGAAGTGAGTTTCTTTGGCCAGGACGAGGAGGTCACGCTCACCCACCGCGCCACGAGCCGTCAGATCTTCGTCAACGGCGCCCTGGCAGCCGCGCAGAAGCTCGTCACCCGTGAGCACGGCTTCTATACATTCGACCAGGTCATGTTTGCCTAACCAGGTATCAACCGAATCCACCCAAAGGAGAGATAGCAAATGAGCAACGCAGCCGAGATGGATGCACAGGAGATTATCAACTACATCGCCACCGCGCCTAAAAAGACGCCTGTCAAGCTTTATGTGCGCGAGAAGCCGGGCATGAAGGTCCAGTGGGGCAATGCACACGTCTACGGCGGTCGTCGCGGCAAGACCGTCTTTGGCGACTGGAATGAGCTCAAGGCCATCCTCGATGCCAATGCCGACTCCATCGACTACTACGATGTGGAGAACGACTGCCGCAACTCCGCCGTCCCCATGCTCGACCTTAAGGGCATCAACGCCCGCATTGAGCCGGGCGCGATCATCCGCGACCGCGTCGAAATCGGCGACCGCGCCGTCATCATGATGGGCGCCATCATCAACATCGGCTCCGTCATTGGCGAAGGCTCCATGATCGACATGGGCGCCGTGCTGGGCGGCCGCGCCACCGTGGGCAAGAACTGCCACATCGGCGCCGGCACCGTGTTGGCAGGCGTTGTGGAGCCCGCCAGCGCCACGCCCGTCATCATCGAGGATGATGTCATGATTGGCGCCAACGCCGTGGTCCTGGAGGGCGTGCGCGTGGGCAAGGGCGCCGTCGTGGCCGCCGGTGCCGTGTGCGTCGAGGACGTCCCCGCCGGCGCCGTCGTGGCCGGTGTCCCCGCCCGCGTCATCAAGATGCGCGACGCCCAGACCGACAGCAAGACCGGTCTCGAGGAAGGTCTGCGCCAGCTTTAACAGTTACGGCGTTTTACCAAACGCCGTAACGACTCGACGCTGCAAACGCCCCTAGGCGGCAATCTGACGTTCAATCGTCGGTCGCGTACCAAAGTACGCTTCCCTCCTCTTTCACGTCACCTTGCTCGCTTAGGGGCGTTTTCGCTCATATGACCCAATCCGCTGTCAAGAGCCACAATGGCCCCGCCGACCGCTTGCAATCGGTCGGCGGGGCCTGCCGTTGAACCCGTCCCGGTCCGCCCCCGGCATGTCGTCGACGCCTTCGGCTCAGTCTCATATCCGCGGATACCGCTCCGGCGGCCCGCAATCCTCTCCTTCGGCGGGGCTCCCCAAGTCTGACTACGCGCATGCGGCCGCTGCCGCGCGCCCAGCGAAAGCGGGGGTATCCCCGAAGGCTGCCCGGCTCGCCGGGACGGGGGCTATGTCTATTCGGTTGCCTCCCGGCACATCATGCCGAGGGCCCACAGCCACCTCACGAGCTCGGCGGCGGTGGCGGCGTTCGCCTTCGCCTGGGGCATGCCCCTGGCGAGCATCTCCTCGCGGCGCCGGAGCAGGCGCTCGGACCCCTTCCTTGTTAGCGTCAATATAATTTTCACCATTTCCACCAACGCATTTTCGCCAATCGCGCCAACGCGGATACGCCGGATTCGCCAACGCGGATGTGCCGCT
>JAGZKE010000015.1:0-47590 GCA_018365375.1 Collinsella sp. | reverse complement strand
GATAAACTTTATCCGCGGACCCCGCCGGGATAGCAAAAGGGCTGGTTGGTGCGGGTTTCGATTTTGTCAGACAGTCTATTCAGTTATCTGAATTCAGATCTTTAGATAATCGCATGTGCGCCATTGCCCCAGATAAAACTGACCAAAATAAACTTGTCCCTTTTTGTCAGGTCTGGTCTCAGCGGGCCCGGCACGGGCTAAGTTTATCGCGAGTTCCGCACGCAAAGGAAAGCACTTAATGTGGCCTCCGTCTTGCGCAGGACTGTAGAGCAGGAAACTTAGCCCGTGCCGGGGCCGCTGAGCCCTGACCGGCGGGATACACAGGTTCAGATGGGGCTTTGATGCATGGGTGGTCTGTTGGTGGGCAAATGGGTATCATACTGTAGTTACTGCGTCGACTCTGTGATGCATGTTTGTACGTTCCCGGCGGTCGGTTTGCCAGAAGCGCCCCGTCGGTTGTTCCAGACCCGTTTCGAAGAAAGGAAACCAGACTAACCTATGGCAGCTAAAAAATCATCTCCCTTGAAGATCATCCCGCTCGGCGGTCTTGACGGCATCGGCAAGAACATGACGGTCTTCGAGTGCGGCGACGACATGGTGCTCGTCGACGCCGGTCTCATGTTCCCGGATGACTCCCAGCCCGGTATCGACCTGGTGCTTCCCGACTACACCTATGTTCTGGAGAACGAGGAGAAGCTCCGCGGTATCGTCGTCACCCACGGCCACGAGGACCACACCGGTTCGCTTCCGTACCTGCTGCAGGACCTCAACAACAAGGTGCCCATCTTTTCGAGCAAGCTGACGCTTGGCTTTATCGAGGGCAAGCTCTCCGAGTTCCGCATCCGCGCGCCCAAGTTCCGCGAGGTCAAGGGCGGCAGCCATGTCAACCTCGGCGGCATCTCGCTCGACTTCTTCTCGATGACGCACTCCATCCCCGGCGCTCTGGGCGTGTTTATCCGCACCAATCAGGGCACCGTTATGCACACCGGCGACTTTAAGCTCGACCAGACGCCCATCGATGGTGTCACGCCTGACTATGCCGCTATCAGCCGCTTTGCCAAGCAGGGTATCGACCTGCTGCTGTCCGACTCCACCAATGCCACGGTTCCCGGCTTTACCAAGTCCGAGGCCGAGGTTGGTCCCAACTTGCTGCACGCCATCAAGAACGCCCCGGGTCGCGTGTTCGTCGCGTCGTTCTCGAGCCACATCCATCGCCTGCAGCAGATCTGCGATGCCGCCCGCAAGTGCGGCCGTAAGGTCGTTGTGACCGGTCGCTCCATGCTCACGAACACCCGCGTGGCGCGTGAGCTGGGCTACCTCAACATCGACGATGCCGATATCATCGATGCCTTCGACATTGATAACCTGCCCGACGATAAGATCGTCGTCATGTGCACCGGTTCGCAGGGCGAGCCGCTGTCGGCGCTGTCCCGTATGGCCAACGGCGAGCACAAGACGCTTTCCATCCACGAGGGCGATACCGTCATCCTCTCGGCAACGCCGGTCCCCGGTAACGAGAAGGCCGTCCAGCAGGTCGTCAACAGCCTGGCCAAGCTCGGCTGCGACGTGTGGGATAAGAACCGCGCTCTTGTCCACGTCTCGGGCCACGGTAGCCAGGAGGAGCTCAAGCTCCTGATGGCCATGGCCAAGCCCACGTACTTTATGCCGGTTCACGGTGAGGCCGTGCATCTGCGCGCCCATGCCCAGCTGGCCCGCAAGATGGGCATCAAGGACGATCATATCTTTATCCTCGATAACGGCGACACGCTCGAGATGCGCGGCGGTATCGTCAAGCGCGGTACGCCCGTCGAGTCCGGCGTCGTCTACGTCGACGGCCTGCGTATCGGCGATACTGACCCCATCGTCCTGCGCGATCGCCAGAAGCTCGCCAACGACGGCATGGTCACGGCCGTTGCTATCGTCTCGCTCAAGCACAAGAAGATCGAGGCCATCGAGTTCTCGGGTCGCGGCGTCTCGTTTGCCATCGACGACCAGTTCTCCGAGGATGCCTCCGCATCCATTATGAAGACGATCGAGAAGGGCAAGTTCAGCTTTACCAGCAGCGGCTCCGATGCCATTCGCAAGGCCGTGCGCGATTCGCTCTCCAACTTCATTTGGAGCCGTACGCGTACCCGTCCGATGATCATCCCGGTCGTCATGGAGGTTTAGTTTGGCGCGCGGATCTGCACAAAACGCCAAAGGCAATAAAGCCAACAACCAACCGGCATCTGCTAAGGGTGCCGGTTCCCATCTGCGTGCCAATAAGGGCCATGAGGCAGACTTCGACGATTTTGAGCCCTTGGTCGAGCCTTCGGCCAATCGCGATATCGCCGGCGTGGTCATTGCCGTTTTGGCGATCGCGTCCTTCATTGCCGTGATCTCACCGGCAACAGCGCCCGTGACGGCTGCTGTTGCCGGGTTCTATCACCTGGGCTTTGGCCTGGGCGCCTACGTGCTGCCGATCGTCATTTTGCTGTTTGCCGCCACGCTCTTTTTAGGCGAGGACTCGCCGCTCAACATTCGCTCGGTCGCGGGCGGAGCCGTGGTCTTTATTGCCGTTGTCTCCATTCTTTCGCTGATGGTGCCGGGTACGAGCGACTCGTGTGACCTTATGTTCACGCCGCAAAATCTGTCCGCCTCGGGTGGCTACATCGGTGCGTTTATTGCGAGTGCGCTGCAGAATGCCCTGGGTAAGCCTATCGCGATGGTGGTCCTGTTGGGTCTGGCCGTCGTTGGTTTTGTCATCATCGGCTTTTCGGTGGGTGGCGTGCTGCGCTCTGCTCGCGACCGCGCGGCCGATTTTGCCGAGCGCCGTCGTGCCGATGTTAACGCGAGCCCGTGGGGTGACGACGAAGCCCTGTCGGTGCCCGGCGTTGCCCGTCCGCACCTGAGCATTCTTCGTCAAAAGGGCTCCGATGCTGCCGTGACCACGGTCATGGGCAACGATGTGGACCCGGTTTTGGACGATGACGACGAGGACGAGGATCCGTTTGTCGACGTATCCGATGCCGTGGAGGCCGAGCGCGCTAAGACGACGCTGCTGCCGCGCCGTCATGTCAAGAAGGGCAAGGCCACGCCCAAGTTGAATACAAGCGAGCCCGACCCGTCTTGGTCCGATAGCGAGATTGAGCTTACCGAGGGCGATGACGAGGACGACGAGGCTCCGATTGAGACCGCCAAGACCACCTTGCTGCCGCGTCGCCGTGCCAAGGCAGGACAGGTCACCGGACAGTTTTCGATGGAAGACGACCCGGACAAGGCTGACGAGTCCGAACCACCGTTTGCCGTGAATCCCGTTTCGGCAGCTCCGCAGATCCCCGATTTCCTGAAGCACCCCAAGGTTGCCGATGCCTCCAGCTCTACGGCTTCCGCTGCTCCTGTTGCGGCCGGCGATGGGGGAGCGGACGGTACCGTTGCCGATGCCGAGGGCGAACAAGAGGACGGCCTCAAGCTTCCGCCGCTCGAAATCCTGCATGCCAACCCGCAGTCGGCGTCGGCCGCGTCTTCGGACAAGGAGCTGGAGCAGACCGCTGAGTCTCTGCAGTCGACGTTGCTTGAGTTTGGCCGCAGCGCCCGCGTGGTCGGCTGGATCGCCGGCCCCACGGTGACGACCTTTAAGCTTCAGCCCGGCGAGGGCGAGCGCGTGAGCAAGATTTCGAGCCTTGAGGACGATATCGCGCTTTCGCTTGCTGCCCAGTCGGTACGTATCTTTGCCCCGATCCCCGGCACCTCGCTCGTGGGCATCGAGATCCCCAATCGCAAGCGCCAGAACGTCAACCTGGGTGACGTGCTGCCCTATGTGAAGGGCGGTCCGCTCGAGCTCGCCATCGGCCGCGATGCCGAGGGCACGCCGGTCGTCGCCGACCTTGCCAAGATGCCTCACCTTTTGATTGCCGGTACGACTGGTTCTGGTAAGTCGGTGATGATCAACTCCATCATCACGACCTTGCTCATGCGCGCCCTTCCCGAGGACGTTCGCCTGATCATGGTCGACCCCAAGCGCGTCGAGCTTGCGGGCTATAACGGTCTGCCGCATCTCTATGTGCCTGTGGTGACCGAGCCCAAGCAGGCCGCGAGCGCTCTGCAATGGGCCGTGTCCGAGATGGAGCGTCGCCTGAAGGTCTTCGAGCGTCTTAACGTGCGTAAGATTTCGACCTACAACGAAAAGCAGGCCGCCGGCGAGTTTGAGCATTACGACAACCCGCCGCAAAAGATGCCCTACCTGGTCATCATCATTGACGAGCTCTCGGACCTGATGATGGTCGCCGGTAAGGATGTCGAGGCTTCGATCGTGCGTATCGCCCAGCTGGGCCGTGCCGCCGGTATCCACCTTATCGTGGCCACGCAGCGCCCCAGCTCCAACGTGGTGACGGGCCTCATCAAGGCCAACATCACCAACCGCATCGCCTTTAACGTTGCTACGGGCATCGACTCGCGCGTCATCATCGACCAGATGGGTGCCGAAAAGCTCACCGGTTTGGGCGACATGCTGTTCTCCAAGGTCGACTGGGGTAAGCCTCGCCGTATCCAGGGCTGCTTTGTCTCGGACGACGAAATTAACGAGATTGTCGAGTTCGTCAAGTCGCAGAGCGAGCCCGACTACCACGAGGAGATCCTGTCTGCCGTGGCGCCCGCTTCCATGTCCATGGCGGGTGGCGGCGGCATTGTCCGCACCGGAGTCGTCGAGCCGCAAGACGATGATCCGCTCATTTGGGAAGCCGCCCATATTGTGGTGGAATCGCAGCTTGGCTCCACATCTGGCCTGCAACGCCGCCTAAAGGTTGGCTATGCGCGTGCCGGGCGTATTATGGACATGCTGGAAGAAAAGGGTGTCGTCGGCCCACCCGACGGTTCCAAGCCGCGCGAGGTCCTGTTGGACGAGGAGGGGCTTGCCGCGCTGGAGTCTGTCGACGCCGAGATGGCACGTGAAGATCGTGAGTTTGGAGGATTCTGATGGCTGCACGCTTTGGTGACATGCTGCTCGAGCAGCGTCGCCGAATGGGCCTTTCCATTCAGCAGGTCGCCAACACCATCAAAATCAGGCCGCAGATCATCGAGTTTTTCGAGACCGGTAACTTTGCTTCGATGCCGCCGCGCGGCTATGCGCAGGGCATGATTTCGAGCTATGCTCGCTTTTTGGGCCTCAATCCGCGCGAGGTCGTCAATGCCTACTTTGATGACCTGATGGCATACGAACGCGAGACGTCCCAGCAGGGCGGTCGTTTTCAGGACGCCGCCGGCTACGTCAATTCGCGTTCCTCAGTCGATAACGGGCGCTTCCTGATGGTTCAGAGCGGTCGTTCGACCCGCTATGGACAGCGTCCTCAGCAGGCCGGTTATATTACCGAGACGGGTTCGGGCGAGGAGATTCGCTCACAGCGTGACCGGTTCCGTAGTACGCCGATGCCCGAGGACCGTGCGCTTCCCGCTGCCCGCGGCGTGGCGCGTGACCCTCGTGCCGGCTACGGCGACGGCGGCTATTCCGATCGCGGTTACCGTGGTGCCTCTATGGGACGCTCTCGGGGTGGCTATGCGGATGCCGATACCACGCAGGTGACGCCGCGTCTTCGCTCTCAATCACAGTCGTATGGCCAGCGCTCTTCGGCACCGCGCTCGGGCCAGCGTGGCTATCAAGGCCGCGGTGAACTTGCGCCCCGCTCGGGTCAACGCAGCCTTCAGGGCCAGGGTGGCTATCGCGGCCGTTCCGATAGCAATCGCGGTCGTATACCTCAGGGAGGCGGCCGCAGCAGTTCCAGTCGTGGGCGCGGCGGATCACGTACTCCTCAAAACAATGGGCTCGATCCGCGTATCGTCTACGCCGGCATCGGTGCCGTTGCGCTGCTGCTGATCGTGCTCATCGTGGTGCTTCTGCGCGGCTGCGCATCTTCGGCGCCCGAGACCACGCCCGAGACGCCCGCTGCTACCAAGACGACGACCAAGAAGTCTTCTAAGAAGACCGAAACGGTCGACGAGGACGAAGATACCAATGAGGCGACGGATGAGTCGACTGATTCGGACGCTACCAAGACGACGGCCAAGAAGGAAGAGAACGAGGTCACGAAGGTCAAGGTCTCCGTTGCCAAGGGAAAGACCGCGTGGATTGAGGTCAAGGTCGACGGCAAGTCGGTCTATGGCGCTCAGGCGACTGGCCCCTTTGAGCAGGAGTACACGCCCGAGTCCTCAATCGAGATCACCACGTCCAAGCCTTCCGATGTCACCGTTACCAAGAACGGTGAAAAGATCCGTTACGATACTAAGACCTCGGGCGTGGCGCGTGTGACGATCACCGTTCCCAAGAAGGAGACGACTGATTCCGAGAATGGTGAAAGTTCTGATGGTACCGGCACCACCGATGGTACCGATACCACCGACGGCACCGATGCCCAGTCCACGAATGGCGCCGATACCGCAGCTGACGGTCAGACGCCCACCGATTCTACCGACTATTCGTACGATAGCTACTAAGCCGCTCGTACGCGAAAGGAAACATCATGGCTAAAGATTCCAGCTTCGACGTCGTGTCCGAGGTCAACATGCAAGAGGTCGACAACGCTTTCCAGCAGACCACGCGCGAGATTTCCCAGCGCTATGACCTTAAGGATTCCGGCGCCACGATCGAGCTTTCGAAGGTCGACAAACTCTTTACGATCAACGCCCCGGCCGACTTTGTCTCCAAGCAGATTATCGACGTGCTGAGCTCCAAGCTCATCAAGCGCGGCATCGACCTCAAGGCCGTCTCGTGGGATGCTCCGCAGGCGGCATCGGGCGGCACCGCGCGCGTGCTCGGCCATATCGTCGAAGGTATCGACCAGGCGACCGCCAAGAAGATCAACAAGGACATCAAGGACCAAAAGCTCAAGGTCAAGGTGACCATCGAGGCCGACAAGCTGCGTGTTTCCTCTGCTTCGAAGGACGCGTTGCAGACCGTGATCCAGTTCCTGCGCGACCAGGACTACGGCCAGCCGCTGCAGTTCACCAACTACCGCTAATATCATTCGAAAGGACCGCTCTCCAACATGGATACACCGTTGGGCTCCGTGCTCTACATTACCCTCGGGTGCGCCAAGAACGAGGTTGACACCGACCGCATGCGTTCTCTTTTGACCGCCGCGGGCTATGAGGAGGCATTCGACCCGCAGGATGCCGATATCGCCATCGTCAACACTTGCTCGTTCCTCGCCTCCGCAACGTCCGAGAGCATCGAGACCACGCTCGAGCTCGCCAACGAGGTTCAGGACGGCGTTCGTTCTTGCCCCATCGTCATGTGCGGCTGCGTGCCGTCGCGCTATGGCGATGACCTGCCTGACGAGCTGCCCGAGGTCGCTGCCTTTGTGAAGGCCGACGAGGAAGATGGCATCGTGGCGGTCATCGATGGCGTGCTGGGTGTCGAGCGTGAGATTGCAGCCTATATCCCGCAGGTCAAACGTACCGTCGAGGGTGCTGTCGCCTACGTCAAGATTTCCGATGGCTGCAACCGCTTCTGCAGCTTCTGCATGATCCCGTATATCCGCGGTCGTTACCACTCGCGCAATGCCGAGAGCATCATCTCCGAGGTACGCGACCTGGTCGCCGGTGGCGTCCGCGAGATCGTTCTGATCGGTCAGGACACGGGCATCTGGGGTACCGACTTCGCCGACGAGGACCTCGCCGAGGGCGCGCCGCGCAATCTGGCGCAGCTGCTGCAGGCCGTTGCTGAGGCGGTGCGTCCTCATAACGTGTGGATCCGCGTGCTCTATCTGCAGCCCGAGGGCATGACTGACGAACTCATCGAGACGATTCGCGATACGCCCGAGGTGCTGCCCTATATCGATATCCCCGTGCAGCACTGCGACGCGCGCATTCTCAAGGCCATGCGTCGCTCCGGTTCGCGCCAGGAGCTCGAGGATCTGTTCCGCGACCTTCGCGAGCGCATCCCCGGCATCGTGATTCGTTCCACGGCCATGGTCGGTTTCCCGACCGAGACCGACGACGAGTTCCGCGACCTTATCGACTTTATGGACACCGTCGGCTTTGACTACACGAGCGTCTTTGCCTACTCGCGTGAGGAAGGTAGCCTGGCCGCCAAGATGGAGGGCCAGGTCGATGAGGAGGTTAAGCTCGAGCGCGCCCAGGAGGCCATGGACCTGGCCGAGTCGCTCGGTTTTGCCGCCACTGCCGCACATGTGGGCGAGCGCGCCCAGGTGATCGTCGACGGTATCGAAGAGACCGAGGATGGCGCCGAGCTGATCGGCCATGCCTGGTTCCAGGCGCCCGATTCCGATGGCGCGGTGCATCTGGACGCCAGCGAGGCGTCCGTGGGCGATATTCTGACCGTCGAGTTTACCGATAGCTTCTGCTATGAGCTTATCGGTCATGTTGTGGAGTAGGAGAGCGTCGTGGCTAACGAGAGCAATAAGGAACTGACGAGTGTCTGGACGCCCGCCAACATCGTGACGTGCGTTCGCATCGTCTTTATCCCGGTGTTCATGATCGTGTCGGCGCTTTCTCACACGAGTGTTGCCGGTACGGATTGGAGCACCTTCGACGGCCCGCTCGCCGCCGCTGCCTTCATTCTGTATGTGATCCTGTCGTGCACCGATAAGGTCGACGGTTATCTGGCGCGTTCGCGCAACGAGATCACCAACTTCGGTAAATTCTTGGACCCCATCGCCGATAAGCTGCTCGTGTTCTCGGCCCTGCTGCTGTTCTTGGATTTTGGCGCGGTGACCGTGTGGTCCGTGTTCATTATCCTGTTCCGCGAGCTGCTGGTGAGCGCCCTTCGCATGGTCGCGAGTGCGGCCGGTGTGGTCGTTGCGGCCGATAAGCTCGGCAAGTACAAGACGGCAACCACGATGGTCTCCATTTGCGGTTACCTGTGCGTTTTTGCTATGGCCGGCTTGCACCTTGGCCCGGTGGCGCTGACGCTCGGCATCTACTCGGTGTCGCGCTTCCTGTACGCCGTTGCCGTTGTCCTGACCGTTATCTCGGGCGCCCAGTACTTCTGGAACTGCCGCAAGATCGTCTTTTCGGTCTAGGTCCTGGTGGGTATGACGGACTCTTTTGAGCAGATTTCCGCACATAACGAGGAGCTGACGCGTGATATTGTCGAGCGCGCGAGCGCTCGGGGCGTGACGGTTTCGACGGCTGAGTCGCTGACGGCGGGTATGATCGCCTCGACGATTGCCGATATCCCGGGCGCCTCGGCGGTGCTGCGTGGCGGTGCGGTGACCTATTGCGATGAGATTAAGCATCGTGTTCTTGGTGTTGAGCAGGAGACGCTCGACCGCTATACCGCGGTGTCGCATCAGACCGCGCGCGAGATGGCGGTGGGTTCGCTGGAGCTGTACCAGAGCGATATTGCAGTGAGCGCAACGGGTTATGCCGGCCCCGGCGGTGGCACTGAGGACGATCCGGCGGGCACTTTCTATATTGGCTGGGCGCATCGTTCCGCCGATGGGGGCGTGCCGGTCGTGGACTCTGTGCGCTGCCACTATGAGGGCGACCGTTCGTGTGTTCGTGCCCATGCGGTCGCGGAGGCATTGGGGCGCATTGCCCTTGTGCTCAACTCTATGGAATAGACATGTTTTAAGGGGCCTTAGGGCCCCTTAATTGTGGAGATAGGGACCTCTGACAAATTTAGCGTTTGTGCTGGTTGTAGATGTATTTTTGCCTGCCTTGTTCATATTTGGTCCTTTGTGGTCAAGTATTTGGTCAGTGTTTGGTCGGCGTTTGGTTGGGTTTTGGAAAGACCGCCTGCATATGATTTATCTGAACGGTTGACCACGAACAGCCGTTCGTTTATTATCGATGCAGGTTGTTAAGAGGAGGGCTATTCATGGCCAAGAATTCAGGTCCCGTACGTACCGTTCATGCTCGCACGACGGGTAAAGAGCGCGATGAGATGATCGCCACCACCAAGGCCGAGATCGAGAAGAAATTCGGCCAGGGTTCCATCATGAGGTACGGCGACGGTGGCCCCGAGCTCGAGGTCGAGGCCATCCCTACGGGCGCTCTGGCACTCGATGCCGCTCTGGGTATCGGCGGTGTGCCGCGCGGCCGAATCGTCGAGATCTACGGTCCCGAGTCCTCCGGTAAGACGACGCTTTCGCTCGAGATCTTGGCCGAGGCCCAGGCAATGGGTGGCGTTGTGGCATTTATCGATGCCGAGCACGCGCTCGATCCCACGTATGCCGCGCGCATCGGTGTGGATATCGACGAGGTGCTCATTTCCCAGCCCGATACGGGTGAGCAGGCGCTCGAAATCGTTGACATGCTTGTGCGTTCTGGTGCCATCGATGCCATCGTCGTCGACTCCGTCGCCGCGCTGACCCCGCGTGCCGAGATCGAGGGAGAAATCGGCGACACTACGGTCGGTCTTCAGGCTCGCCTGATGAGCCAGGCGCTCCGCAAGCTCGCCGGCTCGCTGTCCAAGTCCAACACGACGTGCATCTTCATTAACCAGCTGCGTGAGAAGATCGGCGTCATGTTCGGCAACCCCGAGACTACGACGGGCGGCCGCGCCCTTAAGTTCTTCTCTTCGGTTCGTATCGACATTCGCCGCATCGACAGCATTAAGCTTAAGGACGAGGTTATCGGTAACCGCGTGCGCGCCAAGGTCGTTAAGAACAAGGTGGCAGCTCCGTTCCGTTCTGCTGAGTTCGACATCATGTATGGTACGGGCATCTCTAAGGAGGGCTCGATCTTGGACATGGCTGTCGAGTGCGGCATCTGCAAGAAGATGGGCTCCTGGTTTGCCTATGGCGAGGACAAGCTCGGCAACGGTCGCGAGGCCGCCAAGGCGTTCCTGCGCGAACACCCCGATTGCGCTGACGAGATTGAGCATAAGGTCCGCCTTGCCTGCGGGCTTGAGTTTGATGACGATGCTCCGTCCGAGGTCGAGCTGACCGATCAGCCTGCGCCTGAGGAGTTTGACGAGCTTTACGCCATCGATGGTTCCGCCATGCTCGATGATGACGACGAGTAGCGGTTACGCTCATGTCGTATACGGTGACCGAGGCTACGGTCGTCTTTCCCGATAAGAAGGCGGCCTCCTCGTTCTCGAGCGGGTATGCGTCTAAAAAGCCCTGCGCGCATATCGATTGTGAGCTTGAGGGCGGTTTTGAACGGTCCATTTGGATTCCCGTGCGGGTTGCGCGGCTGTATCTCAAAAACCGCCCCGATTTTCCCTGTGATTGGGATAACTTTCGTGAGGCTGTGCAGCTCATCGAGCGTAAATGTGCACTTACCATGGTGACCGAGATGTTATCACGCCGTGACCATGCGACGGGTGAGGTCCGTGACAAGCTGGCTTGCTACGGCTTCCGCCAGCCCGCGATCGATTTCGCCGTCGAGCGCGCCACCGAGTATCACTTTTTAGACGAGAACCGCTTTTGCTCGTACTTTATCGAGGAACGCAAGCGGCGCGGTTGGGGTCAGCGCAAAATCGAGACCGAACTTAAGCGCCGTCATGTCGTGCTCGATGACATTCCCGGTTATCCCGAGGATTATTTTGCCGTCGAAGACGATTTGGCGCGTGCGTCAGCCCTGCTCGCCAAGCGGCGTGTTCCAGAGACGTGCGGATTCGAAAAACTGGTTCGGTTTTTGATGGGCAAGGGCTTCTCGTATCACATCGCCGCCGATGCCGTTAAGGCACGTCTCGATGCCGAATGCGAGGGATGTGCGCTTTAGGCGTATGCGTTTTGTGGCCCCGCCGTTCACCGCGTTTTAGCCGCCGTACTGGGGCCATTTATTTGACAGTTGTTGTGGTTCAACGTACGATAAACACTGTCATTTGCTTTGTGATATGTGCTCATCTGTGATGAGTTTGTTTATATGTTTATCTGTATCCGACCCGCATAAGCTGCGCCCATATTACTCAAATGTCGCGAGCCGTTCATAAGGACGGTTCGCTTTGTTGTGTAACGAATCCATAAAAAGGAGTGAGCATGCCTATCATTGCAGCGCTCGTTGGCATCGTTTTGGGTGCCATCGCCGCCATTGCCTACATGCGCACCGCCAAGCAGGGTAGTCTTCACGAGGCCGACGAAAAGATCCAGTCGGCACACGCACAGGCTGAGTCCCTGATCGGTGATGCAAAGCGTCAGGCCGAGACCCTCAAAAAAGAGGCTCTGCTCGAGGCTAAAGAGGAGATCATCAAGAACAAGCAGGCCGCCGAGGCCGAGGACAAGCAGCGTAAGAGCGAGATTCGTACGCTCGAGAACCGCGTGATGCAGCGCGAGGAATCCCTCGATCGCCGCAACGACGCTCTCGACAAGCGCGAGCATCAGCTGTCCAGTCAGGCCGGTCAGGTCGAGAAGCGCTCCCGTGAGCTCGAGGAACTCTGCGCAAAGCAGACCTCCGAGCTCGAGCGTATCGCCGACCTTACCCGAGAGGATGCCCACAAGGAGCTCCTCGATAAGGTTCGCGGCGAGGTCACCCACGAGGCCGCCACGATTATTCGCGAGTCCGAGCAGCAGGTTCGCGCCGAGTGCCACAAGAACGCCCAGGAGATTCTTTCCCTGGCGATTCAGCGCTGCGCTGCCGACCACACTGCCGAGGTCACCGTTACCTCCGTGCACATTCCCTCTGATGACCTCAAGGGCCGTATCATCGGTCGCGAGGGTCGCAACATCCGCACCTTCGAGCAGGTTTCCGGCGTCAACCTCGTGATCGACGACACGCCTGAGACCGTCGTTCTTTCGAGCTTCGATCCGGTCCGTCGTGAGACCGCCCGTGTTGCTCTGGAGAACCTCATCGCCGACGGCCGCATTCACCCCGCCCGCATCGAGGAGATGTATCACAAGGCTGCCGACCTGGTTCAGCAGCGCGTGCGCGAGGCTGGCGAGCAAGCTGCATTCGATACCGGCATTCACGACCTGCACCCCGAGATCGTCAAGACCCTTGGTGCCCTGCGCTACCGTACCTCGTTTGGTCAGAACGTGCTTCAGCACTCCCTCGAAGTCTCTGACCTGTGCGGCGTGATGGCTTCCGAGCTTGGCCTGGACGTTGTGACCGCCAAGCGCGCCGGCCTGCTGCACGACCTGGGCAAGGCAATCGACCATGACGTCGAGGGGCCGCATGCCGTCATCGGCGCTGAGCTTGCCCGCCGTTATGGCGAGAAGCCCGTTATCGTCCACGCTATCGAGGCTCACCATGCCGATGTCGACCCCAACACGGTGCTCGATGTCCTGGTGCAGGCCGCCGATGCTGTCTCTGCCTCTCGCCCCGGTGCCCGTCGCGAGTCTGCCGAGAACTACATCAAGCGTCTTGAGAAGCTCGAGGAGATCGCCAACTCTCATGACGGCGTCGAGCGTACCTATGCCATGCAGGCCGGTCGCGAGGTCCACGTCATGGTTCAGCCGGACAAGATCTCCGATGCCCAGTCCACGGTTCTGGCTCACGATATCGCCCATCAGATCGAGGAAGAGATGGAGTATCCCGGTCAGGTGCGCGTCGTCGTGATTCGCGAGAGCCGCGCTGTCGATATCGCTAAATAATATGAGCGACGCGAACGAGCTCATCTCATTTATCGCGTCGATGTCGGGGGAGGGCAACCTTCGCGTCGAGGAGAACCTTGGCGAGGGTTATGTCCGCCTCCGCGTTTCGGAGGCCGAGCGGCGCCAGGCAAAGCACGACATTCAGCATGTCGAGGATATCGTCATTGAAATGCTCCGTAATGCTCGCGATGCTGGCGCCGACAAAGTCTATCTCGCTACGACCAAGGAAGATGGCGTCCGCACGCTTGTCTTTCTGGATAACGGTTCGGGCGTTCCGCAGGATATGCAAGAGCGAATCTTCGATGCCCGTGTTACCTCCAAGCTCGAGAGCATGAAGATGGACCGTTGGGGCGTTCACGGTCGTGGCATGGCATTGTTTTCGATCAAGCAGAACACCGACGAGGCCCGCGTGGTTACGTCCGGTGTCGATCTTGGCTCAGCCTTTAAGGTGAGCGTTGCGGCCGACCGCCTCAGTGAGCGTGCCGATCAGTCCAGCTGGCCCCAGGCCGTCAAGGATGAGGACGGGCGTTATGTCTGTGCTCGCGGTCCGCATAATATTATTCGCGCTGCTTGTGAGTTTGCGCTCGAGGAGTTGCGTGGTTGCGATGTCTATCTTGGTTCTCCGTCTGAGATTGCCGCGACCCTTTATGCTCAGGCGTCAAGTCGGCTCGATACGTCGCGTCTCCTGTTCATTGATGACGAGAGCGAGCTTCCGGTTGTCGATCGTTTAGGCCTTGCCTCTGATGCCGAGGACTTTATCCGTATCTGTTCGGGTTTGGGTCTTGAGATGTCTGAGCGCACGGCCCATCGCATTTTGGCAGGGCAGATTAAGCCCGTTCGCGGTGTGACTGCGCGTCTGCTGCGCGAGCGTGATTCGTCCTCGCATGCGCCGGCTCCTGTCGATCTCGCGAAGGATCGTCGCGGGCTACGTATTGCCAAGGATGACATGGCACAGTTTTCGCGTGCTGTGGAGCGCGACTTTAATGACCTTGCCGCCCGGTACTATCTCAACCTTTGCGGCGACCCAAAGATTCGTGTTTCGCGTGATCGAATCACCGTGACCTTCGATCTTGCCAAAGAGGAATAGTGCCTTTACCGAGTCCACTCGGTACGATAAAGTTATTGCAGTTAAAACGTACTTTTAAACGCAGGAGTTTCTTCATGGATTGCCTGAAGGTATCAAGCAAATCATCGCCCGCGTCCGTTGCCGGCGCCATCGCCGGCATGGTCAAGGATGGTGTACCCGTCAACATCCAGTGTGTCGGTGCCGGTGCTGTCAACCAGGCCATTAAGGCCGTGGCTATCGCGCGCGGTTTTTTGATTCCAACCGGTTTTGATATTTCCTGCGCGCCCGTGTTCTCCGATATCCTCATTAACGGGGAGTCGCGCACGGCCATCCGCCTTTCTATCTACGTTCACCAGATCAATCGAGCTGCTATGGATAACGTCGTCATGGATGATGTTAAGCCTGTGGCATAGCTTCTGCTTGCCTCGTTTCGCTCCCCATCGTTAGGACTTATGCACATGGACCAGCGTTCCGTACGCGATATTCTTGCCGGTAAAACCTACTTTATCCGCACCTTTGGCTGTCAGATGAATCAGCACGACTCCGAGCGTGTGAGCGGTCTGCTTGATTCGTATGGCTGCCTCATGGCGCTCGATCCCGAGCATGCCGATATCGTTGTGTTCATGACGTGCTGTGTGCGCGAGGCCGCCGATACTCGCCTATACGGTCAGTGTAATTCCTGCAAAAGCCTGCCGCCTTCGCCTTCGGGCAAGCGCGTGGTTGCCGTTGGTGGTTGCATCGCGCAGCGCGATGGCGAGGGTCTGCTCACCAACGTCGATAACGTCAATGTCATCTTTGGCACGCATTCCATCGCACATGTGGCCGAGCTCATTGCCGAGGCGTTCCTGGACGGCAAGCGTCATATCCGCACCAATGAGCATGAGGATACGGATGCCATGAGTATGCCGTGGCACCGTGAGACGCAGTATCACGCCTGGGTGCCCATCATGACGGGCTGCAATAACTTCTGCACCTACTGCATCGTGCCGTACGTGCGCGGTCGCGAAAAGAGCCGCCCCTTCGAGGAGATTGTCGACGAGGTGACCGGTTTGGTGCGCCAGGGCGTGCGTGAGATTACGCTGCTGGGCCAAAACGTTAACTCATATGGCCGCGATTTGTTTGGTAAGCCGCGTTTTGCCGACTTGCTGCGCGCCGTGGGCGATACGGGCGTGGAGCGCATCTTCTTTACGTCTTCGCATCCCAAGGACCTGCTGCCCGAGACCATCGACGCCATGGCCGAGACGCCTGCCGTTATGCCGCAGCTGCACCTGGCCGTCCAGTCAGGTTCGACACGGATCCTCAAAGAGATGAATCGCCGTTATACACGCGAGGACTATCTGGGCCTGGTCGATCGCATCCGCAATCGCATGCCCGATATCGCGCTCTCGACTGACATTATCGTTGGCTTTCCGGGCGAGACTGAAGAAGACTTTGAGCAGACGCTCTCACTTGCCGAGACGGTCCGCTATGCTCAGGCCTATACCTTCATCTATTCCAAGCGCGCCGGTACCCCGGCCGCCGAGATTGACGATCCTACGCCGCATGAGGTTATTCTCGAGCGTTTCAACCGCCTGGTTAAGGTTATCGAGACCACGGCACACGAGTATAACCAGGGTGAGCTTCATACTGTGGTGCCGGCGCTCATTGAGGGAACGAGTAAAAAGAACGACGCGGTCCTGCTGGGCAAGAGTCCCAAGAATCAGACCGTTCATGCGCCTATCCCCGAGGGTTACAGCATCGATCAGCTTGTTGGCAAGATCGTTGATGTTGACGTTGACGTTGCCAAGACCTGGTATTTATCCGGCTCCGTTGTGGGCGAGCCGCGCTAATGGTTTCTCCCGGGGCAGGTCTTTCCGCCGTTGCGATCGTCGGTCCGACGGCGGTTGGTAAGAGTGATGTTGCCGACCGTTTGGCCGCTCGTCTTTCGTCCGAAGTGCTGTCGTGCGATGCGATGCAAATCTATCGCGGCATGGACATCGGTACCGCAAAGATGGCGCCCGATGAGTGTACGGCGCCGCTGCGTCTCGTCGACATTGTAGAGCCGGGTGTGGCATATTCTGCTGCGCTTTATCAGGCTGACGCTCGCGCGCATGTTGAACGTCTCCTTGGTTCGGGTTGCCTGCCGGTTTTTTGCGGAGGTACGGGGCTGTATCTCAAGGCCGCCCTCGATGAGATGGACTTTCCCTCGGGTGAACTTGAGGACGATCGCCGTGTGGGCTATCAGGAGCTTGCCGAACGTATTGGCGAGGAAGAACTGCATGCCCTGCTTGCCGAGCGCGACCCTGAATCGGCTGCTGTTATTCATCCCCATAACGTGCGCCGTGTGATTCGTGCGCTCGAGATGCATGATGATGGTATCTCCTATGCACAGCAAAAAAGTCAGTTTAGTGTTCCGCGCGAGCATTATCATGCTCTATGGTTTGGTCTGACGCGTAATCGCGAGGTGCTCTACAAGCGCATTAATCTGCGCGTCGATCTGATGTTTGAGCAGGGTCTTGTCGATGAAGTCCGCGGTCTTATGGACCAGGGGCTGGGAGATGCCCTGACGTCGATGCAGGCAATTGGCTATAAAGAGATTATCGATGCTTTCAATGGCGTGATGAGCATGGATGAGGCTCGCGAACTCATTAAAATGCGTTCGCGTCGTTATGCCAAGCGTCAGCTTTCATGGTTTAAGCGCGATGACCGTATCGTGTGGTTCGATATGGACGAGTTTACGATCGATGAGGTCGTTGAGGACATCCTGCATCGTATTGAGGCTGCCTAATGGCCCGTTTCCCCCTTGTTCCCACGGCACCCGAGCCCGAGCGTGCCATATTAGTTGGTGTTGAGTGGCGCGACAATGCGTGGCCGCTCGATCGTTCGCTTGACGAGCTTGAGCGCCTTGCCCATACGGCTGGTGCCCAGTGCGTGGCACGCTTATCGCAGCGTTTGGTAAAGCCGTATCCTAAATCGTTTATCGGTTCCGGTAAGGTAGAGGAGCTTTGCGGGCTCGTGCATCGTATGGATACCGATGTTGTTATCTTCGACGACGATTTAACACCCTCGCAGCAGTCTTATCTTGAGAAAGCCGTGGGCGAACCGGTTAAGATTATCGACCGTACGGCGTTGATTCTCGATATCTTTGGCTTGCACGCTCAGACCCGTGAGGGTCGTCTGCAGGTGCAGTTGGCACAGTTGCAGTATCTGTTGCCCCGTTTGCGCGGTATGTGGAGTCATCTTGCCAAGGAACAGACGCGCGGCGGCATCGGCTCACGCTTTGGTCAGGGTGAAAGTCAGCTCGAGGTCGACCGTCGCCTCATTCGCAATAAGATCGCTGCGCTTCGTCGTGAGCTTAAGCAGGTTGAACAGCGTCGCGATGTTCAATCCAAGAGTCGCATTGAGTCACCGGCGTTTCGCGTCGCGTTAGCCGGTTATACCAATGCCGGAAAATCGACGTTGCTCAATCGTCTGACCGGCTCTACGGTACTTTCGCAGGACAAGCTGTTTGCTACGCTCGACCCGACGACGCGTTCGTATCGCCTGCCCGGCGGTCGCGGCATGACGATTACCGATACCGTTGGCTTTATTCAAAAGCTACCGCATGGTCTCGTTGATGCCTTTAAGTCCACGCTGTCTGAGGTTCTTGGTTCCGATCTGATCCTTAAAGTTGTGGATGCCTCTGACGAGGACTACGAGCGCCAGCTCGAGGCAGTCGATCGCGTTCTTGACGAGATCGGTGCCGGCGAGCGTTTGACGCTTACGGTGTTCAATAAAATCGATCTTCTCGATAGCGTTGATCGATTGAGTTTCCGTCGTCGCTATCCCGAGGCCGTGCTGTTCTCGGCCCAGACGGGCGAGGGACTCGACGATCTCGTCGACCGTATTGCTCGTGAGGCGGCTGCCACCGATGTGTTGCTCTCCGCTGATATCCCGTATCGCGAGGGCGCCCTCATCACGCTGGTGCATGAACAGGGAACCCTTTTGCACGAGGAATATCTTGAGGACGGCGTTCGTATTGTGGTGAAGCTACCGGCCCGTATCGCGCCGCGTCTTGAGCGCTATCGTACAGAATAAACGAGCTCTAGTACGCCTAGAATGACAGGCTGATGGAGCAGGTAGAACGGTAAGGCATGCCGACCGAGGACTGCGAGCGCCGGGATGGGATTGGCGTATGCCCATGCTGGCGCTTCGAGGCTTGATACATTTACTGCCTGGGCAGTAAAAAAGCCGGTAAGGTACATAAAGACAAACGGAATGAGCGGATAGTAGTCTCCCGAAACAAAACCCGGGCCTGGGAATCCAAGCCATGCCAGGTAGGGGAGTGGGTAGACCGCTTTTGGAATGCCCCAGGTTAGGGCAAATAGAATAAGGCACGCTGCGATGCCCCACGTGCTCGGTAATTTTTGGAGTAACGGACGGGTGAGTGCGACCACCGCGGTGCACGCCGCCATGCAATAAATGATGCCAAAGTTTACCGAATCGTCGACTGATACCAGTGTCGTTGCCATCCATACGATCAAGGCTGCAGCTGCGTATTTGAGGGCGCGCTTAACGCTATTACGCGAGAGCGTGCACATCCAACCGGCGATAAACAAAAATACCCAGCTGATACTAGCGCGCCAGATGTCTTGAAAGACAGTTTGGGTAAACCAGGGCATATCCCAGTCGTACAGGTAGGCGAGATCGTAGCAAGCGTGAAAACCTGCCATTGAAATCATCGTAAACCCGCGGACGGTATCAAAGATAGTGATGCGTTTTTGCATTACGAGAACCGGCGCATCAAGCCGACGACTTTGCCCAAGATAACGGGATTCGTTGCATAGATAGGCTCCATGGTGTCATTCTCGGGCTGCAGGCGTACGCGTCCCTGCTCCTTGTAGAACGTCTTGACGGTCGCTGAACCATCAATCATGGCCACGACAATTTCGCCGTTCATGGCACTCTTTTGTTCACGGACAATGATGTAATCGCCATTGAAGATGCCGACATTGACCATTGAGCTCCCATGCACCTCAAGGATAAAGGAACCCTGATCGGTGGCGATTTCGGTCGGGATAGTAAAAGTGTCTTCGATATTCTGCTCGGCCAGAATGGGAATCCCAGCCGCGACGCGACCAACGAGCGGTAGCGAGACCGTTCCGCGAGGTGCGGTGGGCTCGTCAGATTTAGAAATTGAGACAGAGGAACCGTCCTCGTTAAAGAGTTCCAGGGCGCGCGGTTTGGTGGCATCGCGCTTGAGTAGCCCGCGCGCCTCCAGAGCAGATAGATGGGCGTGCACGGTGCTGGGGGAGGAAAGGCCCACGGCAGAAGCCATCTCGCGCACGCTGGGCGGATAACCCTTCTCCTGCTGATATTCCTTGATGAAGTCGTAAATTTGCTGCTGACGCTTGGTAATTTTGCGAGCCATCAGGGCATCCTCTCTACCCATGTCAAACAAATGTTCGAATTTTGCTTGACAGGAACAACTGTTCGAAGATAATAATAACCGAACATTCGTTCTCGCGCTAGACATTTTTGTCCGCGCGGCTTGATAAAACTGTTCTCAGCAAAACACGCGAGAGGAGAACATGATGAACGCAACGAATATGGTCCAGGGAAACCTCGCCCTTAAGCTCGAGACGCCTGCCGCGCCCGCTTTTACTGTTGTCAAGGGTGGACGTTCCGGTTATCAGCCTTTGCCCGTAAAGTCTGCTCGCACTCAGTATGCTGTTGCCGCGCCGACTCCCGCTGCCCTGAAGGTCTCGACGATTGTTGCCGTCGCCGTTGCGCTCACGCTCTTTTTTGTCCTCGCTACGTCTGTCTTTAGCGCTCGTCACGCCGCGTATGCCGAGTCCGTTTCCAACGTTACCTACGAGACCATTCGCGTTCAGCCTGGTGATTCTCTTTGGTCGCTTGCCGAGGAATATCCAATCGAAGGCCTTTCCACGCAAGAGACTTCCGACATGATCCGTAACGTCAATCATCTGGAGCATGGTTCGCTCGCCGCCGGTGCGCATCTTAAGGTTCCTACTCGTTCGTAATCATTATCACGCTGCGCATGGTACCCTTGTTATCGTTTAAGAGGAGGTACCATGCGCTGTCCCAAATGCGGCAAGGCACATACCCGCGTCGTTGATTCCCGTATGCAGGAGTCAAATAACACCATTAAGCGCCGTCGCGAATGTTGCTCGTGTAATTACCGCTTTACAACGTTCGAGCGATGCGAAGACCCAATCGAGGTCATTAAGTCGGACGGAACTAAGCAGCGGTTCGATCGCAATAAGCTGCTCGTCGGCTTGATGCGCGCCACCATCAAGCGTGATATCGACACTAAGAAGCTCAATGAGATTATCGACGATATCGAGGTCGAGCTGCGTTCTCGTACGCTGACGGCCGTCACGTCCCATGAGTTGGGTGACATGGTGCTCAAGCGCTTGGCCAAGATCGACAAGGTGGCGTACATCCGCTTTGCCTCGGTCTACCGCGATTTCAAAGACGTCGATGAGTTTCTGCAAGAGCTCGACAAGCTAAGGTGATTCCATGTCCAACATTACCCTCAACATAAAGCGTCTCGATCCCACCGTCGAGCTTCCCAAATACGCCCATCCCACCGATGCCGGCTTGGATCTGCGCTCCAACGAGGACTGCGTCCTGAAGCCCTTCGAACGCCGTCTGGTCTCTACTGGGTTGGCCATCGCCCTGCCCGACGGCTACGCCGGCTTTGTCCAGCCCCGCAGCGGCTTGGCCATCAAGCAGGGCCTGTCTATAGTCAACACACCGGGCCTCATCGACGCCCACTACCGAGGAGAACTCAAGGTTATCCTCATCAACCTGGATCCCTCCAACAACATCAAAATCAACAAAGGCGACCGCATAGCCCAACTCGTCATCCAAGAAGTCCCCACGGTCAACCTCGTAGAAGTGGAAGAACTAGACGAAACCGACCGAGGCAAAGGAGGCTTCGGCTCCAGCGGCGTCGCCTAGGGCGCTCGTATCCCTCCCGCCCGGGGCTTACCTATATCATTCCATGCTCAAACATTCTCGCGTCGCTTTGCTCGCTGCGAAACTGCGCGTGGAACGATATGTGTGAGAGGCGGGCGGGCGGTTACTCGCTTGAAAACAAAAGTCTTTCTAGTAAGCCGATGCGATAAAGGGACATCTTTATTGTCGCATCGGCTTTCTATATCTATATTTTCTGGTTTCGCCTTTGCAGGTTCTATTGGAAGGGAATCTGGTGTAACTGCTAGCACGTAAACGTAGCTGCTCAGCGGGAGCCGCCCATATATCGTTCCACGCGCAGTTTCGCAGCGCAGCGAGAATGTTTGAGCATGGAATGATATATGGGCGGCTCCCGCTGAGCAGCGGACTTTCGTCTACCTGATATGAGCAGGTTTTCCGCCCCAGTAGAAGCGGCAGAAGGCTCGTTTGCGCTTTTGGGGTTTGCCTACGAGCTCCATGGTTGCGATGGCGATGTCCTCCGCTGCGCGTGGACGGCGCAGGACTTCGCCATTGATGAGCAGTGCCTTGAGCGACTCCGGATGATCGTGGAGATGGCGCAACGTCACGATGAGTTCTCGTGCGGTGGTGACATGCATGCTGGCGCCCATGCCGGTGAGCATCGTGGTGTTTGCCTTTTCCTGGCCATAGGACTTGCCCAGCAGGATCATCGGCAGATGCGCGCACAGGCACTCGGTGACGGTGAGTCCGCCCGATTTGAGAATTGCCAGGTCACAGCCGTGCATGAGGGCCGCCATGTCGTCCACGTAGTCTAGAACCGTGACGTTTTCGAGCTTCATGGCGTCGAAGAGCGTCTTGAGTCGGGTGGCGTATTCTTTATCCTTGCCCGGTAAAAAGACAAAGTGCATGTCCTCAAAGCTGCGTAAGAAGGGGAGCGTGTGGTTCATCGCGGCGCGGAAACGCACGTATGGTTGGGGCAAACTGGCGCCGGCCATCACCAATACGACGGTTTTGTCTATGGGGAGATTGAACTTGCTCAGCTCATCCTCGCGTTTGTAATCGGTATCGAAACCGGCTCGGATGGGGATGCCCGTTATGCGGATCTTTGACTCGGGAACCTTGCGCGGGCGCAGCGTTTCGGCCATAAACTCGTTGGCTACACAGAATAGGTCGGTGTCCTTGTGGGGCCAAAAGCCTTCGACTTCGTAATCGGTCGGCACGCAGATGACCGGGTAATCGATACCCGTGATGACGCGGGCGCCCACAGCGACGTTGGCCGCCGTAATGTGTGTTGCGACCACGGCTATGGGCCTGCGGGTCCGGACGTATTCGTTGAAGGCGGGGAACATAATTCGTGACCATGCTGTGCCGCCGCCCCAGAGCAGATGTCCTGTAAGCGTATATCGCCAGGTCAGGTCGTAAATGGGACGCGTGGCGCCGGTAAACGACGCTGCTGTTTTATTACCATCGAACCTAATGCGTCCAAAATCGAGGATATCTAGGACTTCGATCTCAATATCCTCAGGGATTCCTTTGGTGCCGCGGATAAGGTCAAATGCTTGTGCAATCGCGTTGGCGGCGGCTTTGTGGCCCGATCCAACCGATGCGTGCACAATGGTTACCAGGGGTTTTTGTGCAGGTAAAACGGTCATTTGCTCCGGTTGGGGAGTGGCTTGCATGGGCAGGGGAGCGCTATTGCTCGTCTGCGTTTGATCCATCGATAACTCCCCTTCAGCTTTGTTACGCGATTTATCATTGTAGTGCATGAGTGTCATGTTCACGTAAATTTGGGTATGAGCGCAAAGAACGACAACGTTTCGACGAGAGGATTCTTCATGACTACCGATCAGCCGATTGATGTTGCGATTATCGGTGGAGGCCCCGCGGGCTATGCTGCCGCCATTTACGCTGCGCGTGCCAACCTGACGACGACCGTGATTGAGCAGGGCATGTCGGGTGGACAGATCGCCACGACCAATGAAGTCGAGAACTATCCGGGCATTCCGCTCTTGAGTGGCGCCGAACTCGGCGAGCGTTTTCAGCAACATGCAGAGGGGCTGGGAGCGCAGGTTACATGGAGCATGGTTACGGGTATCGATTACGATGCCGATGCAGCGCTGTTTACGGTGCATCACGATATGGGCGATACGCTTGCCTCGAGCGTTATCGCTTGCATGGGTGCCACGCCGCGTCCGGCAGGTTTCGCTGGCGAGGATACCTATCGCGGTCGTGGCGTTTCATATTGCGCAACATGTGACGGCATGTTCTTCCGCGGCAAACAGGTCTTTGTAATCGGTGGTGGCAATTCGGCATGCGAAGAGGCACTGTTCCTGTCAGACATTGCCAGCAGTGTGACCATCGTGCTGCGCCGCGACCAGTTCCGTGCGCCTGATGGTGTTGTTCAGAAAGTACTCAAAAAGGACAATATTACAGTTAGGTACCAAACTAGTATTGTGGAGCTATCGGGCGAAGCCATGCCAACGACGATTACCTTTAAGGACAATGCATCCGGCGAGACTCATACCGAGTCATTTGAGCCTGGCTCGTTTGGCATTTTTGTCTTTACCGGCACGCAACCCCATACCGAGCTTGTTGAGCATCTAGTTGATCTGGCGCCTGATGGCGGCATTCTGACTGATGAATCCATGTCGACCCGCACGCCAGGTCTATTTGCTGCTGGTGACATCCGTTCCAAGCGCTTACGTCAGGTTGTGACCGCCGTTTCTGACGGAGCCATAGCAGCAACCAGCGCATACGCATTTCTGCGCGGATAAGTACGATAATATATCTTATGTAAGGTTGTTATCTTTTAACAAAGTGGTTGGACGGTGTATCAATGTGCTGTCCAACCACTTTTACTTGGCGACTATGTGGTATGCAAAACTAGATAACGTAGAATACAATATATAAATGAACGGAGGATCCTTATGAACCACGCCAAACGCGTTATCCCGATGTCCGATACATCGGTCAGCATTAAGCCTGAGGATATTCAGCCCACTGTGCTGCCCGATGCATTTATTCAGTCCGATATCGTACGCAAACTCAATACGTTGAGTCTGCCGCGCTATGACCAGTTGCCCAATGTGACGCTCTACCGCGACCAGGTCATTGAGTATGTCGCGCTGTGGATGGAGCCGCTGTCCCTTTGCGTTGAGCAGCCTATCATTACGCCATCGATGATCAATAACTACGTAAAGGTTGGCCTGGTGCCTGCTCCGGTCAAAAAGCAATATGGCCGCGAGCAAATTGCCCGCCTGATCGCTATCTGCATCTTTAAGCAGGTGCTACCTATTGCTGCGGTGCAGGCACTCTTTAACATTCAGCGTTTGAGCTACGATGCCCCGACGGCCTTCGACTATGTGGTTGATCAGCTCGAGGCATCGATTCGTTCGGCGTTTTCTGTCGAGCAGACGCCGGTTCCCGATACGGCGCATCAGGTTACGCGTGAGTCGCTGCTTGTGCGCAGTGCGGTTTCCTCCTTCGTTTCGAAGGCTTACTTGATGAGCTATCTCAAGTTCAACGGGTTTAATAGCTAGCCGACGTATAAAACGGGCGGGACAAAGAGCCATCTGTCGCTTTGTCCCGCCCGTATTTTGCTTGGTTGGACTTTATTTGCCTGAAGCTACGCCCATGCCGTAGCCGATGATGAGGCCGTGCATCTCGGCGTAATAGGAATCCAGGCCGTTGCAGGGCATGATGATGGTCTTGGAGCCGGGCCAATGTTCGACTATGCGATCAGTAAGCGCCTGGGCTCCAGCTTCGTTCTCAACGTGATCGATGATGACCTCACCGCCCGTAAAGCCCTCGGCTTCCATAGTGTCGATGATCTTGTTGAGCATCTTCTTTTCGCCACGCGTGTGCCCGACGAGTTCGATTTTACCGGCCTCACTCGCCGTGCCCAAAATGCGGATATTGAGCTTGTTGGCAATGACGCCGGCTGCCTTAGGGATACGTCCGGCTTTGGCGAGGTTTTCGTAATTGCACAAACTGAAGAGGATTTTGCTGTTCTGTTCAAGGCTATCGAAGCATGCGCAAGCATCCTCGAATGAGACATTCGGATTGCTTGCAAGATAGCGGTCGAACAGCAAGAAAATGAGGTCCATTTTGCCGCCAGCTGCGCGTGAATTGACTAGATGAATCTGTCGGTCGGGCTCCTCGGCAAGAACCATATCGCGAGCCGTGGCTGCCGCGTTGTAGCTGCCCGACACGCCCTCAGAGATCGGCATGCAGATGGTCTTGTCTGCCAATTTGAAGAGCTCGGCCCACTCCCCTACGCTGGGACAAGCGCTCGAAGAAGCGTTCGTCTCCGCCTGAACAGCGCAGTTGAGCTCATGCACATCGAGCGAAAGGTCATCGACGAATTCACGCTCCCCCACTCGAATTTTGAGGGGCGCAAATGCAAAGGTGGTATGGGGCGCGGTCGGTTGCCAATCGCGGAGGTTGCAGCTTGAATCGGAGATAAGTGCCCAGCTCATAGAGGGTCCTTTCTAATCGTTCCCATTCAATTATAGCCATCTTGCAGACCGATTGGGCCGCTATCTAGTATTCAAAACTAGATAGCGGACTGCACTAAAGGCAAAAGAATAGACCCCATGACTCAAAGCCACGAGGTCCATATCCGTTTGCTTTATCTGAATACTTAGTAACGCACAAAGATATAGTTATTGTTCATGCCGGCGGCAACGGAGCTGATGATGACACCCGTGTTGTAGTCGGAAGCATGAATCATCTGACCACCACCGATGTAAATGCCGGTGTGGTACGAGTTGACCACAACGTCACCGGGCTGCGGATCGGACACACGCGTCCAGCCCATAAAGGTACCCGTGGTGCCCAGACGGCAATAGCGACCAGTGAGGCAATAGCTAACAAAACCAGAGCAGTCGAAGCTGTTCGGGCCAATTCCGCCCCAGGAATAAGCGCAACCAAGCTTACTGTATGCACGCGAGACAACAGAACCGCCATCAACAGACTGGCTCGGAGCAGAAGGCGTCGGAGCCGGAGCAGGCGTGGAGGGCTGCGGCGTCGGAGCAGGTGCCGGCGTAGGAGCCGGAGTGTTGCCGCCCTGGTTGTTGTTATTGCTGGTCTGGCCACCGTTGTTGGTGTTCTCGATCGTACCGGCGGTCTCGTTGCTCACCGTGGCCTTCTCGGCGGTGCTGGCGTTGATGCCGGCCTGCAGCGCGGCGTTGGCCTCGGCCTCGGCGGCAAGCTCGGCCTGCAGCTGAGAATCCAGAGAGTTTACAACGTTCTGGGCTTCAGCCTGTTGGGCGTTAAGCTCGTCGACCTTCTTTTGCGTTGCGGCGACGTTCTTTTCCTGCTCGGCCTGCTTATCGGTGAGCTGCTGCTTAAGCTCCTTGACCTCTTGAATGGTCTGAGCTTGCTTATCGGAAACTTTGCCGTAGTAGAACAGACGGTTGAGCATATCGCTCAGGTCGTCAACGCCCGTTAGAACCTGAAGCAGGCTCAGACCGCCGGTCTTGTACTCGCCGGCGACATAGGTCGAGAGCTTGGCCTGACCGTCAGCAATCTCCTGCTGCTTTTGCGTGATCTCGCCAGCAGTCTGATCGAGCGCCTGCGTCTGCGTGGCGAGCTCATCGTAAATCTGCTGGGTTTGGGTACCGATCTGCTCGAGCTTCGTACGAGCAGCGGCAAGGTCGGATGCGGTATCGGCGTAGGCAGGAGCCGCGAGGCCCAAGCCCAAAACACAAGCGAGGGTTGCCGTAGCAGCGCAGCGTGCCATGTTTTTGTGCGTGTTTGCTGTGCGCATGTAGCTTCCTTTCCAGTAACTAAGGGTAACGGCTAGTCCACCGTCACCAGGCTAAAGAGCTCAACATCGTCGTCAGTCGACGTGAGCTTCTCGCGCGGGTTGAGAAACGCAAGCTCAAGGATACACCCGTAGCCCACAAGCTTTGCGCCCATATCTCGCACCAGTTTACCTGTTGCCTCGACGGTTCCGCCCGTCGCGACCAAGTCGTCCAGAATCAACACGGTATCTTTAGAGCTGATAGCGTCGGCATGGATCTCAATTGAATCGGTGCCGTACTCGAGCTCGTAGCTCTGGCTTACGGTCTCGCGCGGCAGCTTGCCCGGTTTACGTGCGGGAACAAAGCCGGCGCCCAGAGCGACGGCCACGGGAACGCCCACCATAAAGCCGCGAGCCTCGGGACCTACGACCTTGGTGATTCCCATGCCGGCAAAGTGCTCGGCGAGGGCATCGGTCATGGCTTTGAGCGCCTCGGGATTGCCAAAGAGCGGCGTGATGTCTTTAAAGATGACTCCGGGCTCGGGATAGTCGGGGATGTCGACGATTTGAGATTCGAAGTCGTACATTGCATGACCTTTCAATGGGTTGCCGGATAAGCGGCAGCTGTTACTTGCCCGCGGTGACGGTGCCGGATTGCGAAGGGGCGACGACCTTGAGCGGCTTTACGAGAGAATCCTCGTGTGAAGCCGGCGCGACTGTCTCTTCGTTTTTGGCCTTGGTGGACTCGGAGCGAGTGATTTCCTCATCGAGTGCATCGATGTCGGCGTCCTCGACCACGGCGTTGAGCGACTCAAAAACGCGGTTCTTGAGCAGCGCGGTGTGCACGCCCTCCGTCAGGTCGTGAAGCTTCTTAAACGCACGCTCGAGCTTGGCGTCGCGCTCGTCATCGGAAGTATCCATGCCGAGCATGCTCACGAGCACCTGCTCAAACATCGAGGACTCGCGGTTGGCGGAAGACACGTACTGACGCAGGTTGCGCGGCTCGATATGGAAGCGTGACAGCTCGGAGCAGTAGCGGATGATCGGGAAATCGCGACCATCGACGAGCTCACGATTCTGCGGACTCTTGATGATGCGAATGAGGTCGTTCTCGGCGAGCGAACGGATAAACGAAATCTCGACGCCCAGCATATCGGGAATGGTCTCGATGGGATGCAGCTTTTGCTTAGTCTCCTTGGGCTCCGTCTTGAGCGGAACATCGGACAGCAAGCCCACCTCGTAGGCGAGCGTTGACAAGTCCGTGGCGTTTTCCAAGCGCTGCTTAATCACGTTGAGCGGCATGTAGCGGGTCTTCTGCAAGTGCAGGATGACCTCCAGGCGATCAACGTCCTCCTTAGAGTACTGACGGTATCCCTTAGGCGTACGATGAGGGGTAATGAGCCCCTCATCCTCTAGAAATCTAATTTTTGAGTTCGAAAGATCGGGGTATGCGCCTCGAAGTAGGTTGACGACTTGGCCGATACTCAGATAGTTGCGTTCGGCCATGCCCTACTCACCGGTTTCGATGCGCTCCGGCGTGCTCTCGTGGTAGATGAGCGTAAACGTACCGATCTGAACGGAAGAACCGTCGTGCAGCGGGGCTGCATTGACAATGGCACCGTCGACCCAGGTACCATTGAGCGAGCCCAGGTCCTCGATGCGAGCGCCGAGGCCCTCGCGAATAATGCGCGCGTGGCTGCGCGAAACAGTCATGTCGTTGAGGAAGATGCCGTTCGCGGGATCGCGGCCGATGGTGGTCACGTCGTCCTCGAGCTCAAAGGCGGCACCAGTCTGCGGACCCTTGACGATGGACAGAACGGGGGCGGTGATGCGCACGTTGGCCATGAGGTCGGGAACGGTGACGTCGCTTGAAGGCACGCGGAATACGCAGGTAGCGTCAGCAGTCTTATCATTCTGAGGCATATTGTTAACCATGTTGTCCATGACAACCCCTATCTTATCGCGGACGTGCCGCAAATAATGAACCGTACGTAATCATACCCCAACGAATCAGTCTTCGATTTCAGGGTTCAGAAAGTCGATGTCCTCGTCCTCGGGATGCGCGAGAGCCTGTTTAATGGCCGCTCCGCCCTTAATGGAGTAGATGACAGCCGTGAGCATGGAGAAGATCACGCCGCCGTACACAAAGAAGATGCCGAGGGGCACCGAGCTTCCGTTGAGGCCCGGGAAGGCCGTAAGGGTTGAAGGTAAAAGGTGCAGGCCGTCAATAACGGGGAACCCGAGCAGCATGAGCGAGAAGCCGGTCATGAGCAGCGCAGTGGCAATCTTTCCGGGAAAGACGACATCGATGGGGCGACGGTGATAATGACGCACGATAAGCGTGCCGATGCCCAGATAGATGTCGCGGCCAATAATGAGCACGCAGACCCAGATGGGCAGCTCTCCGCGGACCACCAGTCCCAGCACGCCGGTGAACAGCAGCGCGCGGTCGCAAATGGGATCCATGACCTTGCCGAGCCACGAGACCGTCTTAGTCATGCGGGCGATCTGCCCGTCCATCCAGTCGGTGGAGGCGGCAACGGCGTAGATAGCGATGGCGATGACGCGGTTGTTATCCGTCACAAACAGGTACAGAAATACCAGGGTGAGGATCAGGCGCGTAAAGGTGATGAAATTGGAGATCGTAAAGATCTTATTCGACGGGTAATCGGAAGTGCCGATAAGCTCCTTTTTGATCTTCTTTTTGATGCCCACAGGACTCCCCCGCTGGTTAACGACAAAACTTTCGATACTATACCCGTTCCGGCGATGTCTATCCAGCGTAAGCATAGAGAGTCCAGACATGTGGAGGGCGTTTTTAGGCGGCGGGGATTTCGCATTCGTGTACATCAGCCTCCAAACATGTCGAAAAATGTCGATTTTGGTGGCTGATGTACACGTTTTGATTCGGTGGTTACATCGAGCGGGAACGTTGTTGCTTTAAGCAAAATAATCATGGTGATTAAAACAAAAAAGGTCAGGCACTAGGTGCCTGACCTGCAAACTTCTGGTCGGGACGACTGGATTCGAACCAGCGACCCCTTGACCCCCAGTCAAGTGCGCTACCAAGCTGCGCCACGTCCCGAAGCTATTGTTTGTTGCTCTGCTCTCGCTCGCAACAGGGAGTATATTAACCCGAAACTTTGGACTTGTGCAAGAACTTTTTTATAAATTTTGAAGCAAGTCCAAAATTGTATCTGCGAGCTGGGGTTTTGTTAGAACGGGAAGTTCTTGCGTACCCGCTGTACTTACGATCCAGGCCTTGTTGGTATCGGTTCCAAAGCCCGAATCGGCGCGCGAGACATCGTTGGCGATAATGGCATCGCAACCCTTGCGGGCCAATTTGCGCTCGGCGTACTCGACAACGTTATCGGTCTCGGCCGCAAATCCGATTACGCACCGCTCGCCCTTCTGGCGCGAGAGCTCGGCCAAAATATCGACCGTTTCGACAAGCTCGATGCGATCCAGGCGTTCGTTGGCCTTTTTGAGCTTATGGTCCGCAGGGGTGGCGGGGGTATAGTCGGCGACGGCGGCCGCACAAATTGCCGCATCGGCCGTCTGGAAGGCGCTCAGCGCCGCCTGGAGCATTTCTGCGGCGGTCTGCACGCGCACGCACTCCACGCCGCGGGGGACATCGAGCGATGTTGGTCCCAGCACAAGCTTGACCGCAGCACCGCGGCGAGCGGCCTCCCCTGCCAGGGCGATGCCCATCTTGCCTGATGAGCGGTTGCCAATGAATCGCACCGGGTCGATTGGTTCGTGCGTGGGGCCGGCAGTGATGACGACGCGCTTGCCTGCCAGGTCCTGAGGCACGGGTTTGAGCACCTCACATACAGCCTCGACGATGTCCTCGGGCTCGCTCATGCGTCCCGTGTCCACGTCGCCGCAGGCAAGGTAGCCGCTGCCGGGTCCCACAACATGGACACCGCGCTCGCGCAGCGTGGCCATGTTGGCCTGCGTCGCCGGCGCCTTCCACATGCCGTTGTTCATAGCGGGTGCGATCACGATGGGTCGCAGCGTCGCAAGCAGCGTGGTGGAAATAAGGTCATCGGCGATGCCGTTGGCCATCTTGGCGATGATATTGGCCGTCGCGGGCGCCACGACCACCAGATCGGGCTCCTGCGCAAGCGAGATATGGTGGATGGGGTCGGAGGGATCGTCGAATAGGCCCACGGCAACGGGCTCGTTGGTGAGCGCACGGAAGGTAAGCGGGCCCACGAACTCCGTGGCATGCTCGCTCATAACGACTTTGACACGTGCGCCGCGCTTTTGCAGCAGGCGCACGATATTGCACGACTTATAGGCGGCGATCCCGCCGGTAATGCCCAGCAGGATCGTTTTTCCCTCAAGTTGCATTGAATTGTTGGATGCCGCCGTCATCGCTAGGCTTCCTTGCTCGGGAGCACCAGGAGGCGGTGGCAGTACGGACAGTGCGTAATCTCGCTACCGTCGTGGTTGAGGTCGCTCATGGACGATGCCTGCAGCGCGGTGTGGCAGACCGTGGGGATGTTGCCCTGGATGGTCTCGACGGCCAAGCCGCGGAACTGCTTGAGCAGACGCTCGTAGTCGGTGAGCACGTCGGCCGGCAGCGTGGCGGCAAGAGCGGTGCGCTCCTTAGTGGCGGCTTCGATCTGAGCCTGCAGGTCGGCAGCCTTGGCGCGGGCGGCGTTGGTATCGGCCTTCACGCCCTCCTCGAACTTGGCGATGATGGCCTGCGCGCGGGTCTCGCGGTCGAGCGCCTCCTTATGGGCGACAACGACATCCTTGCGGGTGTGCTCAATCTTGTCCAGGCGCTTGGCCAGGGTGGCGAGCTCGTTTTCCAGGTCCTGTACCTCGCGGTAGTCGGAGCCGTCAACGTGGCGCTTCTTAGCGGCCTCGATGGCGTTATTGGTCTGGATCTCGGTGGTGTTGAGATCGTCGAGCTCAATGTCCAGATCCTTGCGCTGGGCGTAGAGCTTGGTCATCTCGGACTTGAGCTTCACATAGGTCTTGCGCTTGGAAGCGAGCTCCTTGAGCTCCGGCATATTGGCAAGTTCGCTCTTGTTGCGGGCGAGCTCCAAATCGATCTGTTGCAGCTTGAGTAGCGTAGCGCCGGCGCTCATAAGTTCTCTCCTTTTGTCACAGTCCACCATTGGCAAGGGTTCAGTATTTTAATCGCATGACGGGGGTTGACCCCGGCGTCAACTGCAGAGTTCATCAATATATCAACGAACGGCTCCTCGGAGCGGTCGTGGCCGAGCAAGATGACGCCCAGACCGCGCAGAGCGAGGTCCTGCGCCACGTGATAGCCCGCCTCGCCCGTCACGACGACATCCGCACCCGCGGCGATGGCGAGCTCGCCAAAGTCGCCCAGGGAGCCGCCCAGAATGGCGACGGTGCGGCACGGGCGCTCGGCATCGCCCCATACGCGCGGGTCGCTTCCGAAGGCCGTGGCAGCACGGGCGGCAAGATCGCGCAGCGTATACGGGTCGTTGAGCGTTGCAAGCGCGCCCAGGCCGGTGGCTTCGGGGTCGTCCACGTGCTCCAGTGAGCTTACGGGTGCAGCACCCAGCAGCTTGCTCAGGCGGACACGGGCTTCGTGCGAGCGGTCCAGGTTGGTGTGGAGCGATATGATGCTCACGCCGCAACGCGCTGCCTCGTAGAGCGCCGCGCTGCATTGGGGACGTGTGGCATCCGCCGGACAAAAGGCCTCGGGTGCCTTGATGTATATGGGATGATGCGTCAGCAGCACGTTGGCGCTTGCTTCTTGGGCGCGGCGAACATTAGCCTCAGTCGCATCGAGTGCGCAGGCAACGCCGGTGATCTCCGCGGCCGGATCGCCAACGGAGAGTCCTACGTGGTCCCAGGGCTCGGTGTCCGTCTTGGGATAGCGTGCCAGTAGCGCGCGCTCGAGCTCGGCGACGATCATGCGGCACCTGCGATCGAGAGCAGCGTCTGGGCAAACTCGTCCAGATCGTCCGGATTCACGCGGTCGTCAAAGGAAATGCGCAGTGCACCTAGTGCCTGCTCGCGACCAATGCCCATGGCGCTGAGCACATGGCTCGGGTCCATGCTGCCGCTCGAGCACGCCGAGCCGGCCGAAACCTCAAAGCCGGCGGCATCGAGCTTGACGATGAGCTCCTCGGAGTCCATGCCATCAACGTAGATCGACACCATGCCCGGCAGGCGATCGGCCTGTGCGTAGTCGCCCATGGTGGCGTGAATGCGCTGGTGGGCCGTAAGCGTGGCGTAGAGCTTGTCGGAAAGGGCTTGCAGCTTCGCGCGCTCCTGAGCCACATGGGGCGTCAGAGACGAGGCGGCAGCGGCAAAGGCGAGCTGCGTTCGCAGGTCTTGCGTGCCGGCACGACGACCGGCCTCCTGTCCGCCGCCAAAGATGCGCGGGCGCAGCGGCGTGCGGCTCTTAAGGTAGAGTGCGCCAGATGCCACGGGACCGCCAATCTTGTGGGCTGCGACGGACATGGCGTCGACGCCCAGCTCGGTGACATCGAGCGGAATATGCAGATACCCCTGGATGGCATCGGTGTGGAACAGGGCGCCAACGGTATGCGTGGCCGCGGCAAGCTCGCGGATGGGCTGCACCACGCCGGTCTCGTTGTTGGCAACCATGATGCTCACGAGCGCCACGTCGTCGCCTAGCAGCTCGACAAGCGTGGCAGGCTCAATGTAGCCCATGCGGCAGGGCTGCACCAGGTCGACGGTAAAGCCGGCGGCACGCAGCAACGGCAGGTTGTCCAGAATCGAATCGTGCTCGATGGCCGAAACGATTACACGATCGCGCTTGCGATCGCGCTGACGAGCGCCCTCGGCAAGACCGAGCAGCGCCAGCTGGTTGGCTTCGGTGCCGCCGTTGGTCAGTACAATCTCGGACGGGCGGACGCGCGCGCCAAAGCTGCGGGCGATCTCGCGACGTGCAACCTCCAGACGCGCGGCAGCCTTGCGGCCGAGCGAATGCAGCGAGTTGGGGTTGACGCCGGCAAGCTCGCTGTCGTCGTACTCGCGCTGCGCAAGGAGCGCCTCGGCGCGCATAGGCGTCGAGGCGGCGAAGTCAAGATTCACGGGTATGCGGTTTTGACCTGCGGTCATAAGGGTTTATGCCTCCTGTGCGGCCTCATTGCCCAGCTTCTGCAGCAGCGCAACCTCGGCGGCGGGATCTTCGGACTTAAATACGGCGGAGCCGGCAACGAGCACGTTGGCGCCGGCCTTGACGACCTCGGCAATGTTCTTGGAAGAGATGCCGCCGTCGACCTCGATGAGGGGCGAAACGCCGTGACGCTCGCACATCGCCTTGAGCTCGTGGAGCTTAGCGATGGTGCCCGGGATAAAGCTCTGGCCGCCAAAGCCGGGGTTCACGCTCATCAGCAGCACCATATCGACGACGTCGATGATGCTCTCGAGAACGCACACGGGGGTGGCGGGGTTGAGCACCACACCGGCCTTGACGCCGCGCTGCTGCAGATGCGTGAGCGTGCGGTGCAGGTGCGTGGAGGCCTCGTAGTGCACGGTGATCATATCGGCACCGGCGTCGGCGTACCAATCGACCGTTTCGTCGGGGTTCGACACCATCAGGTGCGCGTCGACCGGTACATCGGTGGAGCGCTTGACGGCCTTGAGGATGTCAACGCCAAAGGTGAGGTTGCCGGTAAAGTGACCGTCCATAACGTCGAAGTGCACGTAGTCGGCGCCGGCGATTTTGTCGAGCTCGCCCTTGAGGTTGGCCATGTCGGCCGAAAGGACGGACGGAGCGATTTTGATGGAACCCATGGTAGAAGCCTTTCTGCGCTAGTCGGTGAGTCCGTAGAACTCATGAGAAGGGACGCGATCGGTAAGAATCTCGAGCGCCCTATCTAAAGTAACACCGTTGTAGAGCGTTTGCTCCACGGCAAAGGTGAGCGGAATGTCTACGCCCAGTGAACGGGCAAGCTCGCTGACGCTGCGGGCCGCGACGGCGCCCTCAACCACCATATGCGTGCGCGTCTGATACTCGTCGAGCGATACGCCATGAGCGAACTCGTAGCCAAAGGTGCGGTTGCGCGAATGCTCCGAGGTGCAGGTGGCAATGAGGTCGCCCATGCCGGCAAGCCCCATGCAGGTCATAGCCTGCCCGCCGCGGGCATGCACCAGACGGCTGATCTCGGCCAGGCCGCGCGTCATGATAAGGGCGAGCGTATTGTCGCCCGCACCGGTGCCGGCGGAGATGCCACATACGATGGCGATGACGTTTTTCATGGCGCCGCAGACCTCGACACCGGTCATGTCTTGCGACAGATAGATGCGGAAGGCCGTGGACAGGAGCAGTTCCCTAAAGGTCTCCCCTATCTGCGGATCTTTGCTTGCGATGACGGCGGCAGAAAGTCCGCCGCGGCAGATTTCCTCAGCATGGTTGGGGCCCGAGAGCGCCGCCACGCGCGACTCGTTGCCGATCTCGCTGGCGATGACCTCGCTCATGAGCAGGCCGGACTCGGGCTCAATGCCCTTTGTGAGGCAGAGCGCCGGGGTATCGGCGGCGATAAAGGGAGCGGCCTGGTGGCACACGCTGCGAAGGTGCGTCGAAGGAACGGCAAAGATGATGGCCTCGGCACCGTCGAGCGCCTGCGCCAGGTCCGTCGTGGCGACGACGTTGCCGGGCAGCTTGTAGCCCACAAGGTAGCGGGGGTTGCGGTGCTCGCCGTTAATGCCGGAGGCCGTCTGCTCGCTGTGGGCCCACATGGTCACGCGCTCGGCCCGCGCGGCGGCAAGGCCCGCGACGGCGGTTCCCCAGGAGCCGGAGCCAATCAGCGCAACATTCATGACTCTCTCCTACTTATCGTCGGGCTCGGTGACGCGCTTGGTAAACGAGAGCTTGGACTCCTTACCCGTCATGAGCTTTTTGATGTTCGCACGATGGGCCCACACCACGGTGATGCCGATCAGCGCCATGCAAAACTTAAGTCCGAGGCTGCTGTACGGAAAGACCGCGCAGGCAGCGATGGGAAGACCGATGGCCGCGGCAAGCGAGCCCACCGACACAAACTTGGTGATGGCGACGGCCACGATAAACATGCCCAGCAGCGAAAGTCCGATGGGCCAGTACCAGGCGAGGATGACGCCCAGACCAACTGCGATGCCCTTGCCGCCATGGAAGTTGAGGTAGGGCGAGAAGATATGGCCCCACACGGCTGCCAGGCAGATGACGCCGAGCATCCAGTCGCCGGCGGCACCGGGGGCCATAATGCTCACGGGGAAGCCATAGCCCAAGTCGGCAATGAGCGGACGCGCGATAAGGACGCAGATGGCGCCCTTAAGGCAGTCGAGCAGCAGCGTGAGCGCGGCCACCTTGGGGCCGGCCACGCGCAGGGCGTTGGTGGTGCCGATGTTGCCGGAACCCGCCTTGCGGATGTCGGTGTGGTTGAACACGCGGCCCAGGATCAGGCCAAACGGAATTGCTCCGATAAAGAACGAGACCACGGCGCAGATGGCGGTCAGCAGAATCGGATTATGCATCCTTTTGCTCCTTCTTCCTAAAGAAGAGTCGAATGGGTGTGCCGGCAAAGTCGAAGGTCGAGCGCATGCGGTTCTCGACGTAGCGCTGGTAGGTGTCGTTGACCAGATCGCTGTGGTTGACGAAGAACGTAAACGTCGGCGGGTTGATGCCCGTCTGAGTCACGTAGTGCATGCGCAGGCGGCGCTTGCCGTCCACCACGGTGTGGCCGAACTCGCGCAGGTCGGTGAGGAACGTGTTAAGGCGCGAGGTGGTGATCTTTTGCGAGCGCGTCTTTTCGGCGGCGTCTACCATTGCCCAGATCTTCTCGACGCTGCGGCCGGTCAGGGCAGAGATGCGCAGATACTGGGCCCAGGGAGCCATGACGCCCAGACGGCGGTCGACGGTCTCCATGCAGGCCTCGCGCTTGCGGTCGTCGTCGAGCAGGTCCCACTTGTTGAGCAGCACCACGATGGCACAGCCGCGCTCGATGGCAAGGCCCATGACCTTCTGGTCCTGCTCGGTAACGCCTACGGAGGCGTCGACGACGAGCAGTGCCACGTCGGCGCGATCGATGGCGCGCAGGCCGCGGACCATGGAGTAGTACTCGATGTTCTCGTACACGGTGCTCTTCTTGCGAATGCCCGCGGTGTCGACCATGCGGTAGTGCTTGCCGTTACGCTCGACGACCGTGTCGATGGCGTCGCGCGTCGTGCCGGCAATGTTGGACACGATAGAGCGGTCGGCGCCCAGGATGCGGTTGAACAGCGACGACTTACCGGCGTTGGGACGGCCGATGATGGCCACGTTCAGTGCGTCGGGGAACTCATCGGCGACCTCGTCCTCTTCCTCCGGAAGCAGGGCCACGATGTCATCGAGCAGGTCGCCCGTGCCGTGGCCATGCAGGGCCGAGAGCGGCGTGGGCTCGCCGATGCCGAGCGAATAGAACTCCCAGATGCTGTCGTTTTCGCGATCGGGGTTGTCGAGCTTGTTCACCAGCAGAAAGACCGGCTTGTCGCAGCGCTTGAGCATGCGGGCGACCGACTCGTCCTCCTCGGTGACGCCGGTGCGGCCATCGACCACAAACAGGATGACGGCGGCTTCCTCGGCGGCGGCGAGCGCCTGGTCGCGGATGGACGTGGCAAAGACGTCGTCGCTCTTGAGCGGCTCGATGCCGCCCGTGTCGACGATGGTGAACTCGCGGCCGTTCCAATCGGCCGTGTGATATGAGCGGTCGCGCGTGACACCGCGTGACTCGTGGACGATGGCGTCCGAGGTCTGGGCCAGGCGGTTAACGAGCGTGGACTTGCCCACGTTTGGGCGTCCGACGACGGCGACGATAGGTTTCATCTGCTCTCCTTTAATGGGTAGGGTCAGTGGAAGTGTTAGAGTCTGCGGGCACAATGCCAAGGATGCGCTTCAGGGTATCGAGCAGCTCATGCGGCATGGTCGACACCACATGAACCTCGGCGCCGCGACTGGTAAGGCTTGCGAGTAAATCGTCACGATGATACTCGTCAAGCGTCATGCCGTCAGCGTTGAACATGAGCTTAGGCACAAAGAGCATAACCCCCGAGAGGTCCTGCGGCAGCTGTTCCAGAATGTCGCAGGCGACGATGAGGCCGGTCACGTCCACGTTGCCGCCAAAGTAGCGATTCTTGATGGCCGTGACGGTGCCGGCGAGCCCCTGCGGCGATTCCACAAAGCGGGCCACGGTGTCGCGTGCGCTGGCGCCCGAGAGGCACAGCAGGTGCTGGCTGCGAGCGGCGATGGCCTCGCGGACGCGGGCTAGTCGCTCGGCATCGGCGGCAAGCACATCGTCCGTCTCGTCCAGATACGAGCGGATCATGCCGATGCCGTCGTAGTACTGCGGGTAACCGTCGTAAAATTCTGCCTCGGGCGGATCGATGCCGGCGTCCAGGTAGAACTCGTCGCTCATCTGGAAGGTGTGGCGGCCAAAACGCTCGAAGGCGCGGTCCTGGTAGGGACGGATCATGGCAATGGTCTCGCGCGCCAGTTCGGGCTTGTCGCTGTATGACCAGCTAAAGCGGTTCTGATGCTTGGTAAAACCGAGCGGCACAATGCCCAGGCTTGTGATTTGCTCGTGCTCCTCGCAAAAGCGCAGGGTCTTTTCCAGCTCTTCGCCGTCGTTCATGCCAGGGCACAGTACGATCTGGGCGTGGATCTCGATGCCGGCGGCCATGATGGCCTTGAGTACGTCCATGCCGCGCTGGGCGTTGCGGCCCATCATGCGGCGGCGGACGTCGGGGCTCACGGCGTGGACCGACACGTTCATGGGGCTCATGTTGCGTTGGATGACGTTTTGCACGTCCTCGTCGGTGAGGTTCGTGAGCGTGACAAAGTTGCCCTGCAAAAAGCTTAGGCGATAGTCGTCGTCGCGAATATAGAGCGTGGAGCGGCCGCCCTTGGGCAGCATGGTCATAAAGCAGAACACGCAGGCGTTCACGCAGGTACGCATGCCGTCAAAGATGGGGCCGTCGAACTCCAGGCCCCAGTCCTCTCCCGGGAAGCGGTCGAGCTCGACGGGGGTGACGGTGCCGTCGCGCGGATCGAATACCTCCAGGTCGACGGTATCGTCGTCGGCCTCCCAGAGCCACACGATCATGTCGGTCAGCTGCTCGCCGTTGACCGTGAGCACGCGCATGCCCGGCTCGATACCCACATCCCACGCGGGCGATTCGGGACGCACGTTCTTTACGAGCGCGCCCTCACCCGGCTCGGGGTCGCGGCTGCGCCCGTAATCGGCCACCTCGGCGGCGTATGCGGGTACGGTCTGGTCCATGATTAGCGGCAAAGCTCCTTGATGCGCTCGACGGCGCGCTCGATGTGTTCTTGCGGGGTGGAGGCTCCGGCGGTGATGCCGATGTGGTGAGCGTCGGTAAACCACGCGGCCTGGAGCTCGGAAGCTTCCTCGATGTGATACGTGCGCTCGCAGGCGTCTGCGCAAATCTGCGCCAAGCGGCGGGTGTTGCCCGAGTTCTTGCCACCCACGACGACCATGCAATCACAACGTTTGGCAAGCGATGCGGCTGCCTGCTGGCGCTCGCTCGTGGCGGCGCAGATGGTGTTGATCACGCGCAGCTCCTGTACGCGCGGGGTGATGGCAGCCACGACCTCGGCGAGGTTCTGCGCGGTCTGGGTGGTCTGCACAACCAGGCCCACCTTGCCCTTGAGCGACAAAGCGTTGGCGTCGGCGGCACAGCTCACGACTTGCGCATCATTGCCGGCGTGGCCCAGGATGCCCTCCACCTCAGGGTGACCTGGCTCGCCTACGACCACCACGCGGTAGCCCTCGCGCACCAGGCGCTCGGCTGCCATATGGACCTTCTTCACGTAGGGGCAGGTGGCGTCGACCACGTTGAGGCCACGCTTGCGGGCAGCATCGATCACCTGCGGCACCACTCCGTGCGCGCGAATGATTACGGTGCCCGATGCGGCGTCGTCCAGGTTCTCGGCCAGGCCAACGCCTGCCTCAGCAAGCTCGCGTACCACGATGGGGTTATGGATGAGAGGCCCCAAGGTATGGACCTGAGCGCACTCACCTGCCTGCGGTGCGGCGGCTAGCGCCATATCGAGCGCGCGCTGCACGCCGTAGCAAGTGCCGGCGTGGGCTGCGATCTCGATGGTGGGCGCGCCGTCCTGATCGGACGCAGTCACGGCGGTGTTCGTCACGTTCTCGCTCATGGCTAGAACCTGCCCGGATGTTCGGCGCACAGCTCGTCTCGCATGGCGTAGACGCGGTTCATGGCCTCGGACTCAAACCAGGCCAGGCGCTCCGTGCGCTTAAGCCCGGCGGGTGCATCGGAAAGCGAGACGGCCTTGCCGGCGCGGATCCAGCACTTCTTGGGACGCATTATCTTTTTGCCCGCAGGCGTGATGTCGGACCAGCCACAGATTGCGAGCGGGTTGACGGGTGCTTTGCCCATCTGAGCGATGAGCGCAAAACCGCCGTGGACCTCGGGCTTGATCTCGCGTGAGCGGATGCGCGTGCCCTCGGGGAAGATCAGAACGTCCTCGCCGCGCTGCAGCGCATGCTGGGCGGCGCGCAGGCACTTCATATCGGCAGTACCACGCTCCACGGGGATGCCGCCTACGCGGCTAAAGGCCCAGCGCACAATCTTGCTCTTGGCGAACTCGGACTTAAAGATGGGACGAATGCGGCGCCCCCCAAAGAACAGCGCCGTCTCCACGGCCAGGAGCTCGGCCATCGAGGTGTGGTTGCAGATGACCACGCTTCCGCGGCCTTCCTGGCGCTCAAACAGCAGATCGGCGTCCTCGACCTTCCAGCGCCACATGAGCTTGGAGAAGGCCCAAAGGATGGCCATGACTACGACGACGGTGCCGCGGATGATCGCCGGGAACTCGGCGTAGGGGGCGTTGTAATAGTCCTCTGGCGTCTGCTTAAACAGGCGCATGGGCTACCTCCTTTGGTTAATGAGGTCCTCGATTATCGAGACGACCTCGTCGATGGTGTGGGCGGTGGAGTCGACGTGCACGGCGTCCTCGGCGGGCACGAGCGGGGCGACCTCGCGGCTGCTGTCGAGCTTGTCGCGCTGCTTAAGGGCGTCGAGGGTCTCGTCGACCTCGGCCTCGAGCTGCTCGGACGTGAGCGGCTGGGCATCGTTTTGGTGGCGCTGAAGCACGCGGCGGCGGGCGCGCTCGCGCGGGTCGGCTGTCAGGAAGATCTTGACCTGCGCGTTAGGGAACACGACGGTTCCGATGTCGCGACCCTCGGCTACGATATCGCGGTCCTCGGCGGCACGGCGCTGATGGATGAGCATGGCGGCGCGCACGCCCGGATAGGCCGAGACCTTGGACACGTTGGCGTCAACCTGCGGGGTGCGGATGGCGACCGAAGCGTCCTGGCCGTCAACGGTCAGGCGCGTGTCCTCGCCGGTGCCGTTGGTAAAGCGGATCTCGATCTGCTCGGCGAGGGCGTCGATGGCCGCTTCGTCATCCAGGTCGATGCCGCGGTCGAGCGCGGCGAAGGTGACGGCGCGATACATGGCGCCCGTGTCGAGCTTGTTAAAGCCCAGCTGGCGGGCGATCTCCTTGGCGATGGTGGACTTGCCGGAACCGGCGGGGCCGTCGATGGCGACGATCATGCAATGCTTCCTTTCGATGATTGACGTGCTGGTATGGTTCGCGGGCGTTAGGGCGCGGCGGGTTGCCTAGCCCGTGTAGCGCTCGCGGTAGGTGTTGCGCTTGGGTGCGGAGCCGTGGCTGCCGTGGTGACGCGTGCGGCTGGCGGGCGTGTCTTGGGGCTTGCCGCCGTTGCACTTGGCGCTCGCCTGCTTGGGCGGGATGCCGCCGCTTTTTAGGATCTGCACCTCGCGGTCGGTGAGCTCGCGCCACGAGCCCTTGGCCACGCCCTCGAGCTCCAGGCCGGCAAAGTTGCAGCGATGCAGACGGATTACCGGATGGTGAATCTTGCTCAGCATGCGCTTGACCTGGTTCTTGCGGCCCTCGCGGATGATGACCTCCACGGCGGTGGTGCCGGGCTTGACGCCCTGGGGAGCTACGGCCTCGGCCTCGCGTGCGGTGATGACTCGGCAGATTGCCGGCTGGCAGAGGCCGTCGTCGAGCTCGATGCCGCGACGCAGCGGTTCCAAGTCGCGATCGGTCAGGCGGCCGTCTACCAGTGCCTGATAGGTCTTGTAGACGTGCTTGCTGGGGTGCAGCAGATCCTGCGAAAGGTCGCCGTCGGTGGTAAAGAGCAGAAGGCCCGTGGTGTCGCGGTCCAGGCGACCCACCGGGAAGAGCCCCGGAAAGCGGTCGCGCGGCACCAGGTCGGCCACACAAGGGCGCTCCTGCGGATCGCTCATGGTGGTGAGGTAGCCGGTCGGTTTGTAGAGCATCAGGTACACGGCGCCCTGGTTGAGCTTGACGGGCATGCCGTCGACCTCGATATGGTCGCGGTCGACATCGACCTTGGTGCCCAGTTCGGTCGCGACCTGGCCGTTGACGGTCACGCGACCGGCGGTCATCAGGTCCTCCGAGCCGCGGCGGCTCGCCACGCCCGCGCGCGCCAAAAAGCGCTGAAGACGCATGGTGTGCGGGTAGACGGGCTGGGCGCCGGCTGCGGGCGCTGCGGCGTCCGTGGCGCTTGCGGCGCGCGTCTCCCCTGCTTCGTTAGTCCTCGTCATGCATGTCCTCCGAGGTATCGTCGACAACCAGGGTATCCTCGTCCTCGACTGCCTCAACATCTTCAACATCGATATCGATCAGTTCGCGCTCTTCGTCCAGGTCCTCGGCCTGCTCCTCGAGCGTGGACTGAATGCTGCGGCCGCTCAGACGCTCGCGGATAAACTGTCGCGACTGCTCGTCGGGGGCAAACTGCTCCAGATCGGGCAGGTCGCGGGTGGAGCGCAGGCCGAACTTTTCCAAAAAGGCGTTGGTCGTGCCGTAGATGATTGCCTGACCGCGCTCGGGGTCGCGGCCGAGCTCGCGCACCAGACCCTTGTCCACGAGCGACGCGATGACGCCGTCGGAGTTGACGCCGCGGATGCCCTTAACAACCTCACGCGTGACGGGCTGGTGGTAGGCGATGACGGCCAGGGTCTCGAGAGCCGCCTGCGACAGCTTTTGCGTGTCCCAGCTCAGCACATAGGCCTCGACCACATCGTGGTAGGCGGGGTGTGTAAACAGACGCCAGCCGCCGGCGACCTCGCGCAGCTGAAAGCCGCGGTTGGCCTCCTCGTACTCAACCTTGAGCTCGGCGAGCAGCGACGCGCACTCGCCGGGGGCGATATCCAGTGCGCCGGCTAGCGCGGGCGCACTCACCGGGTCGCTCGACACCAGCAGCAGCGCCTCGAGGGCGCCTTTGAGGCTGCTTGCCTCCAGCGTGGAAAGGGTTGACATGGTTGCAGCTCCTATTCGGTGAGCTCGGGGCCCTCGCCGGGCACGTATGCCTCGGCGCCCTCGACGCGGTTGATTTGAATGGTTCCGAAAATCTCGTCTTGGCTCAGCGTAAGCGAGCCGCGCTTGGCGAGCTCGAGCATGGCCAGGAAAGTGACGACGAGCTGCTCGGTCGTGGCGTCGCCGTCCAGCAGCTCGCGGAAGGTGCAGGTTTGGTGCGCCATGGTAAAGCGGTCGACCGAGGCCACCGTCAGGTCGAGCGGCACGCGATGCGGCGCCACGTGCTCGGCCTCCAGCAGGAAGGTCTGGCGCTTGCCGTCCAGGTCGGCACAGATGACGGCGAGGCCGCGCAGGGTGATGCCGGCCAGATAGTCGGGCATTAGGCCCAAAAACTCCGGGTCGGGACCGGCCACACGCGGGTGCATGCGGCTTTCGGCCTGCATGCGGGCACCGAGGGCCGCCGCCGCGCCCTTAAACTGCTTGTATGCAATCAGGCGCTGGATCAGGACCTCGCGCAAGGCGTCGCCGTCGAGCGTGCTGAGCTCCTCGAGGTCTTCGTCGAACTCGTCATCGTCGTCATCGACTTTGCGCGGGGCCTCCTGCGGCACCAGAGAGGCGGCCTTGATGTCCAAAAGGGTTGCCGCGACCAGCAAAAAGTCGCTCGCCACGTCCAGGTCCAGCGCCTCGATGCGCTCGGCCTCGGCAAGGTACTGCTCGGCCACCTCGCTGATCGAGATGGCGCCGATATCTACTTTTTGGCGGGTTACCAGCTGCAGCAGCAGGTCGAACGGTCCGCTGTAGACCTGCGTCGACACGCGATACGACATCTTCGACCTCCTTTGACGGCGCCTTCGCGGCGCGGTTTGGGTGCATATTGCGACCGTTTTGCACGGTCGACCTGTAAGTTTACCTTAGATGCCGGCGATTGCGAAGTTGAGCAGCTGCTCAGCAAGCGGATACACTGTAACGTCGAAATAGCGGCCGATCACATCGATGCCGGTCCACATGGGCAGCAGATACAGCACCAGGATGAGGATGGGCATGGCGTATTGCTGCAGACGGTAGTAGTTGGCGAGCGCCTTGCCCTTGAGGAAGGGCACGATGATCGATGAGCCATCGAGCGGCGGAATCGGGATGAGGTTAAAGAACGCGAGCGACAAGTTGACCACGATAAACGTGGCGCCGAAGTTCATGATTTGTGACGCCAGGGCAAAGGACATGCTGGTGTAGAGGCTGCCATAGGCCAGGCGCATGAGGACTGCGGCAAGACACGCGAGCGCGATATTCGATGCGGGGCCGGCTGCGCTCACCAGGACCTCGTCGCGCTTGGGGTGCTTGAGGTTGTTGAGGTAGACGGGCACGGGCTTGGCAAAGGCGAACACCGGGCCGCCGGCGGCAAGCATGAGCAGCGGCAGGATGATGGTGCCAAACGGGTCGATATGGTTGAGCGGGTTGAGCGAGACACGACCGCGTGATCGGGCTGTCTTGTCGCCGAGAGCCCAGGCTGCGGCGGCGTGCGCGCTCTCGTGGATAACGATGCCCAGGATGACGGCGACCGCGCTGGCGAGCAGGTTCATGAAGTAGCTGCTGGACATGGCGCTCCCCTAGCGGATGCGGCGCGAGGCGCGCGTGAGCAGGTAGTCAATTACAAACAGGATCACAACGACGATGGCGTAATCTAAGCGGAACACGCCGCCAAACGGTGAGGTGATGACTCCGTAGCCGGCGATGGCGCTCGGCAGCGCGCGCGAAAGCTCAACGACAAAGCCCACGATCTGCAGCTTGGCGGTGAGGCCGCTAAAGCACAGAAGCACGGTCATCGCGCTCATAAAGATGCCGCAGATGCGACAAGTGATGGCGATGATGCTCATCGCCACGGCAGCGGCCTTACGAGAGTTCACGCGCGGTCTCCTCTTCGATCTGGGTGGAAAGCTCCAGCCATTCGTCCTCGAGCTTGGGCAGCTCTTGCTTAAGGCCGTTATATTCCCCCAGCGCGGCGTTGAACTTGTCCTGATCGGCATAAAGCTCTTCGCTGGCCATCAATTCCATAAGCTCGTCATAGCGGGCGCGCTTTTTGTCGAGCTCCGCCTCGATCTTCTTGAGCTGGTTGCGCACGCCCTTGAGCTTTTTGTTGAGCGCAGCGCGGGCCTGGGCCTCGGCGCGCTTTTGCTCCTTGGTCTTTTTGCCCTCGGCAGGCTTGGGGGCGGCGACGCTGGGCTGGGCGGAACTGGTCGGCTTGGCTGCCTTGGTCGTGGCCGGTGTGTCCTCCCCTGCCGCCTCGGCGGCGGCGCGGGCCGCGAGGTCCTCGCGCTTGTAGAGGTAATAGTCGTAGTCGCCGTCATAGACCGTGACCTTGCCATCGCGGATGTCGATCACGCGGTTGGCCACGGCGCGCACCAGGTGCTCGTCGTGGCTGATTAGCACGATGGTACCGGGGAAGTTTTGCAGGGCGTTCTCGAGCATGTCCACCGAGTCGATGTCCAAGTGGTTGGTGGGCTCGTCCAGGCACAGGAGCGCCTCGGGGGCCACGAGCATCTTTGCCAGGGCCAGACGCGCCTTTTCGCCGCCGGAGAGGACACGGACCTGCTTTTCAATTGCGTCGTTGTCGCTAAATAGGAAGGCGCCCAGCAGGCTGCGCTGCTGCGGCACGGTCCACTTGGGCGTGACGGTGTCGATTTCTTGCAGTACGGTATTGGACTCGGTCATGCCCTCGAGCGCGTGCTGGGCGTAGTAGGCCACGCCCACGTTGGTGCCCAGATCGCGGGTGCCGGTGGTGGGAGGCTCCAGGCCGGCGAGGATCTTCATGAGCGTGGACTTGCCGGCGCCGTTGGGGCCGACGAGCGCCACGTGCTCGCCGCGGTAGAGCTTGAGGTCGATGTCGCTGTAAATGTGCTTGTTGCCGTAGGACTTGGATACACCTTCGAGGCCCACGACCATGTCGCCGGAGCGCGGCGGATCGGGGAACTTAAAGTCGATGTGCTTGTGACCCTCGGGCAGGATGACGAGCTCCTTTTTGATCTGCTCGATTTTGCGGATGCGCTCCTGGGCCTGGGCTGCCTTGGTGGGCTTGTAGCGGAACTTATCGACGAAGACCTGCATGTGGGCGATGTCGCGCTCCTGGGCGGCGCGCTTGGCGCGCATCTGCTCCAGGTTGTCCTCGCGCTGCTTGAGGTAGCTGCTGTAGTTGCCGGTGTAGGTGGTTACGCGACGGTTTTCGAGTGCGGCGACGTGGTCGACGCAGGCGTCCATGAAGGCGCGGTCGTGGCTGACGATGAGCACGGCGCCGTCGTAGTTGGCGATAAAGCCGCGCAGCCACTGGACGCTTTCGAGGTCCAGGTGGTTGGTGGGCTCGTCGAGCAGCAGCAGGTCGGGGTGGCGCAGGAAGAGCTTAGCAAGTGCGATGCGCATCTGCCAGCCGCCCGAGAACTCGGAGCACGGGCGCTCAAAGTCGGCGACCTTAAAGCCCAGGCCGGACAGGATCTTGCGAGCGTTGGTCTCGAGCTCGTAGCCGCCCAGGTGCTCAAAGCGGTCCTGGACCTGGCCGTACTCGTTGAGGAGCGCGTTGACGTCCTTCCCCTGTTCGGAGAGCTCGGTGATCTGGGCCTGCAGCTCGTTGGCGCGCTCGCCCATGCGGCGGATTTCCTTGGCGGCGGCCATGACCTCGGCAAGGATGGTGGTGTCCTTTTGCTCCAGATTAGTTTCCTGCTCTAGGTAGCCTACCTGGCAGTCCTTGGCGTACTGGACCTGGCCGGCGTCTGGGGTGTCGATGCCCATGATGATCTTGAGCATGGTGGTTTTGCCGGCGCCGTTGGGTCCCACGAGCGCAAAGCGCTCGCCGGGGTTGATCTGGAAGGACGCGCCGCTAAAGAGGACGCGTGCGCCGAAGCTTTTTTCGATCTTGTCGACCAGGAGGATCATGGTGCCGCCTTTGACCTTGTGTGCCTATATGAAAAAAGGCCCCAACTTGCGTTGGAGCCTCATTCAATGCTCGGGTGGAGACGAGGGGGATCGAACCCCTGACCTCTTGACTGCCAGTCAAGCGCTCTCCC